>PWGJ01000078.1 GCA_003554445.1 Candidatus Nealsoniibacteriota bacterium
CCTTGACTTATCACCCATGGACATTTAACCAATACTCGGAAAAACAGAAAAGACGTTTTAACCTAAGACCAGGTGTAACAGGGTGGGCACAAGTCAATGGTCGCAAAGATGTTGAATGGAACAAACGCATTGAATATGATGTGTATTATGTTGCGAATGCTTCACTTTGGTTTGATATTAAAATTTTGCTTAAAACCGTTGCCAAAGTTCTATTAATGAAAGACAATGTCAATAAAAAAGAGACAGTCAAGAAACAATAGTTTAATTTGAGGATGATATAATGCCTTTAACCTTAATGTACATAACGAATGATGCTCAAATCGCTAAAATTGCTGAAACAAGCGGAGTAGATTGGATATTTATTGATTTAGAGTATAAAGGTAAGGTTGAACGCCAAGGGCATCTTGATACAGTTATCTCTAAGCATCAAATAGCTGATATTCGGCCAATAAAAGATGTTTTAACTAAGTCGGAATTGTTGGTTAGAGTTAACCCAATACATACAACAACCAACCAAGAAATCGATGAAGTTATTGCAAATGGGGCCGATATTATCATGCTACCTTATTTCAAAACGACAGAAGAAGTTGAAACCTTTGTGAATGCTGTAAACAATAGAGTTAAAACATGTTTACTACTAGAAACTCCGGAAGCAGTTAATATTGTAGAAGAAATCGTTAATATTGATGGGATTGATTATATACACATTGGATTGAACGATTTGAATTTAGGGTATAATATGACGTTTATGTTTGAATTGTTATGTGATGGTACAGTAGAAAATTTGTCCAAAGTTTTTAAGAAAAATAATATTCCGTTTGGATTTGGTGGGATTGCTCAGCTAAACCAGGGGATGTTGCCGGCAGAGAACATTATAATGGAACACTATCGTCTTGGGTCGCAAATGGCAATACTGTCTAGAACATTTTTTAATCAAGATGATGTAATGGACTTCA
Source organism: Candidatus Nealsoniibacteriota bacterium (assembly GCA_003554445.1). Lineage (GTDB taxonomy): Bacteria > Patescibacteriota > Minisyncoccia > Minisyncoccales > PWPS01 > PWPS01. The sequence continues at coordinate 957 of PWGJ01000078.1, forward strand.
ATAAGGCACAAAGAATATTTTCAGTCGGTATTGACGAGATAAGAAATTTTGAGAATTCATTAAAGTCCTATACCAAGAATGATTTTAAACAGAATCTATTCTCTCTCAAACACAAAGTTCATGAAATTATTCAGTCAAAGCGGGTGAAATGATGAATGTCTTGTTGACTGGAGCGTTTAACTATAGTGAGCACCAGATTGAAGAAATAGAAAAACTTGGGTACGATGTCACATATATTCAAGAAGAAAGACAGGAAATAGAATTTGATGTTAGTCTCTTTGAAGTTGTAGTTTGCAATGCCCTGTTTTTGTACAACAGCATAGATAAGTTTACAAATTTGAAAATGATTCAACTGACTAGTGCTGGTTTGGATCGTGTTCCAATAGATTACATACAAAAACATAATATCACGCTACTCAATGCCAAAGGAATATATAGCATCCCCATTGCGGAGTGGGTCTTACTCAAAATATTAGAAATCTATAAAAAAAGTAAGGTTTTTATAGAGCAGCAGGAGAAGAAAGAATGGATTAAACACAGAGATTTACGAGAACTCACCAATAAAAACGTATCCATTATAGGGTTTGGGAGCATTGGTCAGGAAATTGCCAAAAGATTATTACCTTTTAATGTCAGAATTTTCTCGGTAGATATTAAAAAACAACACAATGAATTGTTTCATGAATTTGTTAATATCAATGATTTTGATCAAAAAATTCATGAAATGGATATCCTTATTTTGACTTTGTCTTTGACAAAAGATACAAAGTATTATATAGACAAAAACAAACTGTCAAAGTTAAAAGAAAATGCTATGGTTATTAATGTATCTCGAGGGCAAATTATTAATGAAAACGATTTAGTAAAAGTTCTTACAAGAAGAAATGACATAATCGCTGTTTTAGATGTTTTTGAACAAGAACCATTACCAAACAATAGTGCTTTATGGTCATTGCCGAACATTACTATTACACCTCATAACGCTTTTGCGTCGGAAGCTAACTCCGAGAGGTTATACTATAAGATTTATCGTTCATTGAGTGAGTATTCAAAGAGTGAATTATAGAATGATTTTTTTATCTATTGATGAAAATTATCATACTAAAGAGGTACAGCATGTCTAAAATAATGATTATATCTCCTAAAAATAGAACGATTTATAATTTCCGTGGTGATTTGATAAAAGAACTAATTTCGGACGGCCACGAGGTATTAGTTACCGGCCCTAACTATATCGATTTAACGAAAATAAAAAAATTAGGGGCTCGGTTCTTTTGGGTTCCCTTAAATAAGAACGGGATTAACCCAATTAGTGATTATAGATACATGAAACGACTCACCAGGCTTCTCAAGCAGGAAAAACCAGACATTGTATTGAGTTATACGGTTAAACCTGTTATTTATGGTTCCATAGCCGCTAAAAAAGCTAATGTTAAAAACATATATGCTATGATCACTGGTGTAGGTTATTTATTTAGTGGAAGCACTATTAAAGCTAAGTTATTAAGAAGAGTTGCATTTATCCTATATAAGCGTGCATTAAAAGTTTCAAACAACGTCATTTTTCAGAACCGTGACGATGCCCAAGATTTCATTAGAAATGGATTAGTTAGTAGGGATAAGGTTCGCCTTGTTAATGGTTCTGGTGTAAACATGAAACACTATGCGCGTGCGCCGTATCCTAACCAGTTGACATTCTTTATGTTATCTAGAATCATGTATAGCAAAGGAGTGCACGAGTACCTAAAAGCAGCAAAAATCATTAAAGAAAAACACCCTCAAGTTCGATTTATGCTATTGGGAGCCATTGAAAATATTCAGGATTCCATACCTTTTGACGTGTTGAAAGATTATCTTGACCAAGGCATTGTAGATTACTTTGGAGAGACTGGAGATGTAAGAGAATATTACAAAGCTTCTTCTGTGTATGTTTTGCCCTCGTATCGAGAGGGCATTCCTAGAACAGTACTAGAGGCAATGTCAATGGGGAGACCTATAATCACAACCGACACGCCAGGGTGCAGAGAAACAGTGGTTCACAATAAATCGGGCTTATTGGTTCCGCCCCAAGATGTCGGTGCACTAGTCGAAGCCATGGAGTCTTTTAAAGATTCTCCTAACAGTATTAACGAATTTGGTAATGAAAGTTATAAGTTATGTGAAGAAAAATTTAATGTTCATAAAGTTAATGCAACAATGAAAAAGCACATAAACATATCAAACCCAAAGGAGTAATCTTAATGACATTGTACAAAAAAATTATGTTAAAGTCTGAA
>PWGJ01000023.1 GCA_003554445.1 Candidatus Nealsoniibacteriota bacterium
GATCATCTTCTCCATAGTTCCATGCAAATTGACCAGGTGCAGCAGGAGCTGAAGGAGCTGTCAGGCCTGCATATAAATCGACCTTACCCCACTTATAATCGGGCTCATCTGCTTTGAATTTTACATAAAGAGTATCGCCATCGTCCCAGACAGAGACAGTGCCTACTTGTATATAGTTAGCACCTTCTCCCATTTCGACAACAAAAGGTTCAGAAACAGTTCCATCACCAGGTTCATATTCGAAGTAGCATGCATTTGCATGATAGTTAATTTCTCCATCATTATTACCCCATGCGCTGCCTGCTTTATCGTACGTATCACCATTGCCATTGTCATTGTCATTTTCAGGCTCACAGATCTTGTACTTGAAGAACATGCCCCAGTTGCCGCGTTCGTTGAAGCGGTCGCCCTCGCCCCAGGCGGTTTCGTCGAATTCTTCACACTCTACATGGTCATTTAATGCTACGACAGCATTCAGGTCATACCCGTCCAATGTTTCTACTTGATGGGGATAGGGGATAAACCATTCTGGATCTGAGACGTCCTGGACGAGAATCTGTAAGGCTTCGTCCAAATCACCTAACTTACCATTTGTATAGGTATGATAAGTGGGATCCCCCACAGGTTCCTGGTTGTGGGCCAAGAAGAGGAACGTCCAGTCATCACCAGCATCGGCCCTGCCGAAAATTGCCGCTAATTCCAGGGGATATGGCAGTCCCCAGGTGTCTTCAACAGCCTGGATGTCATATTCTCCCTCCGCATTGATTGCCGGTGGATCAAATTCGAGAATGATCCAGCCAGCGTTGTTCTCGGTGTCAGAAAGGGTAGCTGCCAGGTCTTCATCAACCCAGGCTTCCATTTCCCTGATCGAATCAGGGTCACGCCTATCTTCAAAATATTCACCGAAGAATGTTTCCACTGCAGTTCCTTCTTCGTTTAAAGCTCCTCCATAACCCAGGCTGTAGAAGGTTTCCTCACCTGGAATTCCTATCTCCAATGCGTTTTCCGGGTCGGAACGCTGATCTCTCACGTACCTGGGAACCTCTGGAGTATGATCGATACGCCATGCCTGTAAGGTATCGACAACTTCTGAGCTACCATAAGGAGCTTCTGCTAATACCTCACATTCCATTCTCTCGATCACCGCATGGGCGGCGATGAATACTTCTTCACAAATACCGAATCCCAGGTCCTCGAAAGAAATGCAGAATTCCCACTACTCTACCCCGTCCAGTTCATCGTCCCCGTACGGGAATTGGCCGGGAATGGGGTTGGTTCCCCACCGGTTAGCCCTTGTTTGCGGGATGCCATCAAGCTCAGTGGCAATAGCCAAATGAGTCTCGTAAATTAGCCAACCTTCAGCCAGTGACTCTTCATCAAGGGCATAAGTGACACATAAATACTCATTATCATTTTCAACTGTAACCGTTCCCACTACATTGTGTTGACCGGCAATTAGGTCAACTTCCTTCCATGGTTCGCATGGTTCACAGTCATTATCTGCAAAACCCATCGCCGGAACCAGGCTAAAAACCAAAGCCAACGCCAGCACTATTGCCAACCATTTGCCTTTAGATAGCTTTCTCATGGATTAATTACCTCCTTCTAATTTTAAATCTTCACACTCATAGACTTTACACTTTCTGATCATAGCTTTCGCTTACCGAAGCGGGCTGCACCGCTTCTTTTTTGCTTTCCTGCATAAAACTCAGAAACTGAAAAGATAGCGGCAAAATTCAGGCGTAGGGACTGGAAGTAGGCAGCTTCAAAGCCCTGGAATCATTTCTTTTCTCTTTTCTTTTTCTCTTTTCTAGGGATAGCTTATAGAAAAGCTGCCCTGCCTTTCCTCTTTCCAACCCTGCTATACCACCTCCTAAAAGAATGCCAGAAAAACAACTTAACCGGCCCATCTTAACACTGGCCGGTTACGCTACCCGCTCCTGCCCGGTTAAAGCGTCCATCTATACCCGGGCTCTCATCGCTTCCATATATTTTAATTACAAAATCACCGGGACTGCTTAAAATATATTCAGCTAGTTCTATTTGTATTTTTAATTATTAACATATTGTAGATCAAGAATAACATGCCTCGGTCACACGGCAGTCATACCGTGGTCACAAAATAGTCACACTTATGTTGATATGCAAAAAAGTAACTCTTTTTGCTTTTATCCCTCATTCCATTCCTCGAGAATATCCTTCCATTGCAAAATTTCATCCCGGCTTGCTCCCGGTTCTTCTCCCTCAAAGAACATTTCCAGGTGGTTCAATGCATCGTCAAACACAGCTTGCACATCATCATCCGGCTCGCAGCCGTTTACATTGATATTCAAGGCAGCGGCAATAAACTGGTAAAGCAAAATATTATTGGCATCTCCTCTTGCGGGGGTGTTCAGCATGTCCAATAACTCCCGGGCGGTAAACTCATAAGGGCAGGTATAATCCTCGTTAGCAGCAAGCCACCTTTTCCAGTAACCCTGGCCGTAGCGCTGCCCCGGTGATTCACCTTCGAAAGCTGCACTATCGGGGGGCTTATCAACACGTGGTGTTACAATGGGACCCTCCGCCTTCCCGGGTTTTTCTTTAAATGGCGGCGCTTCAGGCTTTCCTTCCCAGGGCTCTTCAAACAGTTCGCCGGTTTCCTGGTTATCCCGGAACCAGAGGCTAGCAAGTAGAGGGGTACCTCCTTCTTCTTCAGCCTGCAAGTCAAAGGCGGGAATTAATATTATAAACAGCGCCATTGCTGCTGCTAAAACCAGCAGCCACTTAATCTTACCAGACATTCTGACTCCCTCCTTCCTGATAGATTATTTTAAGGTTTAATAGCCTCAATGTAGGGTTGATTGCCTCATTTTCCTGCCCGGGCAGTTAGGACGGTTTAACATTGCTGTCTCCTATAATTATCTCCCGTTGGTCAGTATAGCCGTAAGGAGGTTGCTGACCGTAAACCAATCTCCCGTGCAAGGTATTTATCACTCTTGATTAATTAATATCCGATGCTTATGGCTTTGGCAAATAACAATTTTTGTATGTAGTATTATGATACCGGGTAAAGAGGATATACTAACCCCTCTATTGGTTGGTCTGGATAATTGTTGGGCGCTCCCACATTAAAAATAAAAGTATGCCAGTCTAATGTGTCCACCGGGGAAGCACCGCAAAATGGACACCAATAACCTCCCCTTTTCCCGGCAGGAA
>PWGJ01000028.1 GCA_003554445.1 Candidatus Nealsoniibacteriota bacterium
CCCAATTCAATTGACTCTCATCTTGCTCCTCGTCATCATGAATATACTCCCATCTGGAGAGAATTTCTTCAGCTCCCGCATCGGCCGCATAAAACGCTCCGACCGAATTACTCATTTCCGCAACCGTTCCTATCTGGCCGACCAAAACAATTGAAATAGCAACCGCTCCGCTGTAGAGTATTCCCAGAGTCAAAACGGTATAATAGAGAATCGATCCTTTTTGGTTTTTACATTTCATTACTTTTTTACTAATTTTTTCTATAATTATTTATTTCTAAAAGTTTAAAATTAATCTCAAACAAACCGAGCCTTAGCATTTAAAATACTATAATCACTTAAATTTGTCTCCCTTTCGGTGTTCATAAGAAAATGGGATGGCACATCTACCTTTTTTAAGCAAATCTGTAATAGCCCGACCTACTCTAACCAAACTCGATAAACTCGCAAAGCTCCCCCAGAATTATTAAAACCTCCTGTTTCCCAAATAATAGCTTTAAACCACCACTCACCACTTAAGTGTGATATATCAAAAGAGTTTGTCTGCCTGTTAAAATCAGGGTTCTCGATTCTAACATCTTCTTCATGCCAGTATTCTCCCTTATCCGCATCCTCTTCAGTAGTAGCCTGAAAAGCAACATGACCTGTTGGAGCATTTTGTGCCATTTCCCAGTCAACATAAGCAGTATTATAATCTGTTAAATCAACACCGTTATCAGTTGCCCAAGCTCTAATATCATAGTGAAAGAAAGTACCATCTATCTCTAACCATAAATGGTCGGATTCTTTGCTTATATTGCCATTACCATCCTCGCGACCCGGAACCCATTCATCCTCATAATCACCTTCATCATAAATATAACCATCAGAGTCAGGCCATCCTTCTTCAAAATTAGCGGTAACGGTCACGTCCCGGTCGGGCATAGTGAAGGTAGTGTCGGGATCACTGTCATCACCAAAGGTTCCCTCCGGAGCACTCCAGTTGATAAATTCGTATCCGTCTTCGGGTTGGGTTGATATATCTACGACAGTTCCTTCCGTATACGGAGAATTATCAGTTTGATCCGTAGCTATACCTCCCTCCGAGGGAGATGCTTCCATGGTCAGTTCATAAGTATCCTCCTCTTCTTCCTCAAAATTAGCGGTTACCTCTATGTCTTGAGTCGGCATTTCAAAAAATATTTCTTCCTCAGAAGAGTCCATATAGCCGGTCCATTCTATGAAATCCCACCCGCTTTCGGGAATGGCTTCAAGGTTGATTTCAAGGCCAGCCTCAAACTGATAAATGCCTGTTCCGTAATTTCCTTCCTCTCCTTCTCCTTCCGTGCTTATCGTCAAATTATATGTTTCTATCTCTTCTTCCTCCTCTTCCTCTTCTTCTATGTCATGTATTCTTTCTACATCCAACCTTCTTCTGGTTACGCTGGTTTGAATGTTGTTGCTCCACCACTCCGTTAAAACGTCTTCGAGCTCCAAACTGAAAGTAACTCCGGGCTGTTTTTTATATCTATCCTCAATTTCGGTTAATCGAAACTCACTTTCAAAACCGGTGACATCGACTCGCCCCGAAGTGAGTCTGTAAACTTCCCCCTCACTCTTCATTTTAATTACTTCTTCATCTCCATCTTCATCCAAAAAGAATTCAAGGCACCTTCCTTTATAGTCCGTATATTTAATCCCTCCTTTTCCTTCAGATGATTCTCCATAAGTGAGCCCTTCTCTGTGCTCACCGAGACAGGCACCGTCATGATCACTTCTTGCCATTCTTATGGATCTACTCATATACTCAATCGCATAACTGATTTCACCCAAAGTTCTCTGCACTCCCACTGTCCTTTTTTGCAATCTGAAATTGGTTATGAAGATGCTACTGATAATCAGCCCGACTATGGAAAAAAGCCCGACAACAACGAGCATCTCAATTAAAGTAACTCCTCTTTTATTCATACCAGTCATATAGTCTTGTTTGAATTGTTTTTGATTTTTCCTCTTCATCTCTTTCTTCCCAACTCACTTCAACCGTAACCAGTAAATATTCTTCAGTAATTCCGGGCTCAAATTCCCGCTCTTCGAGCTCTAATCGAACTTCTCTTTTAAATGTTGTTTTTTCGTCATCATCACAATCGGCGTAATGGAAAAAACCCTCGTCTTCGTCTAAACATAAATATTCATCATATTCGGATCCGAGCTCTTCTGATCCGTAATAAACACTGCCCACCGCCTCTTCTTCTCCTTCCTCCAAAAGGCCGTCATGCCAGAGCTGGTAAGGGTTCCGAACGTCTTCATCTTCATGGTATCTTACCAAATAGTTTTCATCTCTTATTCTTCTTACCACCTCGAAAGCTTCCTGAGTAAGATAAGAAGCCGTCACCTCGTAAGAGAGGGGAATCGATTGACGAAATGTATGGAGCATGAAAGAAATAACCGCTACAATGCCCCACGAAAAAATCATTATCGCCATCAAAAGCTCGATGATGGTAAATCCCTTTTTTTCATTATTTAAAATCATTCCAAAATTTGAACCAATCCTATTTTATTAACTCTTATCGTTTTGCTCTGGTCTAAATCCCTAAATTTAAACTCAATATCAGCATAGTTTTTGTCCATTATATTTCCATTGGAATCATAAAAAAACGCTTCCGGTTCAGGAGGTACGAACGCTACCCGCTTACGGCTTTCATCGGGAACATAAGCTCCGCTTTCCAAGTCGCCCTTCCTTTCCTCATCCGTACCTTTCATTAAAATATAGTGGCTCTCATAAAAATCTATAGTAAACTCTTCCACACGCTCACCGTTCTCCCGCTCAATATCGAGCCCCGAGTAAGACATTCCCCGAACGGATTCTATTTCGCCGACTATTTTTTGAGCTTCGTTTTCCAATTTAGCGATCCTGCCGGAATATCTATAACCGGCAAAAGTAAAAACGGAAATTATTCCAATAACGGCTACTGAAATTAAGAGTTCGATAATGCTGAATCCCTGACTTCTCATAATAAGGAAAGATAAAATTTAATTATGGTTTCTCCCAAGAAAAAAGCAATAAAAGTACCCACAACGAGGAAGGGTCCGAAGGGAACCATGTCCTTTCGTCCTTTTATTCCGGAAATTATTAATCCTATTCCAATTATAGCACCTATGAGAAAGGAAAAAAACAGGCCGGCCAAAATGTCGGGAAATCCCA
>PWGJ01000035.1 GCA_003554445.1 Candidatus Nealsoniibacteriota bacterium
ATTCTGTGATAACGATAGGTGACCCGGTGGATATATCGGGGACGGCAGCGGCGATCGGTGGAGATTCGGTAGTCGTAACCCTGGAGCATGAAGCGGATCTGGATACGTCAGCCGGACCGGACACGGTAGCGCTTGAGGGAGGATTTGCGGAGGAGTGGGACACGGCTCTGCCAGTGCCGGAAGACACGGGCATCTACACGATGAAGGCGGAGCTATTAGGTGTGGAAACCGGTGAAGTCATAGCGTCCGATTCGTTCACGGTGGAAGCGCAGGATGTGACGGTAGAGATAGTTAGTCCGGAAGCTGATATAGACACGAGGGTAGAAAGCTTGAATGTAACAGTGGAGATGAGTGGGGATGAGGATGAGGATACGGTAGAGCTTACAGGAGATCTTACTCCGAGTGATACGGGAGCTGGTGATAAAGTTACTTTTGAGAATGTTCAGTTAGATACGGGCGAGGATATAAAAATAAAAGCCACGCTTCATCAATCAGGCGATACTTTTGCGGATGAAATAGAGTTGAATAATTTACCTGCATCTATCAATATTGACACGCCTGTATCAGGAGAGGTGCCGAGAGTAATAGATGTGGAAGGAACAGCGGCTGTACTGGAAGGGGATACGGTTAGGTTAGTATCGAAAGAACAAGAGGTGACATTTTCCGGTGATGAATTTGATACTGAGTGGGGATTTGAAGAGGTTGAGCTTGAAGCTGGTTTAAATGATATTGAAGTAGAATTACTGGATGAGACCACCGGCGACACAGTAGATACCGCTACAGTAGTAGTTGATCATGACTCCCTTTTCAAGGTTGAGCGTCCGTTTAGACACCGGATGATTGACACCTGGCCGCTGGATGTCCGTTTGCGGGCAAACGTGAGCGAGGGTGATACCATCCGGCTACGGGTTGAAGATACGTCGGGCGATACGATAGATATCTCTTCAAGTGACTGGATGGACACGCACATACAGGAAGCCGATACAAAACTTTGGTTAACTACCGAGATTGAGTCTGCTGAAGATATAGATACCGAATATACTCTTGTGGCGGAGCATATTTATTCCGGAGAAGAGGTCGCCAGTGACTCCAGCACAAGAGAGTTTATCTTTGATGGTATCTCTTCTACAAAATCCAGGACGGATGATACTGAAATTGAACACCACAGTCGGAAAATTAGCGCTTCAGATGCCGATGAAGAAGATACGGTTGAAATTTCCATAAGTCCCCGATCCCGGCCAAAACTGAAAGGACTGGTGGGTGAAGCCAATGATGAGGCGGGAGTAAGATATTCAAGCTACAGTAATACTTCAGATTCTGCTTTAACTACATTTACCAGTTCGCACCCGGACTCTACTTATATTATTTATCTGCCGGTTATTGACGGTGTGGCTGAAAATATGGATATATATTACCTGGATGAAGCAGCCGGCGAGTGGAAACGGGACCCGGGAAAAATACGTAAGAGGGGGACCGATGATTCGGAAGATACCACATACGTTGTCGCTAAGGTAGAAGGGCTGTCGATATGGACGTTGCTTGGTCCGGCAGGTGCGGAAGGGATAAGCAAGTTTCGCGTTGGGCCCAATCCGTATAGGGCTTATGAAACGGAAAGAGATTTCAGGTTTCAGTTTGAGGAGACGGAGAGTTCAAGGTTTGAGCTGAAAATATACACTATTACCGGTGAGCTGGTTTACGAACGGGTATATAGTGATGACGACGTCAAAGAAGACCAGGGGCCGGGCGGGGAATACTATCATTATATAGAATGGCCGGTGCTGAATAACGCTGGAACCGATGTTGCCCGGGGTTACTATATTTATCACCTGGAAGATCTGGACAGTGGCGATGCAGAAACCGGTAAACTGGCGATCATCCGATGATTAAAGCTAAGAGGACTGAGAGTATGAATAGGTATTTATTAGGTTTTGTCGTCGGTTTTCTGGCAGCAGTGATTATGCTCGCGGGCATTCAAGGTCCGCTGTATGCCGGTGAAGCCGGCGAGGAAGCGGCCGAGTTTCTGCGTCTTGGCGCCGGCGCCAAGCACGCGGCGATGGGCGGAGCCGCGGTGGCGGGGGTCGAGGGGCCCTCAGCCGTGCATTTTAATCCGGCCGGAATAAGTCGTAGAGATAACCGCAGTTTTGAGTTTACCTATCAGCAGATGGTGGAAGATATAAACTACGGCAATCTGGGCTATACTCAGCCGTTTGGAGAGGCGCATGTTGGAGTTGGAGTGGGCTATGTGGGGTATGGTTCAGAGGATGTCACGGAGTTTGAAGATAACATATTGCGCGAGATGGGAAGTAGTTTCAGTGGTTCTGATATTGTTGGTGGGGTGTCGTATTCCCGCAGATGGGGGGATTTTTCCGCGGGGATGACGGCTAAAGCGATACGGCTGGAGATAGACGACAGTATTGCTAATGCACAGGCGATAGACCTGGGACTGCAGTGGAGGCCCGAAACTGCCGGGTGGTTCAATTATGAGGCCGGAGCAGTGCTTGCCAACCTGAGTTCGCGTGTAGACGGTGAAGAGGACGGGGAAAGTGATGGTTTGCCGCGCCTGCTTAAAGGTGGTCTGCGTCTGATGCCCGGTTTGGGGCTTAAGGTCGACCTTGACGTTGAACACCGCCTGGTCTCGCACCAGACAGATATAATGGGTGGAGTCGAGTGGAATGCAACCCCGAATTTTGCTCTGCGGGCCGGTTACAACGCCAGTCAGGACGTTGATGACGGAATATCAGCAGGGATTGGAGTTAGGCTGGCACGAATGAGTCTTGATTATGCGTTTGTGCCCTTCGGTGAATTTGGTGACCTGCACCGGGTCAGTTTTGGTTACAGCTTTGGGGAATGATTTGCGAGAAGCGAGCGCGAGAGTAGTTCTTTACATCTTTGGACCCGCAGATTACACAGATTTAATTCAAGGCCGGAAACGCAAAGGCGCAAATGCGTTAATAACATCAAGAGCGAATGGGGACAGGATTTACAGGATTAAGTTCGGATTTAAATTCAAGGGCGAGGGTTGGGCGGCGGGAGCCGGCTTGCAGCCGGATTTAACTGGCTCCTGTCCGTAAAAAAATATATACATAACCCGCCTATACATTTTTTCACTCCCAGTCACCAGCACGGAAGTGCAGGCA
>PWGJ01000106.1 GCA_003554445.1 Candidatus Nealsoniibacteriota bacterium
ATTTAAATCAGGAGGATATAAAAAAATGAAAAGAACTGAAAAAAGGAAGACGATCACATCTCTTTTTGTGGTATCAATATTAGTGTTTTCGACATTGACTATAGCCGCAATGGATGTAGGAGAAGAAAATATTGTCATACTTGAGGACGACAATCCAAATGTTAACCACAATGTTGAGATCAATCTAGAGTGGTACCGATCCGACCTAGCGGACGGCTCCCCTAGGATCGCAGAAAATATTCTAGGTTCGGAGGATACCGAGGAGGTCATCGTGCGGATGACTGAGCTGCGAGACATGCAAGGTGTTGATCGGGTCAATCAGCCCGGTCTAGAACACCACGCCGAAGCCACGCAGGAAGCATTCCTCGAATGGGCTGAACGTGAGAATCACGTCGAGATCGAGAACGAATATTGGATCATCAACGGCGTGCGCGCTACCGTCGACTTCTCCGAAGTTTCCTTCGAGGAGTTGACCGCGCTAGAACACGTTGAGGGCGTCGTGGAACCGTTGGAACCTGAAATGCCCGAACCGATCCAAGTCTCGAGAGACATCGAGCCTACTCAACAAGGCGACTATACATATGGTCTCGAGCAGGTGAACGCTCCTCAGGCCTGGGACGTTTTGGGCACTCAAGGTGACGACGTCTCGGTCGCGGTTTTAGATACTGGTGCCAATCCGGATCACGACGATATCTACGTGGACAGATGGGAGGACTTTGTGGACAACGAACCTGACCCAGTCGATCCCCAAGGGCACGGCACGCATGTATCCGGCACGATCATCGGCGGAGACGCAAGCGGTACACATATCGGTGTCGCACCCGGTGAGCACACGGGCGAAGGCGGACCAGAGCATTACGTTGCACGTATATTTGGCGCCGATGGTGCGGCTGGCGACATAGAGGCCGCGTGGGAGTGGGCCATCGATCAGGACGCTGATATCATGTCCAACAGCTGGGGAGCAGCAGGTGTCTACCGCGAAGACGACATCGACATGGTCCAGAACGCGATGGATTCGGGGACACTGCCGATAATCTCGAGCGGTAATGACGGTGTCGAAAGCACAGGCGGCCCCGGGAATGTGTATGATGGCGTGTCAGTAGGCATGTCCAATGAAGAGTTGTTGATGAACCCGGGTTCGACCGGCGAGATGATATCTACATCGGATGACTGGGACGATATGGACGGCACCGAGGATTGGCCGGACGAGTACCCGAATCCCGATGTGGCCGCACCCGGTACCGACGTGATCAGTGCTGATACAGAGGACACGCCCGATGGTACCACAGAGATGACCGGTACCAGTATGGCAGCTCCACATGTCTCTGGAGTGGCGGCACTCATACTGAGTGCAGAAGGTCCGATGGATCCCTACGATCTCAAGGACGAGTTGATGGACCATACCTGGACACCCGACGATCATCCAGCACCTGAGACCAGATATGGCCAAGGTATAACTGATGCTCGTATGACCACTGACAATCTATTGATCGATGAAGCGGACATGCCCGATTCAGCTTTACCGGGTGATGAGATCGAGATCGAAGTCCCCCTTGATAATTCTGAGGACATCGACGCTTACCAGGACCTAAAATACCGCTTCGATATCGAGACAGTCAGTATCGGCATCGTTGACGACGACGGTGGGTATGGTGAATCGCTAGAGAAAGGTCTCTTCGATATGCACTCTTGGTATCACGATTTTGAGATTATTGAGGCCGACGACCCGAGCGTTGGCGATCATGAAGTATATGTGGTGCAGGATATCGATGAAGGTAACGTTGCAGATTTTGTCGATGATACCGAAGACCCTGAGATAGGGGTTATTTACCTCGACCAACACGGCGATCCCGGCAATGCTATAGATAACTATGCTGAGTACAGCGATGATGTAGATGGAACCTCTGAGGGGACAGCTGGCGGAGACTTCAACGTATACGGCGAGTGGAATGAAGACGAAGAGGATCACCCATTGATCGAGGAGTGGGTTGACGCTCTCGCTGCGATCATCCATATAGGTGAAGAAGGAGGCAGTCCTATCATGCCTGGTGATCCCTACTATTCTTCGATTGACCTTGCAGCCGGATCAGAGTACACTGAACTCGCCGAGGGCGGAGTCTGGGACGGTGATTTCAACAGCTACGGAACAGGGATTGCCGACAATGAAGATACTAACACCGTATTGTTGGGATCAGCCGGTCACAGCGACGATGTCACTCACGGCGATGGATTTATCGGCAACCATTATGCTTTCATCTACGCTGCTATACGCTACACCGCTGGTCGGCTCGAGGATGTTGAAGAAAAAGAGGTGAGCGTCGATGCCAACGGTGACGACACGTTCACCATCAATTACGAGATCCCTGAAGAACTCGAGGAAGGTGAAGAATTCGTCCACGGATTATTCACGGAGAACGATTATGTAACCGATACGATAATTCTTGATATAGATATAGATGGTCCATTTACACCTTCGGACCCAGATCCATCAGACGGAGCAGAAGGCGTAAGCACCAATGTTGAATTGAGTGCTTTGGTCGAGCACGATGAAGGAGAATCCATGGACGTATCATTCTACGATGGAGCAGACGAGCTTATAGGGACAGACAATAACGTAGCAGACGGTGACCGAGCAGAAGTTGAGTGGGATGATTTAGATTATGGCACGACTTACGAATGGTATGCCGAGGCTGAAGACGACGACGGTGAGACAGCCGAGTCTTCGTTGTGGAGTTTCACAACTTTAGATGCTCCCGGTCCTGTAGCTCCCACGGATCCAGAACCTGAAGACGGTGAGACAGGAGTTACGACAGATGTAGAGATCAGCGCTCATGTTGAACACGAAGAAGGAGAATCCATGGACGTATCATTCTATGATGGAGCAGACGATCTTATAGGTACTGACAATGACGTAGCCGACGGTGACCGAGCAGAAGTCGAATGGACAGGATTGGATCATGATATGGAATATGAATGGTACACTGTATCTGAAGATGGCGAAGGTAACACCGCTGAGTCGTCATTGTGGAGTTTCACAACGCAAGAACCTGGACCTTTACCACCGACTGATCCTGAGCCAGAAGACGGTGCTACGGGTGTTGGCACTGATCCAGACCTC
>PWGJ01000049.1 GCA_003554445.1 Candidatus Nealsoniibacteriota bacterium
AGCATTAAATTTCTCCCCCATAATTTTTTGGTTATCCTCAATTCTAATTTTTTTTGCCAGCTTTGTAAGCTTTCTGGATCTTTCTTTTTTAATTTTGCTTGGCATGTCTTTGAATTCAGCTGCTTTAGTGCCCGGTCTTTCGGAGTATCTGGTTATATTTACGATATGCGG
This sequence comes from Candidatus Nealsoniibacteriota bacterium, assembly GCA_003554445.1. Lineage (GTDB taxonomy): Bacteria > Patescibacteriota > Minisyncoccia > Minisyncoccales > PWPS01 > PWPS01. The sequence continues at coordinate 172 of PWGJ01000049.1, forward strand.
TCTGGTTTCTTTAATTAAATCAATAGTTCTACTGAAATCTTCTTCCGTCTCCCCCGGAAATCCTACAATAATGTCAGTTGAAATTAAGAAATTATTATATCTGTTACGTATCAGATCCACTAATTTTATAAAGTTTTCAGCGGTATGTTTTCTATTCATTCTTCTTAAAACATCTTTGTCACCGGATTGAACCGGTAGATGTAAAAAATTGTACAACTTATCACTCTTGAATAGTTTCAAAAAATCATCAAAAAAATCATCAATGAATCCCGGGTTCATCATTCCCAATTTTATTTTAAAATTATCTTCTATTGCAATTAATTGATTTATCAACTCTATCAATTTCGGTTTCCCGGTCTCCATTCCGTAAACTCCTAGATCTTGAGATGTGAGCTGAATCTCTCTTATGCCTTGGTTTAATGCTTTTTTCGCCCTCATAACCACTTCTTCTACGGGAAAACTTTCCAGATTTCCTCGAGCAATCTTTGCGCTGCAGTATGAGCAATTACCCAGACAACCTCTTGCTATGGGTAAAATTATGGAAGCACTATCCTTTCTTTTTTTGGTCGGCACTTCAAAATTTAAAATATTATCAAGTTCATGAAGTTCTGACAATTTTCTTTGAAATTTTTTAGGATCATTTCCTTCTATGGTCAAATCAGCTAAATCTTTTACCTCTTTGCTTATTGTCGGCAAACAGCCGGTAACAATAACTTCTTTTTCTGCTTTTTTAAATTTATGAATTTCTTTTAGAATTTTTCTTTCTGTCTTCTTTATTACTCCACAACTATTTATAACTACGATATCGGCATCTTCAAGTGAGGAACGTTTAAAATTGGAAGATAAAATTTTCTCCAGATTTCCGGTTTCAGCCTGATTCAATTTACACCCGTATGTTTTAATTTTATATTTCACAACTTTTAATAATATTATAAACCCTCCTAATTACACAGGAGGGATAAGTAAGTTGTGCGTCCGGTAGGATTCGAACCCACGACCTTCTCCTTAAAAGGGAGCTGCTCTACCAACTGAGCTACGGACGCATTTACATTTCCAACTATATATTTTTTTCGGTTAAAAGTCAACTTTTCCAAAAAAACCGGGAAGCCGTAAAAACTTCCCGATAAAAAGGTCTTTAAAAAAAGGTAGTTAGATTATATCACTACTATTAATTTTGTCAAGTTATAGACCCTCTTCCTTCAATTTTGATAATATTTGACGCTGATTTTTAGTTAATTTATCGGGAACATCAATTTTTAAATCAATATAAAGATCACCTCTTTTGTAGCCTTGAAGTTTGGGCATTCCCTTTCCTGACAGCTTTATTCTTTTGCCTGACTGAGAACCCTTGGGAACTTTTAATTTTATCTGTTTGATTTTCCCATCTTCAGCAAAAGTCGGTATCTTAACTTTACCTCCCAATGCGGCTAAACTGAACGGTATTTTTTTCTCGTAATACAGATGGTCTCCTTTTCTCTTAAATCGGTCATCCTTTTTTACTCTTATTTCTACCAACAAATCACCTGATATAACACCCAGTCCTCCCGAATGACCTTCTCCGGAAACTTTCAAAGTTTGCCCGGATCTTATTCCGGCAGGAATATCTATATTTACTTTTTTAATACTTTCTTTCCAGCCTTTACCATTACACTTATCACATTTCTCTTCCGGAACTTCGCCGACCCCTTTACATGTCGGACAGGTTGAAACTTGTGCAAAACTTCCAAAAATTGTCTGTTTCTCGGTTTTTATCTTTCCTCTGCCGTTGCATTTTTCACAATCTTTTTTACTTGATCCCGGTTTCGCCCCCGATCCGTCACATTTATTACATTCATTTTTCTTTTTTAACGATTTTTCTTTTTTAACTCCACTAAAAGCTTCTTCAAGAGTAATGGATAAATTTATCTTGATATCTTCAGCTTTCGGTTTTCTGCTGCGAGATCCACCAAAACCACCACTAAAAAATTCACCGAATATATCACCCAGATCATTAACGTTGAAGCCGGCATCCTGAAATCCTCCTTGAAAATTTCCGAAACCACCCCTACCTTTTGCTCCCTGCTTTCCGAATCGATCATATCGCTTCCTTTTTTCTTCATTCGAAAGAATCTGATATGCTTCATTTATTTTTTTGAATTTCTCCTCATCCCCTCCCTTATCCGGATGGTGTTTGTGAGCTTTTTTTCGGTAAGCCTTCTTTATTTCGTCTTGAGTGGCGTCTTTTGAGACACCTAAAATATCGTAGTAGTCTTCACTCATATTTCCTTTTAGTTAAAAAGCGACCCGGAAAACGAATCCGAGTCGCTTTCTAAAAATTATTACTACTCTTCTTCCTCGTCTTCAATCTCATCTTCAACTTCACCTTCCTCTACATCTTCTTCCGCTGAAGCTGCTTCTGCTTTCTGCTTTTGTTCATAAATCTTTGCACCCAGATTTTGAATTTTTCCGGAAAGACTTTCAGTTTTTTCTTTGATTTCTTCTCTTTTTTCTACATCATCAGTCTCCTTAAGCTTTTTCAGTTCCTTGATTTCTTCTTCGATATCTTCCAAATTTTCCTTATCGGGAAGATCGTCATCCATCTCTTTTTTCATTTTTTCAAAACTGTAGATTACGGATTCCGCTTCAGTTTTAGCGTCAAGAAGCTCCTCCTTTTTTTGATCTTCTTCCGCGTGCTCTTCAGCTTCTTTTTTCATTTTTTCTACCTCCTCGTCCGATATTCCACAAGACCCTTCAATCCTAATCGATTGCTCTTTCCCGGTTCCTTTGTCTTTTGCTGAAACATTCAGGATTCCGTTTGCATCTATATCAAACTTAACTTCAATTTGAGGAACTCCCCTTGGTGCCGGAGGAATGCCGTCAAGAATGAACTGACCCAAAGATTTGTTATCTTTGGCCATTGGTCGCTCCCCTTGCAGAACATTAATTTGAACTGAAGTCTG
>PWGJ01000091.1 GCA_003554445.1 Candidatus Nealsoniibacteriota bacterium
CCTAAAATTAATAGACTTATAGATGAACTTTCACATGATGATGTTCTAAAAAAGAACAAATTAGTTATTTTTACAGAGTCAAAAGAAACAGCACAATATCTTCAGAAAAATATTGAAAGCAAGTTGTCAAGCAAAGTACTTTGCTTTACTGGTGGAGCTGGAGCACCAACAAGAGAAAAAGTAATTGAGAATTTTGATGCTAATGCCCGTTTCCCAAAGGATGATTACCGTATTCTAGTATCCACAGAAGTTTTATCGGAAGGTGTGAATTTGCATCGATCTAATGTTGTAATTAATTATGATATTCCCTGGAATCCAACCCGTATGATGCAAAGAGTGGGTCGCATCAACCGGGTTGATACCAAATTTGATAAAATATTTACTTTTAATTTTTTTCCAACAAGGCAATCCAATGATGAAATAAAATTGAAGGAAGCCGCTGAAGCTAAGATAAATGCTTTTCTAACACTTCTTGGAGGAGATGCAGCATTATTAACTGAAGGAGAACCAATAAGTTCACATGAGCTTTTTGATCGTTTGGCGTCCAGGCAGGTTTTGACCGGAGAAGATGAAACCGAAGAAACTGAGCTTAAGTATCTGCAATTAATTAGAAATATTCGAGACAAGCAACCGGAGCTTTTTGAAAAAATTAAACGCCTTCCCAAAAAAGCTCGTTCTGCAAAACTAATGACAAAATATACGGACTCACTTCTAACATATTTCAGAAAAGGAAAGGTGCAAAAATTTTTCCTTGCGCCAAAGAATAAGGAGTCACTAGAGTTAGATTTTATAGAAGCAGCACATGTTATGGAGAGTGAGACTGATACAAAAGCGAGTAAGCTCCCGGAAATTTATTACGATTTACTGGATAGTAACAAACAAGCCTTTGTTACTTCAACTTTGGAAGAAGTTCCAGAAACTAAACGTAGAGGTGGCCGGGACAGTTCTGCAGAAATAATTAAGATTTTAAAAGCAACCATGAAAAACACTCAGCAACTTACAGAAGACCAAGAGTTATATTTAAAAAAAGCCTTAAAGCAATTAGAAGAAGGAGGACTTCCGAAACAAACAACTAAAGAAACCATGAAGGCTCTAAATAAACTGGGACAGGAAATGATGAATCCTCTAAAGGTTCTTGCTGTCCTGCAAACAAATATTCCAGAACGCCTACTCGAAGAACATTATGCAGAAACAAGCCCTGTTGCTTCGGGCAAGCGTGAAGTAATACTTTCTTTATATCTGGCAGGTGAATAAATATGGATAGACAACAGGCAAAAACAATTATAAAAAGAGCCTTGGAAAGCCCATTTGATAAGAATGCATTTGCAGGGTTTGTAAAAAACCTTCTAAACTCAATAGAAGATGCACCTTTCACTTATCAGGGCAACTATATCCCCAATGCTTATAAGCAGTATATAAGCAAATTTGAAAGAATAGGTAAATACAAAGATGGAGAAAATCTATTAGATATACTGATAGTAACTCTAAAAAAAGAAACTTCACTTGAATATGCTCGAACAATGCAGCGAAATTTTATTGCTTGGTACTTAAACGGTAGCAGAGGTGGGGTTAGAAAGGATGCGGCTCTAGTAGCATTTGTTTCTCCAGATGAAATAGATTGGCGATTTTCATTGGTTAAAATGGATTACAGATTCGATCAGACTAAAACGGGAAAGATTAAGGTTAAAGAAGAGCTTACTCCTGCCAGACGTTGGTCTTTTTTGGTTGGCGAAAATGAAAAGAGCCATACTGCACAAAGTCGGCTTCTGCCGATTCTGCTTAACGATGAGACAAATCCCACACTACAAGAATTGGAAGCGGCATTTAGTATCGAAAAAGTTACGAAGGAGTTTTTTGAAAAGTACAGAGAGCTTTTCCTTCGCTTAAAAGAATCACTTGATGAGATTATAAAAAAAGATGAAAAGGTAAATGCTGATTTTGAAAATAAGAACATAGATACTGCAGACTTTGCCAAAAAACTGCTGGGTCAAATTGTGTTTCTTTATTTTTTACAAAAGAAGGGCTGGTTTGGCGTAAAACGGGATGAAGAATGGGGATCCGGAACAAAGCATTTTTTAAGAGAGCTTTTTAACAAGAAACACGGGGATTACGATAATTTTTATGATGACATCTTGGAGCCTCTTTTTTACGAGGCTTTGAGGCTTGAGCGCCCCGGTGATTATTATAGCCGTTTCAATTGCAGGATACCGTTTTTGAATGGTGGTCTTTTTGATCCTATTAACGACTATGATTGGTGGAATGTGGACATTCTTTTGCCAGATGAGATATTTTCCAATGAACGCAAAACAAAAGAAGGAGATATTGGAGATGGTATCCTTGATATTTTTGATAGATATAACTTTACGGTTAAAGAAGACGAACCGTTGGAAAAAGATGTAGCAATTGATCCTGAAATGCTGGGCAAGGTGTTCGAGAACCTCTTGGAAGTTAAGGATCGCAAGTCCCAAGGAACATACTATACTCCTCGAGAAATTGTCCACTACATGTGTCAGGAAAGTTTGTCTAATTATTTGTCTAATGAGCTAAATGGCAAAGTTGATAAAGAAGATATTAAAACATTAATAGATCACGGCGAGTCTGTTGTTGAAAATGAAAGTTACATAGCCAATAAGGGACATGAAACCGAAAGATATACATTCAAACTTCCTTCAAGTGTGCGTGACCATGCTATTGAAATAGATGAAAAACTTGCTTCTATCCGTGTTTGCGATCCTGCAGTAGGATCGGGAGCTTTCCCGGTTGGAATGATGAATGAGATAGTTAGAGCGCGCAATGCTTTAACACCATACATGAATGGCAACAGTAAGCGTATACCCTACTATTTCAAGCGCCAAGCAATACAAAACTGCTTATATGGTGTGGACATTGATCCCGGCGCTGTTGAGATTACAAAACTTCGTTTGTGGCTTTCCCTGATTGTTGACGAAAAAGATAGAAGTGTGATTCAGCCTTTACCAAACTTGGATTACAAGATTATGCAAGGAAACAGCTTGCTATCTGAGTTTATGGGCATTGATTTTGATTCGGAAGATGTTGGTAAAAATGGTCAATTATTTATAACAGACGAA
>PWGJ01000060.1 GCA_003554445.1 Candidatus Nealsoniibacteriota bacterium
CTCGGTAGAGAGGACAGTATGTTCTCCGAGGTATGGACCAGAAGGATAGATACCGATGGTTCCGGACTTGTTATCTCTACTGGTGGTAGGTTGACAGCCGAGATATACGATATAATGATGGCCCCGAGTGGTATAACTCGTTTTGACTGCAATACGCTGTTTGAAGGTGATATCGACTGGACTTCCGGTAAGAGTTTTCCCAGGGTCTACGAAGGCGGTGTTATCCCGTCCATGGACGAGGGTGAATGGGGTATTTGGCACGATACGAAGAACGGTCAGTACTGGCTGGTTTTCCGTGAGGATTCTGTCAGTCATAGAGTTGAACTAAAAGGATAACAGATATGTGTTTAACCTGGTTATCGATATTGACCAATTTTTCAGTAGGCGGAAGTATTTTATTGTGTTAACCTTCTATTATATTCTAGATTGATTTACGGATAGGAGAGGAAATGATGAAATTTAGTAAGATGCTTGTATTGGGTACAATTACCTTGCTTTTGATGAGCTTTTTGACTGTGATTACAGTCTGGGTACCCCAAAGAGCTGAAGGGTCGGGACTGGCGGACAGCCCGTGGCCCAGTTATGGGAGAGATAGTAAAAATACTGGCAGAAGTCCATATGATACTAGTCACGTAGATGGTACGGAAATATGGAACTTCTCCACCGGAAACTCAGTGACTTCTTCGCCGATCATCGGCGATGACGGTACGGTGTACGTTGGGTCACAGGACAATAACCTGTACGCTGTGAACCCGAATGGTACAGAAAAATGGAGCTTCTCCGCTGGAAAAAGAGTACATTCTCCATCCATAAGCAGTGACGGTACGGTATACGTCGGGTCAGGTGACAACAACCTGTACGCTGTGAACCCGAATGGTACAGAAAAGTGGAACTTCTCCACTGGCCACAGAGTCCGCTATTCTCCCGCTATTGGCAGTGATAGTACGATTTACGTGGGGTCCGATGACGGTAACCTGTATGGGATAAATCCGGATGGAACAGAGAAGTGGAGTTTCAAAACTGGCAGCAGTATGACATCCCCGGCCATCGGAAGTGACGGTACAGTTTACGTTGGGTCAGGGGACTCCAACCTGTATGCTATCAACCCGGATGGTACGGAGAAGTGGAACTTCTCCACCGCCGAAAATGTGTTTTCTTCGCCGGCCATCGGAGGGGATGGTACGGTTTACGTGGGATCACGGGACACCAACCTGTATGCGATCAACCCTGATGGAACGGAGAAGTGGAGTTTCTCCACCAGTAGTGGTGTGGTTTCTTCGCCGGCCATCGGAAGTGACGGTACGGTGTACGTTGGGTCACGGGACGATAACCTGTACGCTGTGAACCCGAATGGTACGGGGAAATGGAATTTTACAACTGATGGCTGGGTTGGTTCGCCGAGCATCGGCAGTGACGGTACGGTGTACGTGGGGTCATTAGACGGTAACCTGTACGCTGTGAACCCGGATGGTACGGGGAAGTGGAGCTTCGAAACCGGCCGCATGGTGGTTTCTTCGCCGGCTATCGGTATCGACGGTACGATTTACGTGGGGTCAAATGACGATAACCTATATGCGATAGGCGGATTAGAAGATGATACAAACGGTATCCCTGGATTCACCCTACCCGTAATGATGATCAGTATCTTTGTAGCTGTGATCTATAGTAAGAAAAAGCGTACTAGATGATTCAACATCCGGAAACCTCTTCCTTCAAATTTCATTTTTTCTGTCCTGATAAATCATTAAATATTCAACAATCTCACTTTTTTTTGATGAATATTTGAGAGGATTTGAAATCATGGCGAAAGGACATACAAAATACCACAAGGAAGAACACGAGGCCGGAGGTCCCGACGAGATACCCGAAGCTTCACTTTTACCTCAGGAACCGGTACCACACCATGAAAACCATCTCATGGACGGAAGCGACGAACTCATGGGTATCGATCCTGAACAGATCGGAGACGGTAGGGTCACCAAGAGCGAGTTCTACATGCTCGACGGAGTGAACACTGCCAGCGATCTGGTTACCAAGGACGAGCTGGAAGCGGTAACACAGGGTCTGGACTGGCAGGAAAGTGTGATATCCTTTTATGATCCAAATGATGGATTACCCCCGGATCCCGATGACGGTGACAGGTACCTCTCGGAAGGTACGGCTGAAGGCTGGAATGCCGACAGTATCTACGAGTGGGAGAACGGTGATTGGATAGAGATCGAGCCAGACACGGGATTTGTCACAAAGGTCGAGGATGAACTGAAGTGGTATGCATACGACGGGAACGAATGGTCCGAGTGGGGTACCATGGTGGATCACGGCAGTCTCATGGGTCTGCAGGACAACGATCACGACCAGTATCTGCTGAGAGATGGATCAAACTATGTGACCGGACAGATACAGCCGGAATCGAACCTGTCTTATTCGCTGGGAGTCCCCGGAAAGATGTTCAATATGGTTCATGCACAGGCTATCAGAACGTTCGGCGGGAACAGTGCCGAATACGGAGTTTACGGCAGTACTGGTGACGGCGAGGCGGAGCTATGGATAACCAATCAGGTCCAGGACGGTGGCAATATACGGCTTCATGCGGTCAACGGTGATGTTACAGTCGACGGAGGAAGCGGCGCTTCGCTAAGGTTGATAAAAGGTGCAAATTTCGAGGCCCGTGGTAGGGTATCGATCAGAGATGCTGAACTGTTCCCCAAGATCATATCGCAGAGTTCGGAACCATCTCTTGCAGCGGGTGAGTTGGCACTTTGGAATGACGATGAAACTCTCTGGTTGATGTTGAACAGAGGGGGAACGCAGTACAAGGTGGAGCTTTCCTAGGAGGTGAAAGATATGGAAGACGGTTACAGCGATGACGAGAAGAAACTTAACGAAGAGCGGGAGCGTGTTATTGAGAGGATCCAACAGGCGAGCGAGATGCTGGAGAGGTTGAAAGTGAACCTGATAAATATCAACGCAAAGCTCGAGTACATCCAGTATAGAAGAAAAGAAGAAGGAACGATAGAAACTGAGGAAGGGGAGGAATAGTGTAAATCCCCTTTTTTTAAGGAGAATTAAACCATGAGTCACAG
>PWGJ01000086.1 GCA_003554445.1 Candidatus Nealsoniibacteriota bacterium
CCTGATCCAGGAAGGCTCATCTTGAAAATTTACAATCAACTTTAAGAATGCGGAGATATCTTTAACATGGGCTTGCTCAAAAAACCGCGTGCCGCCACGTACGATATAAGGGATGCCTTCTTTGGCGAGTTCCAATTCCAAGCCGGCTGCATGATAATGAGCTCTGAAAAGAACTGCGGTTTCCGAAGGATCAATCTCTTCTTTTAATTTTTGAACTATAAAGCGTGACTGCTCTCTTGGAGAAGTAAGACATGCAATTACCGGATTATTTCCTTCACCCTTAACCGCCCGAAGATTCTTATCCAATTTCCCGCTATTATTTCGGATAATACAATTTGCCAGGCGTAAAATTTCCGGAGTACTTCTGTAATTTGTTTCCAACTTAAAAATGCTTGATGAATACTTTTCGGAAAAATTTAAAATGTTTTTAATTTCTGCAGCTCTAAAAGAGTAAATACTCTGCGAATCATCCCCCACAACCATTAGATTTTCATGATAAGAGCTAACTTCTTCTAAAATTTCATCCTGTATAACATTCGTATCTTGATATTCGTCAACTAAAACATATTCAAATCTTTCGGATATTTTTTTCATTTCCGGCAATCTCATTATTTTCAACCAATTGACAAGTAAATCGTCATAATCCATCAAGTTTCTTTTTTTCTTTCTGGATTGATATTTCTCTTTTACTCTTTTTAATTTTTCAATTTCAGAGTTTGAGCTGACCTCATCCGCTACATCCAAAATTGACTTTTTCGAATTGGTGCTTAGAGATATTTTCATTTGCAGCCACTTGGCACCGGGAAGCTCTCCTTCGGAGTCAACCTCTTCCTTTATGACTTTAATTAAGTTTTTACTATCCTCCTGATCGAGTATCGTATAGTTTCTTTCATAACCGAGCTTGTCGGCATATTTTCGAAGATAATAATTGCCGACATGATGAAAAGTTCCTCCTAAAACTTGATTAGCTTTACTTCCGACCAGATTTTCAATTCTGGCAAGCATCTCTTTTGCAGCTTTTTTAGTAAAGGTAAGAAGTAATATTCTTTTTGGATCAACTCCCCTCTCCAAAAGATAAGCCACTCTGAAAGTTAGTGTTCTTGTTTTTCCGGACCCCGGTCCACTTAAAACCAATGTATAACCGTCCCCTTCTTTTACGGCTTTTAACTGTTCTTTGTTTAATAATTTTTCGTAATTAATCTGCATACTTTTCAATCTCCTTAAATGTATCTTTTAATTTTTTAATCAGCTCTTCGTCGGTAAGTCTTAAGGAGAGAATTTTTACAACTCTTTCAAGTTGTCTAATTTTTTGATTTTTGCCCGTATGGAAAATTTCAAAAGACTCTTCTCCTCTTCGTTCCAGATCATTGGAAAGATCCGTCATATTGGATAAAACATCGGCAGCCTTAATTAATATGGCTCGGTCACTTACGGTATATAATTTAGCTGTCGCCCTCTCTTTTCTTTCTCCATAAGGCAAGTCACGATCGGACTCGGACACTTCATCAACCATCTCCGCAACCTCTTTGCCGAAATTATCCATTATCTCTTTTTTTGTAAACTCAGTATCTTCTATGACATCATGAAGAATCCCGGCTATGATCAGATCTTCATCCGCTTGCAATTTTGCCAATATTAAACCCACAATCATGGGATGAGATACGTAAGATATTTTCGCACCTTTTCTTTTTTGATTTTTATGAGCTTTAAAGGAAAATTCAACTGCTTTTTGTTCTTTTTTAGTCCACATTTAGTTACTGTTTATTATTCTTGATAATTATAATTTAATCGACTTCTTCCGAAACTCTTTCTTTAATTACTTCTCTGGCCACTTCTCCTATTCTTCTTGTCAACCTGAAATAATTTACAGTTTGCAGGCTTTTTTCTTTTAGTTGAGATACTTTTCCGTTGATTGGTTTTTCGTTTAATTTTCGACTTACTTCAGCGTGCAAATTCTTCAATACTAAAATTTTATCGGATATATAATTTTCTCCGAACTCGTTGACCATCAACCTAATCTTGTATGCCAGATCAAATGATTGAACCGTGTCCACTAAAAGAATTCCGTAAGTTACTCCCAGAACAAAAATAAAAAGACTTCCAACAACCAATTCTCGCATTAAATAATTAAAATAAGGAAAGATTGAATACTTGAAAAACAGACCCAAAATCAACCAGTAAAATAAAAAGGTCGGGCATACAAAACCGTTTAGATTAAATCTCCTGTCGGAATAATCCCAAAGCCTTAATTTAAATATCTTTTTAAAAAAGATGCCGGTTAAATACTCTATTACTCCGACAATTACTAAAAATATAATAAAAGAAGCTATTAATGAGAAATCACTCAAATAAGAGAAGGAAAAATAAGCTATAAGGCCACCGAATCCGTATATCGGAAGATAAGGACCCCGCAAAAATCCCGGATTAGTGATCTTTTTGGACTGAACCGATCTATATAAAAGCTCTATAATCCAACCTGAAAGCGCAAAGAGAAAAAAAGAGATTAAAATATTTTCAAAACCGATTTCCATAACACAAACAAAATAAAGTTCTATTAACGTAATTAACCATAACACAAAAAACCCGTCTAAAAAAACAGATTTGAAAGCTGTTACTTATTTTTTGAGGGAGGCCAAGGTATAAATTTATTCACTCTTCGCTTATAATCTTGAAATCCTTCTTTTTGGGACATGCTTTTTTCAAGCAATGGAATTCCGGAAACCTTGAGTATTAAAAAAGTTATGGTTACCGGACTCAATAAAGCTAAAATCCAACCCGGAAACCCTATACTCAAAATCCAAATACCCCACCACTGAGCCACCTCTCCAAAATAATTCGGATGCCTACTCCAAGCCCATAACCCCGACTGCATAATCCCCTCTTTTTGTGGGTCCTCGATAAATTTTTTTAATTGACAATCGGCAATTACCTCAAAATAAAATCCCGTAATCCATATTACAATTCCCATCTTATTAATAAGAGTGAATGTTTCCGGATTTCGGTTTATTGCCAAAACGGGTAAAGATATAATATACAATAAAAACCCTTGTAAAAGATAAATTTGAAAAAAAGATCTGAGACGAAACCACTTCCATTCTTTTCTCCACTTCTTATATCTGTAATCCTCTTCTCTACCTTTGTTTCTTAAATAGACGTGACCGGAAAGCCTCAAACCCCAAAGAGTTACAAAGGCGGTTACCAGTCCGGACTCGATTGAAAATCCTACCGATTGATAGCCAAAATAGAATGAAGTTAATGCTAAAAGAACAAAACCCAACCCCCAGGCCACATCAGCTAAATCATTCCTTTTTTTAATTAAGGAAACTACAAACCAAAGAGATAGATGGATAAATAAAAAAAGGGCTAGAATCAAATAATAATTCATATTATAAGCTCAATTATTAAAAAATAAGTAATTACCGATACACTGCCACCGATAAATGAACCCCAAAAAAGATCTACTACGGTTACCGAAATGGACCAACCCTTAATAGTAGCCAAGTTGGTTAAATCATAAGTCGCATAGGCTATGAGGCCAAAAAGAGCACCTGAAAAAAAGCTCTCAATCCAACTGCTTGCCTCGATCGCCGGCTCGATCGAAAAGATGGTTAGTCCTAAAATAAAAAGGAGATAGAAAATAGCTGCCGCTATCCAATTGACACTTTCTCGCATCAAAAATCCAATCTTCTTTTGATAAAAATCTTTAGCGATAACACCCAACCAAAGAGCATCCATGAAAAGGAATACAAATAAGGCTATAAAATAGATTTTAAACATATCTTTTAATTTATCTACTTAATTATAGCAGACTGCAAAAAACAAAAAAAGCGGCTTACCCGCCTTTTTTGTTTATTTTTTGTTTTTGGTTTACCTGATTGAGAGGTTTTCTCCATCACTATCTATAACCCACTCAAGACGATCATCACTTTCCGGATCTTCAGTCTCAAATTCCAGCTGATCACCGCTCCAATTCAATTGAGCGAATACCGGCATAAATTCCGTGGGATCCAAATCACTTTCAAGCTGAACAATTAAATCATCACCTTCCAACTCAAAAGCAATATCCACTGCACTTAAATCATCAACTCTTAAAAAATCACCTCCCGCCCTTGCGGTTCCTAAAGTATAGGCGATCTTCGATGAATCATCATTCCACGCGTATTCTTCAACGGATCCTCTAGCCGGAGTTCTGATAAATTCCATCTCTTCGCTTTCCAGATCAACTAAAATCGGTAAAGAGGTGGTTGTTGCTACGGCGTAATCACTGACAGAAAAGATCAGTTGCCTATTATCCGGAGATATGCTTGCGGCTCTGTCAAAAAATCCGAAATTATCCGGCTCAATATCTCTCATCCCTACCTGAGGGGTTTCCTCAAATTGATCCCAGTTATCCGTAGTCCACTGATTGAGTTCATCGATTGTCATTGAAAAAATCTCTTCTTCATCTTGCAAAACTTTTATTTCTTGCGCTTCTTGATCTTCTTCAGCTATAAATTCAATTTCTCTTTCCGGAATCTCCACATCCCCGTTTTCCGGCTCTTCCGGACCAAAAATAAAAAATCCTGCAGCTATAATAATAGCAATTAAAATAATTATTTTTTTCATAAATTGATAATTAATGCTAATAAGCGACCTACTTTAATGTTAGCAACATTAAATTTCTAGTCAACATGAAAAGTTTGTAAATTTTTAACTACCCTGGGATATAAAAATTTAAACCAGGGAGTGTATATCCCCGGGTTATCCTCCAAATCCTTCTCCAGTTTCGGTAAGGAGACCCATTTATAATCGGAAACTTCTTTTGGGTTGGGTTTAATTTCACCATTGTAAGTTCCGATAAAAAGATGGTCATATTCGTGCTCGATCAAGTTTCCAACTTTAAGATTATACTTGGCCTCTCCTATTTTCCCTATTTTGGTTTTAAAGCCCATCTCTTCCATTAATCTTTTTTCAGCCTGTATTTTTAAATTTTCATCTTCAGTCGGGTGACTGCAGCAAGTGTTTGACCAGAGTCCTCCACCATGATACTTATTGTCTGCCCTCTTTTGTAGAAGCATCTCCCCCTTATTATTTAAAATAAAAACGGAAAAGGCTCTATGTAAAATTGCCTCCTTGTGTGCAGCGAGCTTATCAACGTAACCCAGACTATGATCTTTCTCATTTACTTTTATTATCATATTCTTATTTTTATACTTGCCGGTACTCATAAAAAAAGTTATATATTGAATAATCGTTCTTCCATCTCGGAAAGTTCATCCAAAGATTTTTCCAGCTCCTCCATGTCGGTCGGATCTGATTTTGAAATTTCTTTAATCGATTTCTTTATCTTTTTAAGTGCTTCAGTTAAGACATATTTTGTATATTTGTAATCGATAAAATTACTCTCATTAAGACTTTCAATTAAATGGCGATTGCAAAGCTGTCTATATGTCTTAGCACTAAGAACATTCATATACCAAAACAGATCAGCCGCCTCCTCCGTGAATATCCAAAAATCTCCCTCCTCTTTTGATTTTTCCGCAATCGAAATTAGATTCTCCAACCAGTCTCTTATTTCCAGGTAAAATGGAAATTCTTCGGGAGATGGTAAATCTTCTTCCATTTCACTTTCTTCTTGAGCTATTTCAATCAAAAAATCACCCCTTTCAAATAGATCATCCCGATCTCCTATTTCATCCAATTTTCTACAAATGGGACAATCGTCTTTCATGCAAGGAATTCGTCTCCATGTGCAATCCATCCAGCTGGGCATTCCTGCATTTTTCTCATAAGCAACATCTTTCTTGCCCGGATTAATTATCTTTGATAAAAGCATTTCCAGACTTTTATACTTACAAGGAGGTATCTCCGATATTTCTTCATAATCTTCATAGTCTTGGTCATAGTGAAATTCCAAGAGCAACAAGATGTCATCAACAAAACCGGTAAACACCTTTTTCTCCTCTTTTGACAGTTCTTCCGATTCGATTAACAGTGATTCAATTAAAGTTTCTGAAAGCCGAATAACCGCTCGTCTTACATTTCCGGAATCATTCTGAATATTTTTAGTAATAAAATCAGTAAAGAGAGGAAAAAACTCTCTTCCTCTTTCTCTGGCTGCCAAGCGTAATCCATATATAAAAGCAATTTTATTTTTCTCCTTATCTATCATGTAATAATCTTCCAGTTCACTTATCATTCGCTTTGAGGCGATACGGTCTTGATTTTTAAAGACTTTTTTTAGATTCTTTTTGGCTCGATCCACCTCTTCAGCCTCTCCGGTTTTTAATTTTTGAATTAAATCTTCAAGCGACATATTAATCGTTTTCTGAATATTTTTCTTTTATTTCTTCAAACTTATTTTTAGATTTCTCCAATCTTTTTTTACATTTTTCAATAAGCTCCATTCCTCTTTCGTACTTTTCCAAAGCTTCTTCCAAGTCAATTTCCTCCTTTTGGAACCATTCATTTATTTCTTCTATTTCTTTGTAAGCTTTTGTAAAGTTAAAGTCTTTTTTAGTCATTTTTTTTAACGCGAGATTGAACCTCACCATCCTTAAAAGTTGTCTTAATTAAGTCATTATCCGTCAACTGATCAACCGATCTAACGATACCGCTTTCTTTCTTGGTTATCGAATAACCTTGCTTCAGTTTTAAATCCGGACTGGATAAAGAAAGCTTTTCTTTCTTTTCGGATAATTTGTTTTCAAGGCTTTTCTCCCAACGTCTTTTATTTTTTTGTAAATTTGTTTTTAATTTATCGACTTTATCGATGTTATTTTTTAATTTGGATTTTATCTTGTAATCCTGAGATTTAATCTCTTTCTCCAAAGAATAAAACTTGTCTATCTTGTTTTTTATTTTATCAGTTAAACTATTCAAGAGATAGTCCAGATCTTTTTCTTTTAACTTTAATTTTTGGATTAATTTACGGTCGAAGAAGTTAATATATTCATCAAATCTCCTTTCAGCTCGGTTTATCATTCTACGAGTAGCAATTGAGAGATTTTTTTCCGAATTGAGTATTCTTTTTTCTGCATCTTTCCATGATTGGGATAAAAACTTTCCGGCATCAGTAGGAGTCGATACTCGTTTGTCAGCAACCAGATCCAATAAAGTTAAATCATTTTCGTGACCGATTCCGGAAATAATCGGTATCTTGGATGAAAAAGCCGCCTTCACGACCTCTTCACTGTTAAATGCCTGTAGTGATTCCCAGCTTCCACCTCCCCTGGTTATCACTATCAATTCCAGATCGGGATGGTTTCTATTGAGTTTCTCTATTCCTTTAATTATATCCTTTATTGCCGAATCACCTTCGACTCTACTCGAATAAGTTATGACTTTAAAACCGTAATCCTCAAGGTGAGTAATAAAATCTTTTTCCGCATCACTGCCTTTTGAGGTTATTAAGGCAATTTTTTGAGGGAAATCCGGGATCGGCTCTTTTTTTTCCGGATCAAAAAAGCCTTCTTTTTTTAATTTTTCTTTTAAGATTTCAAATTGCCTCTTAAGATCACCCTCCCCTACGAGACTTATTCTTGTTGTTTGAAAGCTGAATCTTCCTTTATTTTTTCTAACCTCGGGATATCCCGTCACTTTTACTTCCAGTCCCGGTTCCAAGTTCACTCCAAGCCTTTCAATTACATGAGAGATTCCAAAGCAACTAATTCTGGAGCCTTCCTCATCAATAAGATTGAATATGGCCCAACCATTTTTTTCATTTACATATATATCCTCACCAACCTCCCCTTTGACAACCACTTTCGAAATTTTAAGTGGTTCAAGAAGCCCGTTGACAAAATTAACGAACTCGGAAACGGTAAAAACTTTTTCATCCAGAAAAGGTTTTAGTTTTTTTGCAAATTTTCTAGAATAATCGCTCATTTTTATTGAAATAATTACACTTACCTTTACATTTTCTAATTCTCACATCTTTAAAGAAGTTTTCATACTTTCTTCTTACCCAATATGAAAGTCCGGACATATTTCCCGTCTCAGTGTAAAAAAGCCACGACATCAAATGAGCCATGGGGACACCACTTGCCTCTGAAGGTAGAGATTTCGGGCAAAATTTGCTCTCCTCCGCCTTTGGTGTTAAATAGCTATCTTCCTTACCGGAGGATTCACTGAAAAGTTCCTTGAATCCCCAATCCGTCGGTTTTAAGGCGTCGCGAATCTCCTTCTTAAGTCGTTCATCTACCGAATCTATTCTTTCAAGTAGTTTCTTGTAAAGTGTATGCAGATTTTTTACATCCTCTAAAGCTCTGTGCGCCTCATATGTAGTTCCGCAAAGCTTTTCGAGTAAATACTCTTGAGTGTGCTTGCTTTCCCTGGGATAAAGCATACAAGCCAGATCCAGGCTATCCAAATAAGTAGCCTCCAATCCGTTTTTTTCAAGAAAGGATCTGTCAAAATCCATATTATGAGCAACTAACGGATCTCCATTTAAAAAATCATCCAATTGATTCATTACAGCATCTATCTTTGGTGCATCTTCCAGGTCAGAATCTTCAATTCCGGTAATGTTAATAATCTCCCTGGAAAGTTTTCTTTCCGGATTTACAAAACTGCAGTATTCATCCACTACTTGCAGATTTTTAACTTTTACGGCAGCGACCTCTATTATTTTATCGAATTTATAATCCGTTCCGGTTGTTTCTAAATCAATTATTACTATATCTTTCATATTTTTAATTATTATTGCTTTCAATGACTATAACACAAGATTAAACTTATGTTTATTCTTTCAAAAATTTTAATATTTGTTAGACTTGTTTAAGGAGGTGATCTTTTGAAGGTTGAACGGAGAAAAAATGCTGTTAAGGTGACTCCGGTCAAACCTTGCCCGAAATCGTTGAATGATAAAAAAAGAAACCAAAATCACCGACAAGAAGAATTCCGGCATTACCTACAAAAGCAGAAGGAGAACCTAAGTCGAGAGGGGTAAAACCCTCTCTTTTTTAATAAGTTGTCTTTAATTTTTTTCTTCTATCGTGTCTATCTACCGCCAACCGAATCAACTCCGTAACCAGATCGGAAAAATCAAGACCCGACTCCTCCCATAGTTTTGGGTACATGCTTATGTTGGTAAATCCGGGAATAGTATTGAGTTCATTTACATATATTTTCTGATTCTCAACTAAAAAATCTACTCTGGCCATTCCCTCACACATATTTGCTTTAAATGCACGAACAGCTAATTTTTGAAGTCTTTTTTGCAGCTCTTTACTTATATCCGCAGGAACTAAGAGTTCAGTGTTACTGTTATCGCTATATTTTTCTTCATATGAATAAAAATCATCCGGTCTGATTTCTCCTATGATTGACGCTTTGGGATTTAAGTTTCCAAGCACGGAACATTCCAGCTCCTTACCGTCTATGGCTCTCTCAACTATAATTTTTTCATCATATTCGAATGCTTTATCCGTTGCCTCCATAAGCTCCTCTCTATTTTTTGCTTTTGATACTCCCACCGATGAACCTAAATTTGCCGGCTTTACAAAAACGGGATAATCAAATTTTTCTTCTACATCCTCAACGCTAACCTCGTCTTTAAAACTGATCCAATCAACTACCGGAATTTTTTTGCTTTTAAGTAAAATCTTGCTAACCTCCTTATCCATTGCTATTGATGATCCTAAAACTCCGGGGCCAACAAACGGTATATCCATCATCCTGAAGAGTCCTTGAATAGTTCCGTCCTCCCCATTCGGGCCATGCAAAACGGGGAAAGCCACATCTACGTTAAGCAACCCCTTTCCCGGTGAAAGATTTACCTCGGACCTACCCTCGGTTACCTGGTCGTTTGGAATTTTGTCACATAAAAACCACTCGCCTTTTTTAGAAATACCGATTAATATGGGGTTAAATTGATCATCCAAAGCATCGAGGATGCTCCTTGCAGATCTTAAAGAAACTTCATGTTCTGCGGATTTGCCTCCGAAGATTATAGCTATATTCATATCTTTATTTTAATTCTAAAACCCACAAACCGTGAATATTACAATACGCTCGAACCGATTTCACCTCTTTCCTGGTTTGGAAAATTACTTGCGGATCGGATTTTGGTGTTAAAAACTTTTTACCTGATTTTCCATCCACAGTATTAATCTCTATCCATTCTATGAAATGATCCTCTTCCATCGGATGGTCAACCTCACCGACTTTCACTTTGAATCCATCCTTTCCATCACAGACTTTACCGGGAAGTTTTTCAATTACCGGCACATGTTTTTCATTGCCCTTGTCTTTCTTTTTTGCTTCCATACGCTCCATCGGTTTTTGGCAACAAAAGAGCTCGCCAACCCCTTCATGAATTACTTCCGTTATATTTTCACAAACTTGACACTTATATACTTCTTTTAATTTGATCATATTTTTAAGCTTTATTTTTTAATAATTTTAACATATTGGCTTTTTAAAAAAAGCCCAAATAAATATTCAACCTACAGCTGTCCCGATCTTGGTTGTAAAGTCTAAATTAAATTTTAATCCGCAACCTTTTCTTGATTATTTTTTAGTTTTTTAGCGAATTTTCTCGCTTCTTCTAAATCGGTTTTGTCCGGCCTGCCTTTGTTAACTCCTCCAAAAACTTTCAAGGGCCCGAAGCTGTCATAACCCAAGCAGTCAAATTCATCAATTATTTGGAAGCCCTTTTCATTCAAAATTTTTCTAATATTTTTATGTCCCCGATTTAAAAATATATTTTGAGTCATTCCGGCAGTTGAGAATATAAAAGCTTTTTTATTTCTCACTTTTGGTAAACTGCTTACAAATTTAATCAAACCCTTGTGGAATTTAGCCATATAGATGCCGGATCCGAAACCGACGAGATCAGCCTCCAAAACTTCTTCCTTACTTACTTCCGTAAAGGAAATCAACTTCCCTCCCAATTCCTTGTGAATCGTATCTGCAATTTTTTTTGTATTTCCATGATGGATTGAAGCGTATATTACTAAAATTTTCATCTGTTTTTACTCTTAACGAAAATTACTCTGACACCCAGAAGCCTAACCGGTCTTGCTTTTTGAGTCAGAAGATCAAGTAGAAGCTTGACTCCTTCTCCGTACACCAAATCCCGTGTCGGCTTTTTAGGTTTAAAGGAGATTTGTTTAGTGTAACTGTCAAATCCCTCGAATCTACAAACGGTAACTATGGTTTTTATATTTCTCTCTTCTTCTCTTGCTAAATCAACAACTTCTTTTGACAAGGACTTAAATGTCGATATTATTACTTCGGGATCGGTCGTATTTTTATCGAAAGTGGTCTCTCTCCCCAATGATTTGGTTTCCGTTTTGGTTTTTACCCTCGAGTCATCTTTACCTCTTGCCTTTTTATAGATATCCGCTCCTCTTTTTCCAAAGTCATTAACAAGTTGATCCATTGAAAGTCTCTTTAAATCTTTTACTTTCAGATCGGATTTTCCCAAAATATGCTCCAGTTCTTTTTCTGTTTTAGGTCCTATTCCGGGAATATCTCTCACACTTTTTTTGGATATGAATCCGATCGTTTCTCCGGGCCGTACTACGGTCAAACCGTCGGGTTTATCCTCTTCGGAAGCAATTTTGGCGATCATTTTATTTTTCCCGATCCCCACACTGGAAGTCAATTTCTCTTTCCTTAAAATCATTTCTTTTAAATCTCTTCCTATCTTTTCAGCCTGTGAATAATTTTTAGCTACTCTCGATAAATCCAAATAAGCCTCATCAAAAGAAACTCTTTCACATTTATCCGAGACCGTTTCCATTATTCTGAAAATACTCTCGGAAACTCGTGAATAAAGATTCTTGTTCACCGGTAAATATATCGCCTTCGGACAGAGTTTGTAAGCTTTTGATATCGCCATTCCGGAACTTATTCCGAATTTTCTCGCTTCATAATTAGCCGTAGAGACGACACCTCTCGCCTCACCTCCTTTCGGATCGGACCCGACCACCAACGGCTCCCCTTTAAATCGCGGATTTTCTCGCTCTTCAACCTGAGCAAAAAAATAATCCATGTCCAAGTGTAAAATCATAAATTAAAAATCTATTGGTTGAGGATTTTCTTTTAGTAAAACTTCGGAAGTTAATTTAAAATCCAAATGAAATAATTTAAAGCGGTCGCCACCGATACCCATCCGGTATACGGAATCAAAGCTATCGCCAACTTTTTTGAAACCGGCCAAAGAAACAGAATTAATAATATTATTGTCAGATTTAAAACAATAATTTGAATCAGAGCTACTCCGGTCAAATTAAGGGTGAAAAATAAGAGAGACCAGGTAGCGTTAAGAATCGCATTGACAGCAAAAAGAACTATTATTAATTTAAAGTGATCCGTTGATTTAAATTTATTCCAAAAAATTAAAACAACGGCAGTCACCAATGCATATAAAAATGTCCATATTGCACCTATAAGAGCACCCGGAGGAGTCCATTCCGGTTTAACTAATTCATCATACCAACCATTTATTCCTTGCGAAGTAAAATAATTTCCAAAAATAGCAACGGCTATGGTGATAAGAGGAATCAGAAAATAGTTTAATTTTATATTTTTCATCTCTTTAATATTTTTTTAACAAATTATCTTCAAATTTACTTATTTCTTTTATCGACTTTTTATCATAGTCATCTTCTACGGAAAAATTCAATTTTTTAATTCTCTTTCCAACTATTTCAATTAACTTTTTAACTTTTTCCACATCTTCCTTTTCAATATCGAGCGATAATCTGATAATCTTTCCTTTTTTATTCGGCTCAATGAATTCGAGCCACCCTCGGCTAACGGTATAATCCGAAAAATCGGTAGAGTTTTCGATTAATAATTTATAAAAAATTAGTTGATTTTTGTACTTCCATGCTTTTATCTTGTTATAGTTTCCGGACGGATTCCAGCTTTCAATCGGCTTTCCGGTTTTGAAATCGGTTACTTCTATTTTGTTCTCTTTTCTTTCGATTTTATCGATTTTTCCGGTTAATCTTATACCGGAAACCAAAACACTTTGTTGTCTGAAGTTTTTTTCGATAATATGGTCGGAATCAAAACTTTCCCGTCTTTCTTTATAAAACTTTTTCAAGCTGTCTTTTCCTTTTTTGAGATATTTATCAAAATCCCTCCCGGTTAATCGCTGCTTTTTTAAATAAATCTCATAAGTTTCCAAAATTTCTTCGATTTTCGGCAATTCTTCTTCCGATTTCAATTCATTGTAAATCCAGTTAAGAGTTTGATGAACAGCCGTGCCGTTGCAAGCACCCGGATGCTTTTTAGAAGGAAATCTCAGTAGCGTATCTTGTAAAAATGATTCCGGTCCTTCCTCGGTAACATTCAAATACTTATTGAACCCGGTAGAACTAAGCATGTAATCGGATGCCAGAGGTTTTAAAAGTTGCCTTTCAGTCGCATTGAAAGGTGGAGAGTAATAACTCTTTCTTGATGATTCCAGTTGTTGATAACCGACATCAATTTCGGAATCCTCCAGATCAAAATGATCAATGAATTCTAATGATGAATAATCTCTACCATTTTCTTTTTTTCGATGTGCTGTTATGGATAAAAAACTCTTGGCTCTGGTTAAGGCTACATAAAAAAGTCTTAAATAGTCATCTTTTGTTTCCGATGTTTTAAGAGGTATATTGGATGGAAGAGGTAATCGATTTCCACCTCGCTTTTTTGCCCAAATCTCTTCTTGGCAATTTAAAACGAAGACCGCTTCAAACTCTCTACCCTTGGCACTGTGAGCGGTAATCAAAGAAACTGCATCGGAGTCCGTAATAAGAGGGCTGGTATCATTAATCGCTATCTTATTTTCAATATGCCTATCATAAAACTCCAAAAGATCCGGAGCTTTTAAAACCTGTCCTTCTTTATAACTTTTTAAAGCAGAGGTAAATCTTTTCAATGCTGATAGGAATTCAAAATAAGCCGACGGATTCTCATTCAACGAATCTTTTCCGAAATAATGATTTTTTATGGGGCTACCCATTGCAATCTTTTTATTTCCTACCGTTAAATCAAGAATTTCTTCAGCTGTTTTGTACTCTGATTTTTTAGATAACTCAACCAAAAAGTTACGAATACTTCTAAGTTGATTATCTCTCCCCATTTCTTCAAACCAAGAATTTCTTTTTTGATATGCTCTACGTGCCAATCTCCAAATTTTATCTCTATCTAAGTTCCAAAAAGGATAACTTAAAATTTCGGGAAGAAGTTCGTCGGCTTTATCATTGTCCCCCTCTAAGAGATAAACTGCAAATCGAATTATTTTAACAATTTGTCTAATAACTTCATTTTCAAGCACATTAACTTTTCTCTCGGCATAAATCGGAATTTCGAGGTCAGCAAAATAAGGAGCTGCTTCTTTTAAAATTTTATGTTTTCTGCCCATTACCGCTATTTCTTCCGGATTTATGCCGGATTCAATCAGTTCTTTTACTTTGTGAGACACATATGAATACTCCTCTTCTTTGGATTTAAAGCTTTTTGCTTCTATCTCTTCATCCATCTCCGGTCTGGCGGAAATCAAGTCTTTGTTGACTTCATCTAATTTTTTTTCCAACCTTTCTTCACCTCTTGATATTATCTCCTTAGCGGAATCCAAGATTCTTTGTCCGGATCTGTAATTTTTTTTCAAAGTTACTATTTCAATATCTTCATACAAATTCCTAAAATTCAAAATATTGGATATTTCAGCCCCCTGAAATCTGTAAATAGCTTGGTCATCATCACCAACTACACAAATGTTAGGACGGTTGTGAGGTTCATCTTTGGTTAGATTTTCAAGAAGTCTCATCTGCACACCGCTTGTATCTTGAAACTCATCAATCATCATGTATAAATATTTTTCTTGCAAATCATAACGAAGCGAATCATTACCCTCCAAAACCTTGGTTACATCCAAAATCATATCGGAAAAATCATAAAGTCCTCTTTCATACATTATGTCTTCATATTTTCCATATACTCTTGCCAAACTTTTATGCTTTTCAAGATAGTGCTTATCCCTTAAAACTCTCTTTTTACCATCTCTTTTCGTCCACTTATTTTTCCACTCGGTTATTCCTCGAGTACCTTCTTTTTCCAACGCCCTTCTCAATGAAGCTGTTACCAATTTACTCAGTGGTTGATAATGTTTAAGAGGAAAATCAATGTCGACATTTTCAATTTCAGTTATAATATTTTCTATTTTCGGACGCATTGATTTGGAAACTCGATCACTAAAAACTTCACTTATCAGAGAATTTATTTTTTGGATATCTTTTTGGTTTGCTTCTATCGATTTTTCTAATTCTTCCGGTGTAATTCCCGCTTTTTTTAATTCCGGAATTATCTTTTTTAGAGGTCTTAAATAGACATACCCTACACTTGGGTGTTTGCTTTCCAGCGGATCATCATAACTTAAATCTTTTAAAATCTCTTCTAAAATCTCGGTTTTGGTTATCTCATCCGCAAGATCAAATTTTGCTCCCTTGTAAAAATGTTCCGGATTGGAATCTATTATCTCCTTACAAAAACTATGAAAAGTAAAAGTTGGAACTTTATAACCTTCTTCGCCTATCATTTCAACTAATCGCTCTTTCATGTTGAGAGCCGCTGCATCGGTATAAGTAAGACAAAGCAAGCTACCGGCCGGAACATCCTTTTTTTTCAGTATGTTTGCCGCTCTGACGGACAAGAGCTCGGTTTTTCCCGACCCCGGACCGGCAACTATCATTAAAGGTCCGTCGATTTTATCGACAGCCCTTTTTTGCTCCTTATTTAATCTCTTGTAGCTTTTTTCAAAATTTTTCATCTATTTTTTCTCGCATTTTAATTACTTCTTCTTTAGAAAAAAGGAGGCCGGTTGCACCTTGACTCATAACGTATTTGCCTTCTTCTTGATGTCCAAGACCAAAAACATGGCCCAGCTCATGAGATAAAGTTCTGTAATCTCTTCCGGCTATATAGTCCGGAATAATAACGATATTTTTGCCCGGATAAGCGATACCGTTCAACCCGCCCAAAGTCTTTACCAAAATTATATTTACACCATCTTGAGTAGTGTCAATCAATTCAAAATTACCTCTTAATAATTGACTGGCATCATCTCTTGTTAGATTCTTTTTTCTGATTTTTTTAATCTCCAAATCAATTCCGCCCTGCGACAAGATCATGGAGCTGTTTTCAATCATCGAAATTATATTTTCCGAGCTTCTCTCCGAACCGAAAACTTCATCTTTTACGACTGAGACATAAACCGGAACTTCCACCCTCTCAACATTCACTATCTTTTCCATTTCCGAAACCGTTACATGAGTCGGAGTTTCTCTAAAAAAGAAATATTCGTGCAACCCGGAGAAGTAAACCATTAAAAAAACCAAAAGCAAAGCCAACACGGCCTTTATTACCTTAAAAATCAAATTCTCATCATCTTCTCCTTCGATTTCCCGATTTAAATCATCTTCTAGGTCTTGGAGTTCCATATTAAAATTTTACCTCCCATTTCGGAGTAAATTTATTACCGGTCAGCTCGATCTTTCTTATTTTGCCCAATATAAAAGAATGAGGCTCCTCATCTCCGGAACCCGTTGTGTATGCATTCAGGATATGTCCCGCTCTTATATGATCTTTATCAAAAACCAACGTCTCGCCACCGGGAGGAATATCGGTGGTCAAGCTGTAAGGCTCAACCTCTCTCCAGCCTTCCTTGGTTTTTTCCGTTTCTGGATAATATATTCTAACAGTTTCATTATTTTTAGCCGCCTTTCCGAGAATTTTTAATATTTTTTTGAATTTCATTACCATTTTAATAATTATAGCAAAACTGCACCAAATAAAAAATCCTCACCGGTGGTGAGAATCAACTTTTTTTCTTGCATCTATTATTGCCCGAATTCTTCTCTTATCACCAATCCCAGCTCTTGAAAAAAGCTTCTTATTATTTTCTTTTTTTGATTTAGAAAATCAAATGTGAATTTCGGCCAATTATCGGAACACTCTGCAGTAACAACATGACCCGAAACCGTAATTTCCAATTTTTTATATGCCCCTTTCGGTAAAAAATGAAATTTGGACAAAGAATACCTCGGAACGGCTTGAACCGTCCATCTTCGAGTCTCCCCATCTTCATAACCTTCAACTTTCCACCCTTTTTCCTCACTCAATTTTTCAAGAGTTCTTTCAGTGGCTTGGTAGAGTTCATTGAAAAAAAACTCTTCAAATATTTCGGATTCTTTTACCATAAATTAAACTTTCATTATTTACTTAATTTAATCACAATAGCTAATTAGTGTCAATTTTTTCAATCGGACTTTTTTTTGTGTAAGTCGTGTAAAAGAGTTCTTTTTTGTCTTTAATCTTGTTATAGATTTTTTTAAACTCTTTATTCGCGTGAGTCGGTTGTACTTTTTTACTTTTAGCTTCCTCAATCAATCCTCTACGGCGTGACCTTCTTATCCTTTCATTGGTTGGAACGGGTTGTCCTCCTCCTCCTATGCACCCACCTTCACAGCTCATAAATTCAATATAATCATATAAGTTGGGGTTTTCTTGTAATTTTTCAAATAAATGAACAGCTTCACTTAATCCGTTTATCTTTTTGGTTCTGATCTTTCTTCCATTCATTTCAAAAGAAAATTCTTCCCTGTTTTTAATATTTTCATCCATCAATTCATTACCCGTTTTTAAATAATAAGCATGTCTGAGTGCGGCCTCCATAACACCCCCGCTCGCACCATAACTTATACTGTTACCGGAAGCGGCTCCGAATGGGTTATCAAACTCCCCTTCATCCAAGCTTAAAAAATCAATATTTTTATCTCTGAATAATCTTCCCACCTCTCTAACGGTAAGCACATGATCAACCGGCCTTCCATGTCTTGTTTTTAATTCATCTCTGGTAATTTCATATTTTTTTGAAACACAAGGCATCACGGAAACGACGGTTACATTATCCGGGTTTTGAGAAAGTTCTTTGATTACGGCTCCCAATATTATATGAGGAGATCTGACGTTTGTTATTTTATCGATAAAATCAGGATAAAAGCATTCTACAAATCTGACCCAAGAAGGACAACAAGAAGTCATTACCGGTAAATCATCCTCCGTCTGTTCCAAAAATTCCTTAGCCTCTTCATGAGTTGTGAAATCAGCACCGAAAGAAACATCAAAAACCTTGTCGGCCCCAACTTTCCTAAGTCCGGATATCAATTTCCCTGTTGATACGGTTCCCAGGTCCAAACCGAATTCTTCACTTATTGAAACTCTTGCAGCCGGTGCAATTTGAAAAACAATTTCTTTATCTTCACCACCCTCAAACGGTTTAAAAACACCTTGAAATTCACCGTCTGCTTCAAATGACCCCGCAGGACAATGGTTTATGCATTGACCACAATATACACACGCTTTTTCTTTTGAGGGAGTAACTTCAAAAAGATGTCCACGCCCCTCCATTTCTAAAAAAGAAACGGGGCAAACCTCCAGACAATTGCGACAATCTATACATTTTGAAGAATCAAAATCAACGATACCTCCGAAACTTAGTTCCGGATACTCCTCTTTCCTATCATCGAATTTATTTATTTCTACAAAATATCTTCTGGCTAAATACAATAATTTACAACCCGGATTCCAAACACAGTCATCACACTCTTCTTTGTGCTGGGAAAAGAGTAATTCTAAATTGGTTTTTCTTATTTTTTGGATTTCCGGATTATGAGTAATTACTTCCATGCCGTCATAAACTTCAGTTGCACACGCAGGAAGATAGTCTTTGCAACCTTTTACCTCTACGACACAAACCCTACAACTTCCTCTGACACAAACATCGGAATGACTACAAAGAGACGGAATTTCAATGTCTTCCCGGCGAGCAACTTCCAAAATCGTCTCCCCTTCTTTCACATTATCTATATTTTTTCCGTTTATCTTAATTATCATAAAGCTTCATAAGTGAGTTTAAAACTTCACCGGCCACCTTGCCCAAAGGACAGTAGGAGCTCTTTTCCAATGCCAAAATAATTTCTTCTAAAAGATCACGATCATAATATCCGGAGTTAAGCATTTCATTTATCCTGTAAATTCCCTCTCTACAAGGAGTGCATTTATCACAATTTCCATGCATTAGAAGTCGAGTAATCGATTTCATTTTCTCTTTTTCGTCAAATTTTTTCTTATCGAAAACCTTTACTGAAGCCAATCTATTACAAGTTACATCAATTTCTTGACTCGAAAGAAAAATTCCTCCTAATCCACCACCCACCTGAACTAAAAAATCGAATTTTGGGTAATTTTCGGTTTTAATCAAGACATCTCTTACGGTAAGATCTTTATCCAGCTTAAAAACGTCTTCATTTTTTACCGCTCCGGAAATACAATAAAATTTCTTTCCTTTGTATTCATCGTTTGCTATCTCTGAAATTGCGTAAAAAGTTTCTACATTATGAATCAGAGTCGGGTGGTTCCATAATCCTTGTTCAGTCGGGTAAGGAGGTTTTATTTTGGGTTCTCCCCTATTTCCTTCAATTGAATTTATTACGGAAGTTTCTTCTCCGGCAACATATCGATCATCTTTCCTTTTGATTGCTATCTCCGCCGTAAATAAATTCTTTAATTTTTTTTCAAATAACTTCAAATAATCTTTTCTTAAATAAAAGAAGCTCTTGTTGATATCAAGAACTTCAATCACCTTTTCAATTCCATCCACAACTTTTTCCGGCTCATTGTTTAAGATATATTTATCCTTAAAAACACCCGGCTCTCCTTCCGCTCCATTACAAATTAAAAATTTTTTACCGTCTTTTTCCGACAGTCGGACCCATTTTTCAAAAACCGGAAACCGACTTCCACTTCTGCCCAGTAAATTAGCATCTCTTATTTTTTGAATTAAATCCATCAGTTGATTTCAAATGTTACTTCCACTGAACTTCTGATCTCATTTTCACCCGGTTCTATCGGAACTTGTTGACTGTCATCAGCAGCTTCTTCCATCAGATCCATGGACACTCTTGGAGCATAAAAACCGGCAGATTCAGAATAATCAAGAACCCTACCGACACTAACCCCCAACGAATCAGCTATTAACTCAGCTTCTTCTCGTGCATTTTCAATAGCTTTTTTGCGAGCATCGATTTTCAACTCCTCCTCATTGCTAACTGAAAAAGAGAGTCCGGCCACCTTGTTGGCTCCGGCATCGATTGCACCGGCAATAAGAGAATCAATTTCATCAAGATTTTTAAACTTAATCTTTAAATTGTTTTCAACCTCGTACCCTATTATCTCTCGCTCTCTGTCTCTATTTTCGGTCGTCTCACGATAGCGCGGAGATACGCTGAAATTTAACGTTTTCATATCTTCGTCTCCCAATCCGTTTTCCTTAAGGTAATCTCTTACCTCACTCATTTGTTGGCTATTTCTATTGGTAGCCTCACCGTAATCTTCTCCTTGAGTAACAACACTGAAAACTATCTCGGCCTCATCGGGAACTTCGTGCAGAGTCTCCTCACCGCTTACCCTTATTGATCTTGGCTGATCCAATCCGGCATAATCACTCTTTGCAAATTCATTCATAGTCAATGAAATAACAAAAAGAGTGAGAAAAACGATAAAAACGGCACCCAGATTATATATTAATTTTTTTGATTTATCCATTTTCTTATTTTTATTAACTTGCTTTAATTAATTTTAACATAGAAAAAAACAAAGACAACCGAAAATCGGTTGCCTTTTTGCCTTTTTTACCATTTATCGTTCTTTACGGTTGCAAGGCGTCCTCTTCTCCTTCTACGAGAATGATCACCTCATCTACGGAATCAAATTGTGTTAAGGTTTGCTCAATTTGATCTCTTATCGATGTTACCCAAGCGGATCCACCACCGGGATCTATTTCCGCACTGAAATCAACCGTGGCCACTCCTTCTTCCAATTCAAAAGAGAGTAATTCAACCCCTTCAGGAATTGAACTGCTAATCTCTTCACCGTCTTCATCTTCGGTTAAACCGCCCAAAAGTGCAACAATTGCAGACTCTTCTACTCCGTTTACCACCTCTATCTCCCTGTTAATTGCAACTATGTCTTCAACACCGCCGATTATCTCAACAAAGTAAAGATCAACCGAAGCAGTTTCTTCTTCATCACCATTTTCTTCATCACCATTTTCTTCATCAACCATCTCTTCGGTCATCTCGTTGAAGATTTCGTCGGTAAAAGCACCGATGACTTCATTTTCTTCTACGGTAACTACGATGGTATGAGGTGTAATGACTTGCGCAGCCGCTTCATCCTCGCCCACGGTTCCGTAGCCCGCAAAATTGGAATTAAAGTCAAAAGTCACTCTAAAACGAGAATCTTCGACTTCTTCCGTGTCAACATGGGTTAATTCGTGACCACCCCTTTCGGTAAAGGTGGGAGCCTCATCTCTAACCCAGTCTTCAGCGATTTCTTCCGCTTCTTCAGCGGTGTAAATTACGTCCTCTACTTCACTTAAAAAGTAACCGGCTACCAAAACGAGTGCTACGATTATAATTCCTATTAATACTTTTTTGTTCATGGTATTTTTTAAAAAATAAATTTTCGACCTTTTTTGTTTTCACCTTTATTCTAACACAACTTTATTATTTGGCAACAAAAACCCTCACAGCTAATTGTGAGGGTTTTTATACTTATTTTATTGCAAATTGAAATTACAACTCAAGGTCTTCCTCGTCTTCCTCATCTTCTTCGAGGTCTTCCTCGTCTTCCTCATCTTCTTCGAGGTCTTCTTCTAATTCGTCATCGAAATCTTCCTCGAGATCCTCTTCGAACTCGTCGTCGAAGTCGTCATCGAGGTCTTCGTCGAAGTCGTCATCGAAGTCCTCTTCGAAGTCGTCATCAATAGGATCAATCTCTTCAACCTCATCAGTCATCGCTACTCCTATGATAACGAGTAAAACGATAATTACTGCAACAACAATTAAAATTGTTTTTTTATCCATTTTTTTAGCTCATTAATTTAAGCCGACCTTTTTTCCTTGTAGAATTATAAAAGAAATGAAAATCTATTGCAAATTGAAATTAAGTTCTATCTCTCCATTGGTTGCCAGAAGATCTATCTTATCATCAACACTGAGTTCATCTATCTCAATTAACTCTTTGCTTGAATCGTATAAACTTCCTCCCGCTTCGTTTAAAATAACAATTCCTGCAGCTATGTCCCATATCGGTATATTGTATGTTAAGTAGCCTTCTGCTCTGGCTGACGCTATCCATGCGAGCTCGATAGCGGCGGACCCTATCTTTCGAAAATCTTTGGTCTTCGAGTAAACCTCTTCAAAATTGGCAATAATTCTTTCATTTGATTTTTCGGTTCCTTCACAAAAAATAAAATAAGAATTATTCAAATTATCTTCATTTGAGACATTTAGCCTCTTTCGCTGTCCGGTCTCGATATCTTGCCTGTAAGAACCTTCATTCACGATCCCGAAGAACCGCTCACCTAAAGATGGAGCTTCTATTACCCCTAAAAGCGGAGTTCCGTTCCTCCATAGTGAAATTGAGACACTGTAAAATGGATTATGATTTTCAAAATTGCCCGTTCCATCCAATGGGTCGATTATCCACAAAAAATCACCCCCTTTGTCGACTAAGCCCGATTCTTCGGTTAAATAAGAGTGTTCCGGGAATTCTTTTTCTATTCCCTTTTTAATCAAATCATCCATTAAATGATCAAAGATACTCTTAACCTCTTTGCTCGTACCTCTCTTATCGGCATTTTCAGATCGAAAAGACTCTTTTAGTTTAAGACCCGCCTTCTTAGCAACTTTTTGACTGAATTTTAGATATTTTTTCTTCATATTGGGTAAAATTATAACGAAGCTCAAAATTAATTCAAGAAAAAAGCGCCCTTCGAAGGGCGCCGGTTTTATTTTTTTGTATTTAAAGTCTGTCTCTATTTTTTTCGACTAATTTTTCTTTGAAATGTTCGGGGGGACTCAAGTCTATCGTAGTCGGTATGGTATAAAATCTAATGAAAAAATTAGAAGAAATAACGGGTGAGTACGCTTCAAATTCATATCTTCCGGGAAATACACTAAGAGAACCTCTTAATTTCATCTTTTTTCCAAAATTAAAATCGATTCTGGATACCGATTCTCTTGGACTTATTCCTACAACGTAAAACGGCAACACGGTCACTTTCTTCTCATCCAAAAATACGTCCTGTGAATAGATTTTTGCACCAGCTTTAACTTCTACCTCCTTGTGAAGCTTTATTGGCGCAACTCTTAAAAAGGTCCTGATTAAATCAAAATCTTTTTCCGGAAAATAGCTTCCGATCTTTTCAAAGTTATCTTTTTTAATGTTCATTTTACCCCCTCCTTAGCAAAATAGTACAATTAAAACTTTCTTTTGTCAAACATAAACAGTAGTGATATACTGATAAAGATTAATAAAAAAGATTATGCAAATAAAATTCAAGAAGGCATCAATTGAAAAATATAAAAGCATCAGAAGCCCTGTAAATATAAACGGGTTTTCCAAATTCAATATTTTAGTGGGTCCGAATAACGCCGGAAAGACCAATGTACTTGACGCTTTGGAGCTTATCTTTAATCCAAAAAAGGAAAGTTTGCACCGAAAAGAGGCAAAAATTGATATTGTTTTGGAAGTTGAAGGAGAAGAAAAACTCTTTAATTATTCCCAAAAAAAAATTCGGCCGAGTCTAAGCAAAAAGTCACGATTAATCAGGATTAATGACTCCATATCCATAAAAAAGATTGCCACGGAAGAATTGCAGCGCTTTAAGGATCAATACGAGTCGGATTATAGAAAGCTTTCATCCACGATTGAAGAGTACTTTCAAGACATCCAGATGAGTGAAGATCTCTTCAAGGCTAATATCAAAACAAAAGATGGCAAAAAATCTCTAAAAAGAATGGGGGACGGATTTAAAAGGCTCTTCGTTATTCTTTTTTATATCTACCATCCGGAATACGATATAATTTTAATTGATGAGCCTGAACTTCATCTACACCCTTCAGTCATTAAAAAATTTCTAAAGATATTAAATAAAGAAGAAGTTGACACTCAAGTTTTGATGACTACTCATCACCCCACGATGGTTCAGGCTAAATTTTTAGATAAAACTTGGCGAATTGCCAGGGATGATTCTCACAGTACTTCAATTTATAAATTTAACGAAAAATCATCTCTTGATATCGATCGTTTTGTTCAAGAGATAAATGATGATAATTCGGCAATGCTCTTTGCCGATAAGGTTTTGCTGGTCGAGGGTGTTTCGGATAGTATACTTATGAGAGAATTGATTGATAAATTTTACACTGGCAGGGAGGATATAAAAGTTGTCTATTCGGGTGGGGTCGGTGATATCGACCTGTATGAAAAAGTTTGTGAGATCTTTAATATTCCCTACAAAGTAATGATTGACGGTGATATGCTGGAGATGTATTGGCAAAAAAAATTCGGCAAAAAAAAGAGCCCTCGAAAAGAAGTAAAACGGGATCTTCTGGAGAAAGAAAACATATTCGTTCTCAAAGGTGACCTTGAGGATAATTATCCTAAAAAATATCAAAAAAGAGACACTAAGCCACTTAATGCTCTTTTTGCCGGAAATAAAATAAACGAGAGTGATTTTTCAAATATGAGTGAATTGAAAAGAGTGATTGAGAACCTCTAATCCCAATTGAAATTATTTATTTTAAAAATCTCATGAAGGGCTTCCAGATAAGTGGCAAAGCTCCATGCTTGGCTTATTGCTCCTTCCGCTCTCAACTCTTCAGCGGAGCTTAGCTCGCTGTGATGCCCGACCGCACCATTCCAGAGCAGATCCGCTCTACTTGCTTTTAATATTTGATTAACTTCATATGAAAACTTCCCCTCATTCAATCTATTCATCGCTATCGCCGCCAAGTTGTTAACAAAAAACCAGCTATCACCTTGATGGTAACTTTGCGGGTTCTCACCCGTATATTTTTTTTGGTACCGAGGATCTTCCTTGCTTATCGTAGCCAAACCACCCCAGTCCAGCCAAAGCTCATAAAGAGCTCTTCTAAAACAAACCTCCCATTCATCATCAGTAAGAAGCTCCGGATATATATAATATGACAAGAAAACATTCGGTCTGACAGTTTTATCAACCCATCCCGAATCCGGAATGTATCCGTCCGCTAAAATATTTCCGTCCCAGAATTTATCACGAACTTCTTTTTTTAAATCTTTCTCCAATCGTTCATAGTCTTTTTGTCTTTCCTTATCAATCAACTTACCCAATTTATACATTGCGAGCTGTAACGCTTGCATTTCAATTCTGGCACCTTTTCTGGATATTGAATCCATCCAAGTCTCTTTACTATCACTTATTTTCAATATTTCCGAAGGATTTAAATCAACCCGCTTTCTTAAAGATTCAGCTAGCTTCTTTTCTTTTTCTTCATCAAAATCATTTAAAAACAAAAATGCTCTTTTAAAGGTCCACCCTATTCCGTCAGCAACATGATTTCCGCGTGGGCCGGAAGTGTTTCCATCCAAAAGAGACCAAAAAACTTTTTCAGCTTTCTTTGGTTGAGTAATTTTCAATCCTCTAAGTGAAATTGCTTCATCGCGCTGCCAAAACTGAAAGAACCATGGAAATCCAGCGTATATATTTTTACCGTTAACTACTAAATTGTCCAATCCAACCTCTGAAGTGACAAAGTCAACCGGTTCTCGACGACTTCGACACTCTTTCTTTTTAATCTCTTTTTCAAGATTATCCAATGCCGCATTTTTATCTTCAGCTGCAGAAAAGACAATCTTTTTGCCCTTCAAAATAAGAGCTTTAAAAACCGCCTTTTCAAAAGGAGGCGAACTTCTCTTTTTATCCAACTCATAATCACGAACGAATCTTTCTTCAACCTTTTCAAAAGAATCAAATCCGGTGATTGCCAGATAGAGATTGCTTTCTCCTTCGGAGCTTACCAAAATTTTATTTTCAAAGCTTTCGATCTCATATTCCGGATAGTCATCGCTATAAGATCGACGCATATCCAAAACCAATTCTATTCTTTTCTTGTCTTCAAGTTCATAAATAAACATACTGGAGTCAAGATCCAATTGAAATGACTCCTTAAAGCCCTCTCCTACCCTCTCTACGGATGTAAAATAGTTATTCAACTGTTCTACACTTTTACGATCAACGGGACGTATGTCATCTATTATTTTATAAATCTTACCTCGTTCTTCTTCCGGAGTTACAAACCAGCCTTGATATCTGCTTTCGGGACTATTTCCCAGCCAAAGATAATCACCCAAATCATTACCAAGCAAGAAGGATCTTCCATCCCCCACTTCTTTTTCCCAACTCCCTTTTCCTAAAATATGCTTTATTTTCATTCTGTCGCTTTATTATGGGCTTTGATGTAATTTTCTACAAAATCATTCCAGTCCGCTTTTGAGGCGATCTTTCTGGATTCTATCTTATTATCAACTCTTCCCTGTCTATCATATTGAGAAAATTTATGCATGAATTCCGCTAAATCTTTTACCGCCTCCCGATCATCTCTTCCATGTCTTTTTAAAATATAAACACCTTCTTTATCTTCTTTCGTTTCAAGAGTTTGTCGATATCTTCCGAAACCGGCTAAATCCGTAGTTACCGAAGCTACGCCCAAAGCAGCCGCTTCAAGCGGAGTATACCCCCAAGGCTCATAAAAGCTCGGAAATACACCAAGATGACAAGCTTCCAGTGCTTCTTGATAACTGAGATTGGAAAGGCCGTCATGACCGGTAAGATAAATTGGATAATAAACCACCTTTACCGGATCATCTTTGTCATTGGTTAAGCCGTGCTCTCTAAGAGAATTTAAAATTCTGTCACTGCCTCCGGCAAGTTCATGAGTCGATAAGGGCGGATTCTCATGCGATCTATCGAGTCGTAATAACTTCTTCTCAATTTCAAAGAGATAATTTTCACTTATAGTGTTTTTTGTCTTAATTTCATCCTCATACAGAAGGTTGTAGAGTATTTTTTCTTCTATTTCCGGCATCGCACCATCCAAAGAATCCTTAACGTCTTGAAAGAATTCTTTATTTTCAACCAACTCTCTTTTAACCGACAACGCATCGGACGGAATCCAGAAATAAGCCACTATCGTTTTATCGTTATCATTACTTTCTTTTAGTTTTTGATTTAAATCCGCTAATGATTTTATAAAATAATCGACTCCTTTTGCTTTGTATTCATTTCTTCCGATAATGAAGTAAAAAAGTGTGTTTTCAATATCGAATTTATAATAAGGGAAAAAGTAAGAAATCGTAAATTCTCGAAGCTTTTTTCGCTGATGTCTATGTTTTATGACAATCTCTTCAAAGGTCAGAAACTTATCCAAGTTAAGTCCGTTCGGTAATATGACGTCCGGTCTGCGCCCCAAAAAGTTTTCCGTTTCCAGGCCGGTAATTTCACTTACCGTCGTAAAAACATCCGCTCTTTCAGCCGTTTTCTTTTCCATTTGATGCTTGGAGTGAACATTATTCTCATAAGAAGCATCGGAGGGGTTTATTTCATCCAATTTCGTATAAAAATCTACATTATTATATGCCAGTGCTCTTCCCAGACTGGTAGCATGAGTTGTAAAAACGGTTGATACTTCGGAATTACTCCTATCCAAATAAAGCAAACCTCCGCCCGAAAGCCACTCATGAAAGTGAGCAACCGCTTTTTCTTCTTTTTTCACTAAATGTTCGTTCAATTTTTCAATCAATTTACCTGTTGCCCAAGACCAAATCATCGGAGTCTCAAAGGTATCACCGGCATCCAAAGAATCAATTCCGTAATCTTCCCACAAAAATTTCTTAATTCTATTTTTTTCAGAATAAAAGCCATTAAAATCAACAAGTATCGTCTTGGGTCTTCCTTTAACCATCCATCTCCCGTAATAACATTGAATTCCTTCTTTTTCCAGCTCATCAAATATCTTCTTTAAATCGTCACTTGGTGCCTCTTGCTTGAACTCTCCTTTTGATTTGTCCAGATAATAGGGTCCTATAAGGTAATAGTTATCACCGTATTTCTCCAGCATATTGGATGCTTTCGATTCTAAAACTCTGTATATTCCTCCCACCTTATTACATATTTCGAAAGAAACCTCAAAAAGATAATCAGATTTTGGCTTTTGTTTTTTCATTTTCTATTTTTTAGTTATCTTTTTTACTTCCAATTGGAAATCATTTAAAGCATTGGCATAAGATATGAATGCTTCATACGGAGATTCATAAGGACTAAAATAGTTATGCACGGTTCCGTCCTCAAGACCTTTGGTCGAGATATAATAAAAATGATCCGAAGTTTGAAGTCTGCGCCATTTTTCTATGAGCTCTTCATCATCGGTCTTTAAAACGTCTTCTTCCAAATCATATACCTTGCTCAACAAATCTCTTTGCATAGGGTTTCCCATCCAAGCTGATAGATCTCTTTCCTTGTCCGCCCAGGAGGTAAAATAAGGAACATCAAGCTCCGCAACCGACGAATATCTATCCGACGCTTCGGATAAAGTTAAAAAGTCATTATCGGGATGTTTTAATATCTCAGCCGGTAATGCTTCCAAAAAATCAAATATTCCCGTTGATTTCCACTGATGCTCCCCAAAAGTTTCATAATCCATAAAGAGGTTTATAACCTCCCCTGCCCCGTTTATCGCAGAAACCCACTGTGCAAACTTGGGTGCCGTTAGCGGATGTTCTTTCCAATGCTTGGCAGAAAAACGAAATGCAATGTCATCGGATAATTTATAATTTTTAAGAAATAAATCTATATCCGATCCCAGGGGTCTATATAAAAAATTGGGGCTTCTCCATCCTAAAACCTTATCGGCTCCTTCAGCCAAAATTCCATCATATCCCATCTGGTCAACTTTTTGAGCTAATTCATTACTGTAGAAAAGTTCCGTGCATCTGAATATCTTCGGCTCGTAATCAAAAAGTTCTTTAATCTTTTCCTCGTGCAATTTAACTTGTTTTTCAAACTCTTCTTTTGAGTAAAGAAAAGCAAGTGAGTGATAATAAGTTTCTGCCAATACTTCAACTTTTCCCGTATCAACCAGTTTTTGAAAAGATTTTAGCGTTTCCGGAGAGTAAAGCTCCATCTGCTCCAAAGCCACACCGGAAAAAGAAAAAGTTATTTTGAATTCAGGATATTTCTTTAAGAGCTTTAGAAGTAATTTATTGGTCGGAAGGTATGACTTACGAGCCACCTTCTTCATTATCCTTTCATTATTCAGGTTATTTTCTCCTTTTTCATTAAAATAATTATGATCTTCACCTATATCAAAATATTGATACTTTTTTACTCTGAAAGGTTGATGTACCTGAAAATAAAAGCATGTTGAAGGCATTTTTCTAGTTTGTCAATGATTTATAAATTTCTAAACACTTATTCGCGGCCGGGTCCCATGTTATCTGATCCACTTCCTGTCTTCCTTTTTCAGTTAAACAATCAACTAACGGTCTATGATTTAAAAAGGTTAAAATTTTATTGGCCATGTCCCGAGTATCCCAAAAATCAACTTTTAAGGCGTGAGTTAAAACTTCGGAAACTCCCGATTGTTTTGAAACCAAAACGGGAGTGCCGTTAACCAGAGATTCAAGTGGTGTTAACCCAAAAGGTTCGGAGACCGAAGGCATAACAAAGAGATCAGCTGCTTTATATAAACCGTGTAATTCATCTCCGCGAATAAAGCCGGGAAATAAAACTCTATCCGTAATTCCAAGTTCCGCAGCTTGCCGCATAATTTGTCTGTCCATATCTCCGGATCCGGCAACTACAAAAATAATATCGTCACTACAATTGATTACCTCTCTTGCAGCTTCCAAAAAGTAATCGGGGCCTTTTTGTAAGGTTATCCTACCTACAAACAAGACTATCTTTTTTCCGGCCTTCTTTAACGACTCCAAAAGCTCCTTGCCTACCGGCTTTTCACTTAAGTCAACACCATTGTGAGCCACCTCAACTTTATCTTCCGGAATTCCGTACTTTTCAACAACGATACCTTTGGTGTAATGGCTAACCGCTATAACTTTGTCCGCCGCTTCCATTCCCTCTCTTTCCCTTTTATAAACTCTTTCATCTATATTCACTCCCCCTCCCCTGTCAAATTCCGTAGCGTGAACATGAGCAACAAGAGGTTTTTCGGTTATCTTCTTTGCTTCTACTCCGGCACCAAAAGAAAGCCAGTCGTGAGCATGAATCACGTCAAATTTTTCATATTTAGCCAATTTTTTAGCACATTCTCTGTATCTGGCGACTTCTTCGAAGAGATTTTCTCCGTATATGTCACTTTCTTCTCGCTTCAATACACTTTCATACTTTTCAGCCGTTATATACGGAGTCATCGGAGACTCAAATTCAATTTCTTCAAAATTATAATTTACACTTGCCGAAAGCAATTTAAAACAGCTTCTACGCATCGATTCCTTTTTCCTGGGAACTACGAATTTTATATCAACACCGTTTTCATTTAATTTTCTGGAAAGACCAAGGCAAGCAACACCTAAACCTCCACTGTTTTCAGGCGGAAGCTCCCACCCGAACATTAATACTCGGATATTATTCATTTTCCTCCTTATTTAATAATATTTGTTAATTTATTGGCATTTTGAACCAAAAGGTTGAACCCTCTCCCTCCTCACTATCGAATCCGATTTCACCACCCAGCTTTTCAACTATTTCTTTTGTCAAGAAAAGCCCCAAACCGGACCCGGTTTCTTCAACCTGATCAACATTACTGGCTCTTTCAAATTTAGCAAATACCTTTTTTTGCTCTTTTTTCGGGATGCCGATCCCGTTATCCTCAACTTCAAAAATGATATTTTTGTCTTTTTTTATTAATCTTACTTCTATATGCCCTCCTTCGGGAGTATATTTTATCGCATTGGAAACAAAGTTATCCATTACTATTTCAAGCTGCGACTCGTCACTTTTTATCTCGGGAACATCCTCAAGATCTTTCTTTACCTCCACTCGCCCATCTTCATCCACCATATAATCTTCCAAAACTTCCTGCGCAAGATCCTTTAACGAAAAGCTTTCCATTTCAAACTCGTGCCCTTCTTGATCCATTCGCGATACCAGAAGTAAATTATTGACCATCTCGGACATCTTTTCCACATTTGATTCTAAGCTTTGAAATAATTTCTTTTGCTCTTCATCGGTTTCAATCTCCTCTTGAATGCTTTGAAATCCCCATTTCATCGTAGTTAACGGAGACCGCAGTTGATGAACTACCAAATCGATAAAATCGGACTTCATCCGGTTCGCTTCGGCCATCTTCTCAAAACCGCTGACCAAGGCATAACCCATAATGAAAAGGATCAGCGCCTCGCCCAAAATTATGACAAGGACTACCAGCGGATCTCCAAAAATTTGATCACCCATCGTATAGGTGATTAAAATTACCGCTATAATAACAAGACCCATCAGTAAAAACAAAAACTGTGGGCATTTATATAGAGGAACCCCATAATCCTCACATTGCTTCTTAATATTTAATTCCTCCAATATCTTTTTATCTGCCATCTTTCTTTAATTGTTCTAAATTGAAAAGGTAATTATAATTATTGATATTGAAAAGCAGCAACTTTTCAAAAAATTCTTTTTTAAATCCAAAATTTTACACTACGGGATAATTAGACTTCTGTTTTTATTTTATCCAATTTTTAACTTTGTTTGTCAACACTTCCACTCCGTTAAATATCCTTTTTACGCTCATTAATCAATTATAACAACATTTAAAAAGAAAACAACTACCCTATCAAAAGATATACTTTATCGTTCTTTCTCACTCTTTTATCCACCTTCAATCCGACTTGATCACTTTTTTCAGCTTTTTCAATCTTTTCACCATCAATCTCCATCGATATAATCTCTTGCTCAAGATAGGTGGTTTCTCCTTCCACAATAATTTTATCTCCTTTTTTTAATCCTCTGTGAATTAATTCAATTATTGCAACACCCGAATCGTTGTAAAAATGATTCACCTTTCCGACTTGTAATCTTTTTGTGGTTCCCGCATTTCCGGAGAAAAAACTTATTCCTTCAGCTCCGGGTTCTCCAAAATAAAACCCGGTTGAAAAATTTCGGTTATAAACCTTTCTCAGTTCTTCTTTATATTTTTTTGCTTTTATTTTTGAAAAGTCTCCGGAAAAATAATCGTCTACCGCCTTTTTGTAGTATTTTGCAGTTTCACGAATGTATTTATTGCTTCTTTGTCTGCCTTCTATTTTAAAAGAATCTATTCCTGCCTCTATTAGCTCCGGAATATATTCAATCATGCAAATATCTTTTGGGCTCATATATTGCTTTCCATCGGTTTCCAAAATATTCCCTTTGTCATCACATAACTTTAATTCTCTTCTGCAAATCTGATTACAAGAACCTCTGTTAGCCGAGGCGTTTTCATAAAATCCGGAAAGGATGCATCTACCCGATATCGCAAGACACATTGCACCATGAACAAAGGATTCTATCTCCATATCCACTTTTCTTTTTACTTCTTTTATTTGATCAAGCGTCATTTCACGAGCCAGAATAACTCTCTTTGCTCCCATCTTTTTATAAAATTGAGCTGATTTCCAATTGGATATATTGGCTTGTGTAGAAATAAAAAAATCGACTCCCGTATTTTTGGCAATCTCAATTGTAGCCGGATCCCAAACTATTATGGCGTCAACATCACTCTCTTTAGCTGTTTTTATTACTCTTTTCGCTTTTTCAATATCATTATTATAAAGAGTTGAATTTACAGTTAAATAACCTAAAATACTTTTTTCATGACAAGCTTCCATAAAATCACCTAAATTATCCAAAGTGATTCCTTTTGAATTTGATCTTAGATTTAATTCCGATACTCCAAAATAAACAGCATCTGCATATGGAGAAGCGGCTTCCAGGCCGGATCTGTTTTTTACCGGGCTCATCAATTCCGGCCTCTTTTTGCTATTGGTTGTCATAATACATTAATTTATTTATGTTTCCATTATAGCAAAAAAGATTCTTCTTGACATTTGTTATCCGCTCAAAAAATGTCATAATAATCATGAAAGGAGGAGTTAAAATGAACATTAATAAAAAAAGGGAAGTTGCGATAGAAAAGCTCCTGGACTTTATGATATATATCAGTTGGGTTGAAAAATACGGCAGATCATTAATAAAAGAAAACCAATTAAAGTTGAATATCGATATGATAGAAAAAGTAGCTCTTTTTTTGAATGAATTTATCTACACGATACATTTAAAAGGCAAGATATTGATGCCGATGGGGTATCTCTTTAAAAATGGAAGATGGTTGGAAGAGTCACGCTATTTTTATTTTACTTCAGTAGCAGAAGAAATAGGAGTAGTTGGATTAAAAATAAAAAATCCTCTCGACCTGAGTAAGTTACAGACTAAAAATAACTCAAAAAAGATATTGATCAAGTGGTTCAGCAAATTGCAAATTGACCCATCATCAATTAAGAGTGATCTTCAGAATGCAAGAGATATTATTGGAAAAAAATAAGGAGAGAGTTAAAACTCTCTCCTTCTAGTTTATCTGTCGATATCTTTAACTTTGCTCGGTTTTAAAAAATATTACATCACCGTCTTTAACTTGATAATCTCTTCCCTTGTCTCTTACTGCTCCCTCTTTTTTAGCTCCCACCCAGCCTCCGTATCGAACAAAATCCTCATAAGATACGACTTCCGCTCGAATAAAATTATCTTGAAAGTCAGAATGAATGCGCCCACCGGCAACGGGAGCTTTCGTCCCTCTTTTTACGGTCCAAGCTCTGCTTTCCTTTTCTTCCGAAGTAAAAAAGGAAACTAAATCCAGTGCTTGGTAGCTTTCCCTTATCAATTTTTCAAGTCCTCTTTCTTTAATATTGTAAGACCTCAAGTAGTCTCTGGCTTCTTCCGGAGAAAAGTCAGCCAATTCACTTTCAATTTTAGCATTTATCTCTAAAAAATCTGAGTTCTCGCTCGGCTTATCAACGTTTTTTAAATAGATAATCGGCTTGTCGGTTAGAAAGTCGAGCTCCTTTATTGCTTCTCTTTCTTTTTCAGTTAGCTCCAGCTGACTTATCAACTTCTCTCCTTCCAAAAATTTTTTTATCTTTTTTAAAGTTTTTAGTTTAAATTCATTTTCCTTTGTTTCTCTTTCATCTTGGATTCTTTTGAGTGCTTTTTCAGTCATCTGTAAGTCCGCCATTATTAATTCGATATCAATAATATCCTTGTCTCTTTCAAGATCAATCGATCCTTCAACATGCGCTATGTCGGGATCTTCAAAGTCCCTGAGAACCTGAACTACGGCATCCACCTTTCTTATATTGGAGAGAAATTTATTACCCAGTCCCTTTCCTTCATGTGCTCCTTTAACCAATCCGGCGATATCGACAAACTCTACCGTAGTATTAACTGCTCGATCCGATCCGGTTATCTCGGCTAATTTTTGGACTCTGTCGTCGGGAACTTTAACAGTACCGATATTGGGGTCGATAGTGCAAAACGGATAATTTTCCGCTTCCACTTGATTTTTAGTTATTGCTTCAAAAAGTGTTGATTTACCGACATTGGGTAAACCCACTATCCCTATTTTGAATGACATGTTTTAGAAAATAAATGAAAAAATTACTGCTATACACAGTAAGGAAAAATGCTGCGGGACCAGGACTCGAACCTGGACTACTTGGACCAA
The DNA here is from genome assembly GCA_003554445.1 of Candidatus Nealsoniibacteriota bacterium. Taxonomy (GTDB): domain Bacteria; phylum Patescibacteriota; class Minisyncoccia; order Minisyncoccales; family PWPS01; genus PWPS01. The sequence goes on from PWGJ01000086.1 coordinate 34,635, forward strand.
AACCAAGCGTGCTACCATTACACCATCCCGCAATTTTTAAAACTTTCAATTGAACCGATTCGACTTCGTTCTTTACAATAGCAATATTTTGACTGAAATTCAAGGATGAGTCAAATTAAATCTTAAAAAGAACTAAACTGTTAAGCGGTAATATCAACTATCGCCATCTCTATCGGAAGTTGTGGTATGGGGGAATAATCCATCCTCTTTCCCGCTTTCAAAAACGACTCCAGCATCTTGTTAATTTCGGTCAAATCAATTTTTTCAGATTGCTCTTTTAATTGTTTTATCTCTTTTTGAGTAAAACTAACCCGCAAACCGGCAATTACGGAGTTCTCATTATCGGTCAACTCGGCATCGATCAAACTCATGGTCATCAATTGTCTTAAATATTCCAAAAGTGAGCCGTGAAACTCTTCCAAGTTAACCCCTTCTTTATACATCTTCTCAAGATATCTAATCGCTTTTAATCGCTTCTTTTCTATTAAAAGATCAACGAATTCAAACATGTATTGAGTTTCAACCAATCCCAGGAGGTCTCTTACATCTTCTTCATCCAGCTGGTCTTCAGTAAAAGTTAAAATTTGATCCAAAAGACTCTCGGCATCTCTGAAGGAACCACCTGAGGCAGTAGCTATTATTTCTAAAGATCGCTTGTCGGACTTTACGCCTTCTTCTTTTAATATTTTTTCCAGCTTCCTTATTATCTCAGAAAGATTCAATTTTCTAAAATCAAATCGCTGACATCTGGAAATTATAGTCGATATCATCTTTTGTGGTTCGGTGGTAGCCAAGATGAACATTGCATGATCCGGAGCCTCCTCCAAAGTTTTCAAAAGTGCATTAGCCGCTCCTTTTGTCAGTTGATGACTTTCATCAATTATATATACCTTGTATTTCAATTTATTGGGAGAAAACTTAATACCTTCTCTTAACTGCCTTATTTCATCTATCCCTCTGTGAGAAGCGGCATCTATTTCAATTAAATCAACTGCGTTACCGGCAGTGATCGACTTGCATGATTCACACTTGTTGCACGGCTCCGCATCTTTTTTATCTTCACAATTAACAGCCTTTGCTAAAATTCTGGCCATCGTCGTCTTTCCGGTTCCGCGTGGACCCGTAAAGAGATAAGCGTGAGAAATATTGTCGTTTTTAATCGCATTCCTTAGCGTCTTTACCACATGTGACTGCCCTATAATATCTGAAAAACTTTTCGGTCTATATTTTCTATATAAAACTTTAGACATTTTTTTTATTTAATTTTAATAAATAATAGAGGAACATTCCCAATACCATGAATCCGATAACTACCTGAATTCCTCCTATCGATTCTAAAACATTTCCGTATATCAAAAGCGCAATAACTATCAAACCGGCAACGAGAACTCCGCCAAAAATCGTAATAAAAGATTTTTTATAATCAAGGCCGAAAAGATAAGCAACCAAAGAAGCTGTCCATGCACCACTTATCGGAAGCGGTATGGCCGTAAATCCGGCTAACGCTAAAAACCCCCACTTTTCAATCTTTTTTTCATTCTCTTTTTTGGTTTTTTCGAAAAGAAAATCTATCGCTTCATTTAGATGAACGGATAATTCTCTTAAAAAATTAATGACCGGATCCAGAAATAAAAATATCAAAACAACCGGAACCATGTTGCCGACTACGGAAAAAAAGTAAGCCGACACCCAACCCATCTGGCGTATCTCTACAGCGAAAGGAATGGAAGCTCTAAGCTCTCCTATCGGTGTCATCGCTATTATAAAAGTCTCTAATTCAACAGGCATATCATATTAATTCTACTATAAATCGACATGGAATCAAAATTATTTTTATGTTAAGATTATTACAGCATGATTGAATTTTACAATAGTAAAACAAGACAAAAAGAAAAGTTTCAACCTCTTAAAAAAGAGGTTGGATTATATACTTGTGGGCCCACCGTTTATGATTATGCTCATATAGGAAATTTAAAAGCCTATATCTTTGAAGATGTCTTAAAGAGAGTTTTGCAGGATAACGGATACAAGGTAAAACATGTAATGAATATTACCGATGTAGGTCATCTGGTATCGGATGACGATACGGGTGAAGATAAGGTGGAAAAAAAGGCGAAGGAAAAATCGATGGATGCCTGGGAACTAACCCGCCTTTACACCGAAGAATTCAAAAAGGATATTAAAAAACTAAATATAAAGGATCCGGACATATTCGTAAAGGCGACAGAAACGATAAAAGAACAGATCAAACTGATAAAAACTTTGGAAGAAAAGGGATTTACTTATGAGATTGAAGACGGAATCTATTTTGATACCTCTAAGCTGGATAATTACGGCAAGATGGCAAATCTTGATCAACGAGAAGCCGGAAAAAGAATAGAGATGAAAGATAAAAAAAATCCGACTGACTTCGCTTTATGGAAGTTCTCTCGACCCGGTGAAAACAGGCAGATGGAGTGGGATTCTCCTTGGGGGGTCGGTTTCCCGGGATGGCATACCGAATGTGTAGTTATGGCTGAGAAAAACCTTGGAATTCCTTTTGATATACACTGCGGAGGAATAGATCACGTAGAAATTCATCATCCTAATGAAATTGCTCAATCGAAAGCCGCCTTCGGGAAGAATCCGGCTAACTTTTGGATGCACAGTGAGTTCTTAACCGTGGAAGGAGAGAAGATGTCAAAATCAAAAGGCAATTTTTACACGCTTAAAGATATAATTAAAAATTACACTCCTCTAGCCTACAGATATCTTATACTTAATTCTCATTACAGATCAAAGGTCAACTTCTCCACCGAGGCAATGAGTGGAGCGGAAAACTCCTTGAAAAAAATGAAAGAGAGAGTTATTAATCTCGGAAACGAAAAAGGAGACCCTTCCTCGAAGTACAAAGATAAATTCCTAAAAGCTGTAAATAACGACTTAAATACTCCTCAAGCATTGAAAGTTACTTGGAATCTCCTTAAAGACAAAGATCTAAATGATAGTGTAAAGCTGGCCACCGTTATCGATTTCGATAAGGTTTTAGGTCTTGACCTAAATAAAGAGGTAGAGATTCCCAAAAAAGTAAAAGAGCTCGCCGAGAAAAGGGAGGAATATAGAGAAGATAAAAAATACGAAAAGGCGGACAATCTAAGAAGCAAAATAAATGACCTCGGTTATGATATTGAAGATGTGAAAGACGGTTATAAGTTAAAAAAAATATAAAAAATGTCCAAAAATCAAGAAGTTCCCGATAAATTACCACCCAGAAATATAGATGCTGAAAAATCACTTTTGGGTGGATTAATGATGGACAAGGAAGCAATTTATAAAATAATCGACTTTTTTCAGCCCAAGGATTTTTATGAAAGTGATCATCAAGATATATATGAATCGATGGTTGATATAATCGATAAATCGGGAACAATTGATCTTTTGTCGGTTGCTAACAGGCTTGAGGAAAAAGAACTGCTGGAAAAAATCGGAGGTAATAGCTATTTGACCGAACTTGTTAATTCGGTCCCGACCGCCAGTCATGTTTCCGAGTATGCGAAAATAGTTCAAAAAAAGAGGATTCTGAGAGAGATGATTCAGGCCGGGCAAGAAATCAGCATAGCCGGTTATAATGAGGACAAAGATGTCGAAGAGGTTTTGGATGAGGCAGAACAAAAAATATTTAATATAAGTGAAAATTCACTCAGAAATAGATTTTTACGCGTCGGTGACGCTCTCGAGGAAGCCTTTGAAAGAATTGAAAAACTGACAATGGATGATACCGATACTCGTGGTGTTCCCAGCTGTTATCCCGCCTTGGACGGGATTTTGTCGGGATTTCAAAAATCGGATCTTATAATATTGGCTGCAAGACCGAGTATGGGTAAGTCTTCCCTCGCCTTCAATATTGCTCAAAAAGTTGCAATGGAGGAAGAGGTTCCGGTAGGAGTCTTCAGTCTGGAGATGTCTCATGACCAAATTGTCGATAAACTTTTAGCTTCCGTTTCGGAAGTTAACCTCTGGAAAATTAGAAATGGAAAACTTTCAACCAAGGGAGAAACAAACGACTTTACAAGAATTCAAGAGGCAATGGGAAAGTTGAGTGATGCTCCCATATATATCGAAGATAAAAGTTCATTCAATATAATGCAGATGAAAGCGATGGCCAGAAGGCTTCAAGCGGAAAAAGGTTTGGGACTTCTTATAATTGACTACTTGCAATTAATCCAACCCAGATCATCATCCGAATCGATGGTGCAACAGATGACAGAGATATCCCGTTCACTTAAGGGTTTGGCCAAGGAGTTGAATGTTCCGGTTATAGCACTTTCTCAACTCTCCAGAGCTGTCGAAAAGAGAACTCCAAAAATACCCCGCCTGTCCGACTTGAGAGAAACCGGTGCACTTGAGCAAGATGCGGATGTAGTTATGCTTTTGTACCGAGAAGATTATTACAGAGACGACACTGAGAGAAAAAATATAACCGATGTGATAATCGCCAAACATCGAAACGGTCCCACCGGAAAGATTGAACTCTACTTCGATAAAGATATAACTACTTTTAAATCTCTCGATAAGAAATATTCCAACGAATAATGTATCCGAAACCGATCAAAAATTTAATAGATATATTTCTTCGCTTTCCTACCGTAGGGAGAAAAACCGCAACAAGATTCGCCTTTCATCTACTTAATACCGATTCAAGTGAAATAGACAGACTCATAAAAGAGCTCAAGCAATTAAAATCATCCGTTCATACGTGTCAATTTTGTTATAGAAGCCTGGAAAAAGAGAGGGATTTATGTTCAATTTGCGATGATAAATCCAGAGAACCGATTTTAGCTATAGTGGAGCGAGAAACTGATTTGATATCATTGGAAAAAACCAACCAATACAAAGGTTATTACTTTATTCTGGGCGGAAATGTAAGCCCGTTGAGAAAAAAGGATTTAAAGAAAGTAAGAGCGAAAGACTTGAAAAGAAGAATTGAAGCTCCCGAAAGTTTCGGTGTAAAAGAGATAAAAGAAGTGATTATCGCTACCAATCCGACAACCGAAGGAGAAGCTACCGGCCTTTTTTTAAAAAGAGTTTTGGATAAATTCGATTTAAAAATTACTAAACTGGCAAAGGGATTACCTGTCGGAGGTGAGCTGGAATACGCTGACGAGGATACTCTTACATCAGCACTGAAAGGAAGAAAATAATTTGACTCAATTCAAAAACTCCCCTCACGGGGAGTTTGTTTTTTATTCTTTTACCTGTGGCTTAATCTTTTTTGATTTCCTTTATTTCTATTCTACTGTAGGGTTGTCTGTGTCCTTTTTTCTTTCTTTGTCTCTTCTTGGGTTTGTATTTATACACTATCTTTTTTTCTCCTCTACCCTGCTCCATAACCTCCGCTTTAACGGTGGCACCTTCAACCGTCGGATTGCCGATATTGCTCTTTTTGTCTTTCAATAACAGAACATCTTTAAAAATTACTTCTTCGCCTTCTTTTTTGTCTAATTTTTCAATATCCAAAACATCTCCTTCTGAGACTTTGTATTGTTTTCCGCCTGTTTTTATTACTGCAAACATAGATATTTAATTAACTGCTATAATGACTGTCCTGATTATTGTAACAGAAAATTAAGCTTTAAGCAAGTTTATCGCAAAAATAAAGACTGATTTACTCCCCTTCTTCCAATTCTTCCAAATTATTTTCGGTTAACTTCTCAACCCTGTTAGTGAATCTATCCAATCTCTGATCCGATCTCTCATAAGCCGATGAAGCATTGGACAGATGTTTGCCCAGCTTTCTAAAATCATCCTTTAATTTCCTACTATCTTTTTCCATCCGGGATATTCCTTTGATTATTTCTTGAGTCTTTCTGGAAATGTGTGTATCCCTAAACCAATGCTCTATAGCTTTTAACGTTAAAAAAATAGTATTCGGAGAAGCTAATATAACCTTTTTCTCTCTTGCATACTCAACGACATCAATCTCTTTATTCATACTAATTTCATAATAGACGGCTTCGGCCGGAATATACATGATTGCAAACTCAACCGTTCCCTCCGAAGGTAATATATACTTGTTTGAAATGCTGGTTATCTTCTTTTTTGCATCTTTTAAAAACCTTTTTCGGAGCTTCTCCTTCTTGCTTTCATCCTCTTCCTCAATCATTCTTCTGTAATTATCAAAGGGAAATTTAGAGTCAATCGGTAAAAATTTATCATTGGGAAGCTTTAAAACCGCATCAACCTGCTCACCGGAATCAAACATATATTGAGACTGGTAAAAATCGGCGGGAAAGTATTCCTTTAAGATGTGTTCCAAGCTAGCCTCTCCCCATTCACCTCTTGCCTTCGGCGAAGTAAAAAACTCTTGAAAAGAGCTTACATTTTCCATTGCTTTTTGAATTTCACCTATTTCCCCTCTTAGCTTTTCGGTTTCTTTGGTAAAAGACTTTATCTGTTTGTGCATCGTTTTGGTGGTTCCGTCCACCGTTCCTCTCACCTCTTTGAGCTGTTCGGTTATTAATTTGCTCAGATGATCTTCAAGATCACGTATTCTTCGCTCTTGATCAGCTTCATCTTTTACTTTTTTAACCCAAAAAAAGGCAAAAAACCCACCGAAAACGATTATTAAAATTAAAATAATTTCTAAAGTCATAAAAATAATTCACCAAAATATAATTCCGAAAATAAGAATGCAAAATAAATTAAAAACAAGATAAAGGCTTCCTTTCTGGTTAATCTGTTACTTGTTCTTACAAAAAACCACAAAATAATTCCGCTCAAAACCAAAAACATCATGCTTATCGAGTACGGACTGTCAGCCAAATGAGGAGGTTGACTCAAAACTATCGGATTAATTAAAGCAACCGCTCCCAAGACGAGTGTTGAAGACATTGCCACTGCTCCGGTCAACCCTCCTAAAATCATCCATGACCTTCCTCTTGTCGCTAATTTAAGCGAAAAATATAATTCGGGAAGGGCAACCCCCGCTCCCACCAAAAGAACACCGATAAGGCCTTCCGGCACATCAAAAATAAGCGCGAATTCGGTTGCCGAATAAACTATTCCCTCTGCGGAGAAAATAACCAGAATAAAACTTCCGACAAACATTAAAAAGTACTTCAGGTAACCCTTCTTCGTTTTAATCTCATCATCCTCATATTCATAATCCTTAATAAACCGATCATCTTTTCTAAAGAGCCAAAAAACATAAAAGATAAATGTTCCAATCAGTATAATTCCATCCATTCTCGAAAGCATACCGTCTCTTAGCAAAAATAATGGCAAAAGAACCGCTATCGCTGCAAAAGTCGTTCCCGCACGAACCGTTCTGGATTGGACTATAATTCCTTTAACAACAATTGTGCAAACCGCAACCGCGAAAGTCAAAAGTATTATGTTTTGCCCGATTACATTCCCTAATGAGAGTTCAGGCACGCCTCCCAGAGCCGCTCTGACACCAATTATGAATTCCGGCAAAACCGCCCCCATCGAAACTGTAAAAAAAGCTACTACGAATTCTTTCCATCCCAAAGATCTTGCCAGTTTGGAAAGCGAATCGATTACCCATCTACTGGAAACAATTATAGCCAGACAAGAAAGTACGAAAATTGCAATCTCAAAAAAAGGCATTTAATCAATAAAACTGAGTATTATGTCTTTATTATAAACTATATTGTAGATTATTCCCAAAACGAAGACCAGAATAATCGGATATGTTAGTAGTTTGTATTTAGCCGGTCTATACTTTTGATACATTATCGTTATCAAGGTAGCATCAATCGCCAAAAGAGTTGCTCCGACAAAAGATATAACCTGTATGTAATCATCGAGACCGATCACGAAAGCGGTAATCGGAATAAATGTAACTACCGCCCAAGCTATTTTTTCATGAACCCCTAAATCATACCACAAAATCTTTTTCAAGGTTAAGCCCAGAGTAACAAATGAAGTAAATGTAGCTAAAATACCAAAGACTAAAGCTAACCCGACCACTCCATTGTCCAAATGATCAACCAAACCCAAAATACCTTCTTTTGAAGTTTCCGCACCGGTAATTCCGACGACAACGAATATGAAAAAAAGATAAATTAAAACAGCCAATCCGATCCCCACCGGAGCCACCCATTTCAACTTTTCTTTTTCCCCCGTCAGCTCTTCTTCCACTTCCGGTATTAACGCAGCTCCCCAAAGCGAAAAAAGTACTGCCCCGTAAGGTAAAAAGAGATCGCCACTAAAACCTTCTCCGACTTCAAGAAATAGACTTGGATTTATATCACCCCAACCTCTCACGAGTATTAAAAAAAGAACCATTAAAAAGCCAACTATCCCCAAAAATTCAACCTTTTCAATCGCTTTTATACCGAAAAATATAAAAGCGGCACCGATCGCCCAATACAAAAGTGAATATTCAAAAGGGCCACCACCGACAACATCCCCGAAAATTCCCGACAAAAACTCTCCTCCTAAAATAATATAAGCTAATATTGAACCGGAAAGACCGATTATCCCGGTACAGGTTGTCAATTTTTTAGCCCAGGGACCCAAATGAATACCTGCAAAGCTCGGAAATCTGAGATTGTCTTCCGTGCGCAGAGCCAGTTGACCGAAAAAGTGATGAATCGCAATGGATATGAGTCCCAAAAATAAGAAATAAAGTAAAATTACTCCGGATCCCACTTGTGTAGTTATATAAGGAAGAGCAAAAAGTCCTGCCCCTATCATCGTCCCCGCAAGAATCGAAACGGCATAAATGAACTTCATAAAAGTTTCTTTATAAATTTAAATACTTATATAAGGTTACAATAAAAAAAATCAGTTGAAAACCCCATTAAGATTTCACGAGTTGGTTCTGCCGAAATGCTTTTTTAAAACAAAGCACCTTTGCGAAGAAGCTCTCGCAGGTAGTTTAGCATGGTTCAGCTGTACCGAAATGCTTTTAGAACGCAAATACCCTCACTGAGAGAATATTTTACTTTTAAAATAAAAATACCCTCTCTGAAGAAGTTCGCGGAGGCGATTTGGCATGGTCGCGACATAGTCGCGCAAATCGCTGAGCGCACAACCTCCAAAATCGCCACTGGCGATTCTTGAGGGGTGATTCTTCAAACGAGGGTGTTAATCCTTTTTGCTTTCAAATGAAAACACCTTTTTCGGAGAAGCTCTCGGAAGTAATTTAGCATGGCTTTCAGAGTGAAAATACCCTCACTGAGAGAACTCTCGCAGGAATTTCAGCACGGTTTCTAGCCCCAGAACGCAAATACCCCTTTCGGAGAAGCTCTCGGAAGTAATTTAGCACGGTTTTCAGCTTTGCTGAAATAAATTACTGAGAGCGCAGGAATCAAATTTTCGCTGGAAAATTTGAATTCCGATTCTCACGAAAGGGGTATTAAGTGATGTGACCCCGAGGGGAATTGAACGTCGCTTCGCTTTTTTTGCTTTCAAATGAAAACACCCTTTTAGAAGAAGCTCTCGCAGGTAATTTAGCATGGCTTTCAGCTTTGCTGAAATAAATTACCGAGAGCGCAAGAACCAAAATCCCGCTGGGATTTTGAGTTGTGATTCTTACGAAAAGGGTGTTGAATGCTGTGACCCCGAGGGGATTTGAACCCCTGTTACCAGGATGAGAACCTGGCGTCCTGGACCAAGCTAGACGACGGGGCCGACTACACTGGTTATTTTACCAGAGAAATCTTTTTTGTAAACTAATTTTTTATCTTTTGAGTCAGACTAACAAAATTAATATTCAGAAGAACACCTACTCCCAAAGATGCAACTACTTGCAAAACATCATCTTCCGTCTTTTTTCCGGGAATCCATACCGGGACACTGCTTCCGTCATAATTAAGTTTAAAATTCGTTTTTTTATCATGTATATTCATATCACTAATGTTGAAATCGGCTTCCGAATCAAATCCGAAACTCAAAAAATATTTCATTCTTTTTCCGGAAAATTTTTCTTTGCTTTCAAAATCAACCAGCAATGTATCACTCTTTTTCATCGTTTGTATTACCTCCTTTTCATCAGTTATATTTTCCGAATTAACTACGGTTATAACTTCCCTGAAATTGGAGAAAAGATCTTCAGTTTTTTGATTATTGCCCTCTCTTGTCACTATAATCACATCATAAAAAATAAAAAGTAATCTATTCATCCCTCTATCGGTTGGCTCAACCCTTTTCACTTTTAAAAAATCTTGAATTAAATCAAAGATAAAATCTGCAGTCTCCGTACTATTTTTACCCGTTACGAAAACAAGCTTGACACCTTTCCATTTTAATATGCTTTTTATCATAATTAATCTCTTACGTAATCCGGCGGGATCTGTTTATAATCTATTATATAGTTAGCCAACTTTCTAAATACAGGCACAACGGAAACCTCAGCTGTCGGAGCTTCCGGCCTATCCATCTTTACTAAAATTACAAATTCGGCATTTAAAGGGCCATAGCCTATAAAGCTTTGAATCGTTTCGCTTGAGTATCCTCTCCTATTTTCACCCAAAACCGACCAAGGTATTTGAGCGGTTCCGGTTTTTCCGGCCAGATAATAACCCGGTATTTTGGCTCTTTGTGCCGTTCCTTCTTCCACCGTACTGATTAGCATGGAAGTTACTTTCGAAGTCGTTCCGGGTGAAAAAACTCTTTTACTTCTATCCGTGGGATTGAAATTTTTTGTTATATACGGCTCTACGAGCTCACCCCCGTTTGCCAAAGAGGAGAAAGCTGCAAAAAGTTGAATCGGGGTAACCTCTATTCCTTGACCAAACGAAGCATTGGCAAAATTAACGTCATACCCTTCTTTAAATACTAAATTTCTAGAAAATACCTCTCCCTGCAAATCTATTCCGGTTCGTTCAAAAAAGCCTAAATCATTTAGGTAGTCCAAAAATATTTGATTTTCCAATTGCTGCTGAACATAAATCATCCCGGTGTTAATTGACATTTCCATAACCTCGGTCATATCAACCGTACCCCAGCTTCTTTGACCATAATTCCGTAAAGTGTGTCCGCTTACAACCTCATAGCCTTCATCGTGATAAGTGTCCTGCGGGCTAACTACACCCTCTTCAATACCCATTGCCATCACAAACGGTTTAAAGACCGATCCGGGCTCAAAAAGTGACTGAATTGCAGTATTTTTAAAAACATCCAATCTTTCCGACCTGTAATTATTGGGATCAAATGTGGGGTAATTTGTTAAAGCCAATATTTCTCCCGTGTTAGGATCACCCACTATTACCGTTCCCGAAGTCGCATTTAAATCCTCTACCGCCTCTGCCAGAAATTTTTCCGCCATAAACTGTATGTTGTAGTCAATCGTAAGATCTATACTCATCCCCATTTGGGCGGTGTCTTCGGTAATTACTATACCCGTTGGGCTCTTTCTCCATGCCTCTCTGACACC
>PWGJ01000067.1 GCA_003554445.1 Candidatus Nealsoniibacteriota bacterium
GTGTCCGGTCATCGCCGAATTGAGTGCCATGTCAACCGTTTCTTCATCACGAATCTCACCTACCATGATAATATCCGGGTCCTGACGAACAATCGATCTGAGACCCGTGGGAAAAGTAATATCCTTTGAAGGGTTAACCTGAGTTTGCTGAACACCGGCCACATTATATTCGGTAGGATCCTCAATCGTCATAATATTTACATCCGGTTCATTAAGCATCTGCAAGACAGAGTAAAGCGTAGTCGTCTTACCCGATCCGGTAGGACCGACTACGATAATCATCCCGTACGGCTTCAATGCTGCAGTCTTTAACTTTCTGAAATCATCATCAAGAAGACCCAATTCATTTATTGAAAATCTTTTACCTTGTTGCATTAAGAGCCTCATTACGACATTTTCACCTTCCGTCGTCGGCATAATCGAGACACGAACATCAACACCACCACCGGAAGTCGATCTTTCAAATCTTCCGTCTTGGGCGGCAGCCTTTTCGTCGGTTCTCAGTTTGGATAAAATTTTAATTCTGGAAACTATCCTGTCGTGTAAATCTTTTGGATACTCGGCCACTTTATGTAAAATACCGTCAATTCTGAATCTTATTATTACGAATTCGGAAAGCGGTTCTATATGTATATCGGAAGCAAGATTGGTGTGGGCGTATTCTATAATGGTATCGACAAGTTCAACCACGTTTTCTTCCGACCCCACTTGCGTTTCTTCCAAATCTTTAATTAAATCTTCCACCGCGTTCATCATATCCCCCTTATACTTTTTGAGGGCCTGCCTCATATCAAACGGCGTCGCGTAATAAACTTCTACTTCTTTATTGGTCTTTTTTTGTAAAAGATTGAAAAAGGGATAATTTTCAGGTTGCGAAGTAGCAACCTTGAGTAAGTTCGCCGTCTCGTCAAATACCACCGCTTTTTGGGAGAAAGCGACAACTTCGGGGATATACTCCAACATATGCGAAGTGATATCCGAAAGATCTCCCTGTTTTAAGTTGACGAACTTGAATCCTTTCTCGTCGGCAATCATTCTGCCCAAATATTCGTCTTTTACCAACCCTTTTTCAACTAAAAGTTCTTGAAAAGAGATGCTTTTTCCTTTTGCTTCTTTTCTGGTTGTTTCAAAATCAACTTCTTTTACCAATTCGGGCTCGACCAGCAACTCTTTTAATTTTTCCTCAGAAATTATCATATATTGCTTTGAATTTTAAAAAATTGTCGGAAAGATAATCCTTCTTTAATTTTAAAATATTTTTATTAAAGTTACAAGACTACTCCAAAGTAGCCATTTTTTCTATTTCTCTCCGCTTATAATCTAAAGAAAGTTCTCTGTACGCGTAAACTACGGCGATGAGGCTGACGGGTAGACTAAAAGCGAGGCCTACAAAAAATATTGACGCTCCCAAAATATTTATCCCTACCAAAAGAAGGTAAAAAATTAACAAGCTAAAAAACTCTCCTCCGGTAATCTTCCAGCTTTTTTTAAGTGATTCCAAGGCGGAACTATCTCCTTGCAAGATAAAAAAGAAGACAAAAGAAAGGCGCACCGCAAAAAATATTCCCGGTATGACCAGCAGGACCGAAGTCAAAGAAACTATTACGAAATAAAAAAGAAACCCGATTATAAAATCGGGTAATTTTTTATAATGCATGAAGAGATCTTTTAGGTCAACCGAGTTGCCGTCATAAATATCGATTACCGTTTTTATGTACCCCATAAAAATTAAAAAACTCAACACTAAAAATATCAAAACTAGTATGGTACCGAATGCTTCACTTATTCCCAGAATCGATCGAGCAATGTAAAACGGAACCGTCCAGTAGATTAAAGCTACCGCAGTTATCGCCGCCGCTATAAAGAGGTCTCTCTTGGTCTTTTCGAGACCGGTTTTGATTGCTTCAAGGTTGGAAAACCCCATCTATGCTTTTAAGATTATTCTTCTTCCTCTTCACCTTCCAGCTTCATGGGTTCTCCACAGCAAATCAATTCGCCGTAACCGGCTTCAATAACTTCAACCAAGTTACCGCAAATTTCGCATCTATATTTTTCCCCCACTTCCGGCATATTTTTATATAATTAAAGATTATTAATCTCCTCTTTTAAATTTTTAAGACTTTCCATAATCGCTTCCGAGTCGCTACGCAAATTTCCTTCCGGAGTTTCATCTTCATAATACTTATCCAAAACGATAAAATATTCATTTTCAATTCTGTAATACTTTTCAAGTAATTCCTCGGACTCCTCCGCTTCCAAGAGCCGGTCTTCCATATTCATCTCGGACTCGATACGGATTAAAAGATCTTCCAAGCTCTCTTCCTGCTTTTCCACAATTTCATCCGTCGGCTCTTCAGCTGGCCTTTGCATAATCAGAAAAACGGCTGCCAGAGATAATAAAAAAATTACTGCAACGATTAGTGGCGCTAGCTTATTTTTCATAAATTATTCCCCGTCTTCCTCCGGGTTGTACTCTTCAAGATCATTTATAAAATCTTGAATTTCATCAAAGAGTTTATTTAGCTCTTCGTCAAGCTCATCTTCATCCATCTCTCCTTCAAAGTAAGCTTCTTCCAGATTCCAGAGATCCTGCTCAAGAGAGTCGTATCTGGAATAGATGTCATCAATCTCTTCTTCCGTTAAATCCTCTTCAATCTCCCAAACCAGATCATAGGCGTCAAAAAGCTCTTCTTCGACATCCCAGAGAAAGTCTTCTCCTTCAGTAGCGACCAATTCAATTTCTCCGTTCTCAACCGGCTCTTCCCTGTCAACCATAAATACGATGCCGACTATCACCAGTACGGCGACCAAAGCTATTATTCCCCATGTGGTTTTCTTGTCCATGCTTTTTTATTATTTAAAATTAATAATTAAACCTCTTATATTAGACTACCACTAAATTGAAGCTGTATCAAGATATTTTATTCTTGATGCCAAGCCGGGATTCGATCTCTACTTTTCCGCGTAGATTCTCAACATAGTCCTACTATTTAAAAATTAATATCCACCGGATATAATTTTGAAATGCTGCGGGACCAGGATTCGAAGGTTTTGGCTAAGTCGGATCGCTTCGCGATA
>PWGJ01000025.1 GCA_003554445.1 Candidatus Nealsoniibacteriota bacterium
AATCGGTTGGACTTACCGGTAGATATTTGCAAGGCGCACAAGTTAATTTCAATGAACTTACCGGCGAGCCGATGGTTAGTTTAAGGTTTGACACGGAGGGTGCTGAAATTTTACAACAAATTACCGCTGAAAACGTGGGCAGACCGATGGCTACTTATTTGGATGAAGAAATTATTCAGGTAGCAACTATACAAGAGGAGATACCGGGTGGAGAAGCTCAAATTAGCGGAAACTTATCAACTGAAGAGGCTAGACAGTTAGCTCGTGATTTGGAAATCGGCGCACTGCCCGTTCCTATAGAACTTATTTCACAACAAAGTGTAGGTCCCGAATTGGGCGCCGAGTCACTTGAGAGATCGGTTACTGCCGGAATAATCGGACTTTCGGCCGTAGCTATATTTATGATATTTTATTATAAATTTTTAGGAGTGTTGGCCTCGCTTTCGCTCTTGATTTATGTTGGGTTCGTCCTTAGCGCTTTCAAGATTTTGGGAGTAACACTTACCCTTTCCGGAATTGCAGGTTTTGTACTTTCAATCGGAATGGCTATTGATGCGAATATCCTTATATTCTCCAGAATGCGGGAAGAATTTAATGAAGGAAAAGACTTTAAAGAAGCCGTTAAAGATGGATTCAGTAGAGCTTGGCCATCGATTAGAGACGGTAATCTTACTACCGTATTGGTGGCTTTCATTCTCTTTTCGGTATCGACCAGCTTTGTGCAAGGATTTGCTACAGTGTTGATAATCGGTATTTTAATTAGTCTGTTTACTTCCATGGTCGTTACGCGAAGTTTTATTCAGTCGTTTTTAGGAAGCAAGTTATCTGAAATTAAAAAATTGTGGATATGATCAACTTTACAAAGCATAAAGAAAAATATTTAATATTTTCCGGAATCTTGGCTTTAGCATCGATAGTAGCGGTGGCTCTTTTCGGATTCAATTTCGGAATTGAGCTCGCCGGAGGTAGTGTTCTGGAAATTGAATATGAAGAAGAGAGGCCCTCGATAGATGAAGTTAGAAGCGATTTGGATGAATTGGAGGTAGCTGATGATTTTCAAATTCAGGAATTGGGAGATAAGGGATTCATAATAAGAACGACCGAAACTGACGAAGAGCTTTACGGTTTAGTTATGTCAGCTTTGGATGGTGCTATTGAAAGAGAGTTTGAGTCGATTGGGCCTTCCGTAGGGGAAGAGCTTAGAAATATGACCATTATGGCTATGATTTTGGCTTCCGCTTTGGTGATTATCTACATAGCCTTCGCTTTTGCAGGAGCTTCCGGACCGGTTGCTTCTTGGCAGTATGGAATAGTAGCAACGGTAGTTGCCTTTTTGCATGACGTGCTTATTATAGTCGGAGTTTTTGCAGTTTTGGGACACTTCTTAGGAGTTCAATTTACAATACCGATTGTCGTGGCTCTTCTTACTACTTTAGGTTATTCTTTGAATGACACGGTTGTTATTTTTGATAGAATAAGAGAAAATGTTGGAAGAATAAGTGGAAAGTTCGAAGATGTTGTAAATACGAGCTTGAATCAAACCATGACCAGATCGATAAATACGTCACTTACCACACTTCTGGTTTTATTAGCGATATTTATATTCGGAGGAGAAGCACTTACGTACTTTATCTTAGCTCTTATTTTGGGGGTTGTTTTAGGAACTTACTCCTCAATATTTTTAGCGAGTTCTTTACTCCTAAAATGGAAAGAGAGAGCTTGATAAAAGAAGATTTTAGTGGTAAAATAAAAAAGAATAAAATAACGCCGAGGGGTGGAAATAGCAGCCTTCGGAACAAAAATGTACGATTACCACAAAGTTTGCTCTGATTTATTGGATGATTTACCCGGTAGAACCAAAGATGTCATACTTAGACGCTTTGGATTAAAAGAAGCAAGTGAGCCGGAGACTTTGGAGTCGATTGGTGACAGTTATCAAATTACGAGAGAAAGAGTTCGCCAGATCGAAAAGGAGGGGCTAAAAAAACTGAGCAAAAAAATTAAAAAGCATGGAGAAGTTTTGGATAGTTTCGGAGAAAGAATCGATGATTTTGGTGGATTGAAAAGAGAAGATAGATTGGTTTATGTATTGGGTGATAGAGATTACCAAAATAAAAATTATATTACATTCTTACTTAGCTTGGGAGACTTTTTTGATAAGAATAATGAAAATAAAGAATTTTTCGCTCACTGGCTTACGGACAAGCAGTCCATAAGTACAGCTGAAGATATAATTCAAAATTCTTACGATAAGCTTAAAAGTAAAAAGAAGCCGGTTCCGATAGAAGAATTAAAATCGTCTCCGGATTATCCGACTCATAAATTTATTTCTTATTTGGAAATTTCAAAAGATGTAAAGCAAGGACCGCAAGGACTTTACGGACTTAAAGAGTGGCCGGAAGTCAGCCCCAGAGGAGTTAAGGACATGGCTTACATTACCCTGAAAAGAGAAGGTGATCCGATGCACTTTAAGGATGTTGCCGATTTGATAGGGGACAAAACTAACCCACAGACGGTACATAATGAGCTAATAAAAGACGATCGCTTTGTCTTAGTCGGGCGTGGAATCTACGCCTTAAGAGAGTGGGGTTATGAGGAGGGAGAAGTAAAAGACGTGATTGGGAGAGTTATAGAAAGAGCCGGAGAGCCGCTACCGAAAGACAAGATTGTTGAAGAGGTTTTGAAAAAGAGAATAGTTAAGAAAAATACGATAATTCAAAACTTGAGCAATAAAAAATACTTCAAAAGAACCCCGGATGGAAAATACACTAACAGAAATAATAGGGGAGCTGAGTAATTTTCAAGCGGAATTAGCCGGCCTCTTTCCGATTCTGGAAGGCTTATTCCAGTTTATAGGAAACTGGTGGTGGATTCCGCTTCCCTTTATATTGCTACCAATTTTTTTGGATCAATATCTGTCTTGGAGACAACACAGATGGGATGTTAATGAAAGGCCGGCTTCAGTGATGCTGGAGGTTAGACCGCCCAGTGACATAAAGAAGCCGATTAGGGCGATGGAGGCCGTTCTCCACGGGTTTTGGCAGATA
>PWGJ01000036.1 GCA_003554445.1 Candidatus Nealsoniibacteriota bacterium
ATGTTTGCCCAGACGGGGCATTCCGTTTTACTGGTGGATGCCGATATGCGCCGCCCCAACCTTCATAAGGAGTTTAATTTCCTGAACAGCCGGGGGTTAACCAGCCTTCTCTCGGATGATGATATGACGCTGGAAGATGTGGTGAAAAAGACCCTGGTAAACAACCTTTATGTGCTGCCCAGCGGCCCCCTGCCTCCTAACCCGGCGGAGCTTTTGGCCAGTGAAAAGATGGAAAAAATGGCGGGGACGCTGTCTCAAAGATTTGATTTTATCTTCTACGATACTCCTCCCCTGGCGGCGGTGATTGATGCCACCGCCCTTTCCCCATTAGTGGACGGGGGAGTCCTCATCTTTAAATACGGAGTCTCTTCCTACAAAGAAGCCCGTTTTGCGGTGGAGCAGCTGCGGATGAGCAAAGTCAATCTCATTGGTTTTGTTTTAAACGAGGTCCCTCATAAGAGCCAGGGCTATTACTATTATTACAAATACGGTTATTCCGCCCGCTATTAAACATCCTCATAAATTTTGGGTGCTCATATATTCCGGGTGAGGCCGGGAGGAGAGGCCGGGCCGGGAGAAGCCGGGCCGGGTGAAGCTGGGCTGGGCGAAGCTGGGCTGGGCCGGGAGGAGAGGCTGGGAGGAGCCGGAAGAGGCCGGACCGGGAGAGGGGTGAAATAAATAGATGGCCGAGAGAAGACGGAAAGGGAAAGAAAAAGCGGCAGAAGGCAGGAAGCGGGATGATGGTGGTGAGCAGGAAGAGCGTGGGGCGCAGTATGAGCGAGAGGAGCAGGTGGTGGAGGACCCTTGCGTTGACGAGGAGCATATAGAGAATAAATACCGCGGGCAGCTGCCCGGGGTGGCTCAGGATATCATCAAAAACTGCCACGAACAGACCACTGCCAGCCATGTGGATAATGAGCCCATACCGTCGAGGAAATCTATTATCGATATCATCAATAAATTTTTTGAAATTGCTTATCCGGGATATTTTAACGATGAGAAGCTTGATCCGGTGAGCCTGGATTATTATATCGGGCAGTGCGTGATCAAGCTTTATGATATGATGGCGGAGCAGGTTACCAGTTGTATCCGCCATGAATGCCTCCGCTATGATTTGAGCTGCCAGGAGTGCGTGGAGGCGGGCTATGATATTTCTTTGCAGGTGCTGCAGCAGATTCCCATGCTGAGGAATATTTTGGCGTCGGATGTGCAGGCCTTTTATGAGGGGGATCCCGCTGCCAAAAGTTATGATGAGATAATTTTCAGCTATCCCGGCATTTTTGCCATAACCGTTTACCGGCTCGCCCACGAGCTTTATAATTTGGAGGTGCCCATGCTGCCCCGCATCATGACGGAATATGCCCACGGACTTACCGGTATCGATATTCATCCCGGGGCAAAGATTGCGGAGCGCTTTGTAATTGACCACGGCACCGGGGTGGTCATCGGCGAGACCACCACCATTGGCAAAGATGTGCGCATTTACCAGGGGGTTACTCTGGGGGCGCTTTCCCTTCCCAAGGATGCGGGGGATAAATACCGCAGTAAAAAGCGGCATCCCGATATCGGGGATGAGGTCATTATCTATTCGGGGACCACTATTTTGGGGGGAGATACCACCATCGGGGCGCGGGCGGTTATCGGCGGTAATGTGTGGCTGACCGAGTCGGTGCCGGCCGATACCCATGTGCTCATGGAGAAGCCGCAGCTGGTTTATAAATATGGGAAGGAGCAGCAGTGGTAGGGGCAGGGCAGATGAGGGCCGGTGGAACAGAAGAGGGCTGGCAGATGGACAGCAAGACAGAAGAGGGCCGGAGAGCCAGAGAGTCAGCGGAACAGAAGAGGACTGGCAGAGGGCCAGCAGGACAGAAGAGGACCAGAGGGACAGAGGGTCAGCGGAACAGAAGAGGGCTGGCAGAGGGGCAGAGGACATGTCCATTGTCCCCGGTTTGGGAGAGAAAAAAGGAAGCAGGGGAAGTGTCCCCTGTTTTTTTCATTTTTAAGAGATAGGAGGTTGCTAATGTCATGGAAACCATGGAAGCCATTAAAGCGAGAAGGAGTATAAGGCAGTTTCAGGAAAAGGAAGTCAGCGATGAGTTGATCCGGGAAATTTTGGAGGCGGGGCGGCTTGCGCCTTCGGGAGTGAACTGCCAGCCCTGGCGGTTTGTGGTGGTTAAGAGCGAGGAGATGCGGCAAAAGATTGGCGGTGCCACGCCCATGCCATTTGTGCCCACTGCGCCGGTAATAATAGTTTGTTGCATCGATATGGAAGCAGTGGAAAAGGGGCAGGTGATGAATAGGGCCCGGGAGCTTCTGGATGCGGGGGTTTTTGACGGGACGCCCATGGAGAATTTTGATCCGGAAACTTATGCGGATATGACTAAGATGGATAAGGAGTATGCCAAGAGTTACCTTTCCCTGAACGGGGCTATCGCTATTCAAAACATGAACCTGCGGGCGGCTGACCTGGGGCTGGGCACTTGCTGGGTGATGATGTTTAGCCGGAGGAAAATCAGGGAGATGCTGGAGCTGGAGGACCGCTACGATGTTATATCCCTGCTGCCGGTGGGGTATCCGCAGCATAATCCGCCGCCGCGGCCGCGGCTTTCCCTGGAGGAGATCCTTTTAAAAGAAGTGTAGTGAAGATACGAAGATGCGAAGATACGGGGTCAGGTCTTGAAATATAAGATATTTTCTCCTGATTTTCTTGCAGGGTGCATTAGATGTCCTCAAGGAGTACACCCTTCGGGGTCTGGTGCAGGTTTCAGATGGTAGTGGTGCTGGTAGTGCAGGTGCTGATGGTAGTGGTGATGGAGGGAGGCTTGCCGAGGGGTAAAAGTTTGTCCTTCCTTATATATACGCTATAGATATATAAGCTATAGGTGAGAGTTGTTTGAAGATGGTTGCTGTGATGAGGAGGCAGCGTGTTACGGCGGGGACGGTTCCTGCGTATTCCCTTCGGACCTTCGCTTTCGCTCAGGTTACGCAGTAACCGTCCCCTTGTCACACGCTTTTTAGTTGTGGTGAGGGGTAAAT
>PWGJ01000098.1 GCA_003554445.1 Candidatus Nealsoniibacteriota bacterium
ATAATCAGCACCATTTTTTTTCAATATTTTGACTGCGGATTTATCCAGCCCCGAAGTCCAAACGGTTGCTCTTTTCCCCTTTAATAGTCCCGCTCTGGCCAAGATTACCGGTGCAATACAAATTGCAGAAATCAATTTACCCTTTTCTCTAAACTCGTTCATTAAACTTCTTACTTCATCATTATCCAAATGTTTCAAGGCTCCCCCGCCTCCGGCAACCACGACCCCGTCATAATCATTAACTTTTATATCCTTTAAGTTCTCAACTAAAACATCTCCACCTTCTGAACCTCTGGCTTTTCCTTTTTGATCAGAGTAAGTATCCACTTTGATATCCAATCCCTCAAGTATCTCTCGAGGAATAAAATATTCCTCGTCTCTAAAGTTTTTATATGCTATTATGTAAGCTATTTTTTTCATTATCTTAAATATTTATTTTTAGCTTCTACGTGCTCCAGATGATTTCTACTAAAAATCGTATCACCCGTCTCCGGATCGGATAGATAATACCAAAAATCATTAGCCTTCGGATTCAGGGCGGCTTCAATACTTTTAACCGACGGGTTGGCTATAGGGCCATCCGGCAATCCCGTATATTTATAGGTGTTGTAAGTTGAATCTATCTGAGTCTCCATTATAGTTACATCGATATCTCTTCGCCCGGTTATATAATTGACAGTTGCATCAATTTGAAGAGGCATCCCCGCTCTCAATCTTCTCCATAAAATATCCGAAACCATTTTCATATCCTCTTCCGTGGCGACCTCCTTTTCAATCAGAGAAGCCATTGTAACTATGTCGTGAAAATCTTGCCCTTCCTCCAGTTGTTCAAATATCTGATTTTCTTTCATTCTACGCTCCATGTTTCTAATCATTATCTCAACAATTTCTTCTTCATTTTCAGTTGATATTCTGTGTGTGTCGGGAAAAAGGTAGCCTTCCAAAGAAGCTCCTTCCGGCAAATCTTTTAAGACTCGATAATCTTTATCAAAACTTCTGTCAACCTGATTTATGCCTGTTAAATCGGCTTGTGGTTTTGAAATTCCGGTTAATTGTATAAAATCATTTCTCTCAACAACATCTTCCGCATCCAGAAATTCAGCTATCTCCACCAAGCTCCATCCTTCTATTATGGTTACATTTTTTGATGCTACTTCACCGTTTGTAATTTTTTCAACAATTTCATGAATACTATTTTCCGTAGAAAGATTGTAAGTTCCGGCTTGTAAATTACGACTTTCTCCCGACAAAAACAGATAAACTAAAAAGGGATATTCATTAATTATTACTCCTTCTCGATTTAAACCGTCGGCTATCTCTCTTACCGTTGACCCTCTTTCAATCGTAAATAAAATATCGCCATTCCCGGATTGTCTCGGACTGAAAAACAAAAAAATAGCGGAGCCGGAAAAAATCAAAACAAGCACTATTAACCCTATTAGTAATTTTATTTTTTTATTCATCATCTTTTACCAAGGGAACAAATCGAAATCCAAAATCTCTTTCTCCGATTAAATCCTCCTCTTTTTTAATAAACTTATAAATTGAATCCTTTATCGGAACCACTAAGACGCCTCCCTCTTTTAGTTGTTTCTTCCATTTCTTAGGAATCTTTTTTTCTTGTAGTGCTGCCGATACTAAAATTTTATCAAAAGGAGCCTCTTTGCTAAAACCCTCTCTTCCGTCACTGCAATACATGTTTACTCTTCCCTCTTTTATGAAATTATATTTACTTACATTCCTTTCTCCAAACTCTTTAATTTCGGGAATGATTTCCAAAGAAACGACCTCCCCCTTCTTGCCGACTAATTCAGCTAAAAGCGCACTCGTCCACCCCGATCCGGATCCGATATCCAAAATTTTGTCTCCGGGTTGAGGGTTTAATTTTTCAAGCATTAAAGCAACCACCGTCGGTTGAGATATCGTCTGCCCTTTACCGATCGGCAAAGGTCTATCCTCAGTAGCCAACTCTCGATTTTCTTTTGGAACAAAATCGGCTCTCTTTATTTTTAAAAAAGCCCTTTCAAGGCTTTTATCTTCAAGATATCCTTTATTTTTTAGCTTTGAAACTAAATTTTTCATTTTAAACCATACTTTAAGCGCGCCTTCATTTTGTCAAAACCGCTCAAATAATCGATAAAAACTTTTCCGAAAAGGTGATCTATTTCGTGCTGAAAAACAACCGCTCCAATACCCTCGGCCTCCAAAAGCATTCTTTCATCATCTTCGGTCAAAGCTTCAATTTTAACTAATTTCGGTCTCTCGATATCAATCCAAAGCCCCGGAAAACTCAAACAACCTTCTTTCGTAGTTATCGTTTCATCAGACCTTTCAACAATTTCCGGATTCATGAATCCGTAATAATGATGTCCGTCCTTAACGACAAAAACCTGTTTGGAAACTCCTATCTGAGGAGCTGCAAGACCGACACCATCGGCTTCCTCTAAAATTTCTTTCATTTCACTGATGAGATCTTTAACCTCTTCTGCACTTTTAACCTTTTCCGCTTTTTTTCCTAAAATTTCATTCGGATAGGTTTTTATCGTTCTCTTGGACATAAACAAATTTTTAGATGAATTTAATTGCAGGGGCGGAGGGATTCGAACCCCCAAGACGGGATTTGGAATCCCGCGGTTTGCCAATTGAGCCTACGCCCCCTATTGAATTATTTGAGTCCGGCCTTGTGCTTTGTGTGACTCTTACATTTCTTACAAAACTTGCTGGGCTTCAAATCGTCAATTTCTACTGATTTTCCTTTAGTCTTTTGAATGTAATAATTTTTAGATTCACATTCATTACATTCCAGAGTGATATAAGGTCTTTTGGTTCTTTTAGGCATTTCATTTATTTTAAAACTAATAGTGAGCCAGCGGCGAGAATTGAACTCGCGGCCTCTTCCTTACCATGGAAGCGTTCTACCACTGAACTACGCTGGCAATCTTCTCTGATGTTAAAATGATAGATTTTCGAAGACTGAATTGAAAATCCGTTTACTTATCTTTAAGTTTGGTTCCACTTCTTGATGTGGGCCGGGAGGGATTCGAACCCCCGAAGGCATGAAGCCAACAGATTTACAGTCTGTTCCATTTGGCCACTTTGGTACCGACCCCAACACTTAATTCTTAACTGCATGTTATTATAACATAAATATCAGCCATGACAATATTAACTTGAAACGGCAACTTTCTTTCAATTTAATCGACTAAAATATCATTCTTGGATCAATGAGCGGAGTAAAAGCAATAATCAGTCCCAAAATTAAAATTGCCATTAAAACGACCGCCAAAACAAAAAAGAAAAGGGCTGGTCTATCGCTACCACCTTTGGAATCTCTCTTGACGGGTTCCACATCTTCTTCAAGTTCAATTTCCGGCATTCCATTTTCAGCAAATTCTTCCATAGCTTCCTCAACTTCCTCTTTGCTCCAGCCGGCAGAAATTAACGTTTCTTTAACTTGCTCGGGAGAAGCTCCGGAATCAATCTCTTTTTTTAAGTACTTCAATAACTTTTTTGACATAGAATTTTCTTTATTATCTATAACTTTAATAAGTATACAAAAAAAAGTAATTTTTAAAAAGTTATTTCAAAAAATCTTTCTCTCTCAACTTTTTATGATACTTTTGAGCGAATCGATGCGCCTCATCTCTTACCTTTATTAAGGTCTTCTTTTTAACACTGACTTTATCCCCGATTAATTCATTCTTTTTTCTACTCTCTCCTTTTGCAATTCCCGTAACGGGAATATCCAAACCGTTTTCCTCCAAGACTTCTTTTGCTACATTTACTTGTGCTTTTCCGCCATCCACTAAAATTATATCCGGAAGTTGCCACGAATTATCAAATCTTCTCTCTAAAATCTCTCTCATCATTCCCACATCATCAGTTTTTTTAATCTTTTTTATTTTAAATTTTTTATAACCTCTTTTTAAAGGTTTATCACCCTCAAAAACAATCATGCTTCCGGCTGCCAGCTTCCCTCCTATATTTGATATATCATACCCTTCTATCCTTATCTTTTCATCTTCAAGTTCGGGAGGAGTAATTAAGGCGGTGTCATAAATATGATTGATCGCATTGATCTGTTTTTTCAACTTTTGAGCTTTTTCATAATTCTGGCTCTCACTCGCCTCTTTCATTCTCTTTTTTAAAGACTTGAGTACTTTTTTCTTTTTTCCTTCGAAAAAGAGTTTGATATTTTTAATGTCTTTCAAATATTCATCCTTATCCAAATCGTCCGCGCAGGCTCCCGGACAAAGTCCGATTTGGTAATAAAAGCAAGGCCTTTTCATTTTTTTTAATTGTTTTGGAGTGTGAGTGTTGTAAGGAAATATTTTTCTGATAATTCTTAAAGCCTGCCTGATAGCTGAAGAAGAAACAAAAGGACCGAAGATCGCCTTACCCTCTTTTTTTTCTCTTCCTCTTTTTAAAATTACTCGAGGATGCTCTTCATCGGTAATTACCACATACAAAAAACTTTTGTCATCTTTCTGTTTTATATTGAAGTAAGGTTCGTGTTTTTTAATTAATTTTGCCTCTAAAATAAGAGCCTCTATTACCGTCTCAGTAACTTTGTATTCCAGATCAAAAACCTTATTTACCATTCTTTTAGCCTTCGGATCGGCTGATTCCAAAAAATAACTTTTAACACGTTTTAAAAGCTTTCCCGCCTTTCCAATATAAATTATCTCGCCATTTTCATCCTTAAAAATATAAACTCCCGGTTTTTTCGGTAAATTTTCAATTTTTTTATTTAGTTTTTCTTTCATTTGATCTTTTTATAATTGACATAATTTCACAAACTATTTATAATCCATAACCACACACGGAAGTAAAAATATAAAGGGGGTTATCCTGATGGAGGGTAAAACTATTTTTGTAGGTGTCGACTTTTCAAATATTGATTTAATTGAAACTGAAAAAGAATTTGAAGAAGCTCTGTTGCAAGCTGAAATGATTAAAAAGGAAAAAGACCGAGAAAAAAGAATTTGCCTGATATCAAAATCACTACTTAATTCGGGAAGATTCGGCTGGAGTGTAGAAGCGGCCATGAAGATGAAAGACAGTTATATGAAAGCGCTCTTGTTGGCGGAAATAGCTAAAAAAACGGAAAACTTTAAATATCTTGAACTTTCGGTTATTGAAGTCGAAAAGCTTAAAAGGCCCGGACTCAGGCGATATGCTTTGAAAGTCATTGTCGATTATATTAACAGTTAACTTCCGTTAAAGCCGAGTTAAAACTCGGCTTTTTGTTTACAATATCTTTCTCAAAAATTTAGCTGTCTTACTCTTTTTCTTACTTTTAATTATTTCCGGAGGACCTGTGACTACAATTTCTCCACCGTTTTCTCCACAACCGGGACCGAGATCAATAATGTAGTCGGAAGATTTTATTATCTCTAAATTATGCTCAATTATAACCACTGAGTTTCCTCTGGAAACTAAATCTTGAAGCACATTTATTAACTTTCGTACATCCTCATAATGAAGTCCGACAGTCGGCTCATCAAGGAGATAAAGCGTGCTCCTGGTATCTTTTCTGGAAAGCTCAGAGGCCAGCTTAACTCTTTGAGCTTCTCCTCCCGAAAGTGTCGGAGACGGCTGCCCCAGCTTTAGATAGCCCAATCCGACATCAAAAAGTGTTTCCAGTTTTCTATGAATCCAGGGAGTGTCTTTAAAAAAGCTCATCGCCTCTTCAATCGTCATATTGAGAACTTCATAAATATTTTTTCCTCTGTACTCAACCTCCAAAGTTTCATTGTTGAATCTTTTACCTTTACACTCATCACAAGTAACTTGGACCGTGGGCAAAAAGTGCATCTCTACCGATATATGTCCGTACCCATTACAATTTTCACACCTTCCACCTTTGGTGTTAAAACTAAACCTGCCCTTATCCCAGCCTCTCATTTTAGCCTCGTCAGTAGTTGCGAAAAGCTCTCGTATATCCGTCCAAGCGCTAACATAAGTTCCGGGAGTTGACCTGGGTGTTCTGCCGATTGGAGATTGATCGATATTAATTACCTTGTCTATATATTCCAATCCTTTTATGTCATCAAACTTACCGGGCTTTTTATCCGCATGATGAAGCTCATTGGTTAAGTGCTTGTAAAGAGTTTCATAAATTAAAGTTGATTTTCCGGATCCGGAAACACCGGTAACCGTTACGAATCTTCTGAGCGGTATATCCACATTCATGTTTTTAAGGTTGTTTTTGGAGGCTCCTTTAATCTTTAATTTCGGAGTTCCCGCCTTCACCTTTCTTCTTTGTGGAGGTACCGGAATCTTCTTTTTTCTTCGTAGATACTTGAGAGTTAGAGAGTCTTGGTTTTCATCCTCTAAAATATCCGGCATGTCGCCTTGAGCGACTATCTCCCCTCCGTGAACTCCGGCTCCGGGTCCGAAATCAACTAAATGATCCGAAGCCATTATCGTCTCCTCATCGTGCTCAACAACCACAATAGTATTACCTTTCTCTTTTAGTTCTTTTAAAGTCTTTATAAGCCTGGCATTATCATATTGATGAAGCCCTATCGTCGGTTCATCCAAAATATAAAGAGTGCCAACCAAACCGGATCCGACTTGAGAAGCTAGTCGTATTCTTTGAGACTCTCCGCCGGAAAGAGTGCCCGCCTCCCTATCCAAAGTTAGATAGTCGAGACCGATATCGAGCAAAAATCCAAGTCTTTGGTTAATCTCTCTAAGCGGTGCTTTTGCTATCTTCATCTGATCTTCCGAAAGATATTCATCCAACTCACTGAAATAAAGAGCAGCTTCATCTATCTTCATATCTGTAACTTCAACAATATTTTTATCGGCTAAAAGAATACTTAACGCTTCCGGTCTGAGCCGCCTACCTTTACATTCCGGACAAAGTTTATCCGATTTCTTATGCTTTTTTCCGATTCCTTTACATTCTTCACAAGCTCCGTAAGGACTATTAAAAGAAAACATTCTGGGCTCGATCGTCGGGTAGGCAAAATTACAAACCGGACAAGAAAGATCTTCCGAAAATATATATTCACTTTTAGTGGGTTCAATATAAACTTGTAAAGAGCCACCACCTTTTTTAAGGGATGTTTCGACTGCCTCGACCAACCTTCTTCTATTTTCTTTTTTGGTGAAGTCAAATTCGGCCGGAATTCTATCAATAACTATGGATATTTCATGTTTTTTATTTTTTTCCAACTCAATCCTTTCTCTGAGCGACTTGAAATCACCATCTATTCTCGCCTCTGCAAATCCCTGATTTAAGTAATCATAAAGAAGTTGATAATACTCCCCTTTTCTTCCTCGAACAACTTCGGCCATAACTACTATTTCATTACCTTCTTCAGCTATTTTAATTATCGAATCGACCATCTCGGTTACTCCCATGGTTTGAATCTTTCTGCCGCATTCCGGACAATGAGGAGTTCCCAGTCTGGCAAAAAGAACTCTCATAAAATCGTAAACTTCGGTAATGGTCGCTACCGTCGAACGCGGATTTTTGGAATGCGCTTTTTGATCTATTGAAATCGCGGGAGAAAGACCTGTTATTTCATCCACTTCCGGCTTATTCATTCGATTCAAAAATTGCCTTGCATATGCCGAAAGTGATTCAACGTATCTTCTCTGACCTTCGGCGAATATGGTATCAAAAGCCAGGGATGTCTTTCCGCTTCCCGAAACACCGGTAAAAACCGTCATCTTGTTTCTGGGAATTTCCAGATTAACATTCTTTAGGTTATGCTGTTTAGCGCCTTCAATTTTAATCTTTTTTTTCATTTTTTTTCTTTTCTAATGCTTTAATTTCATCTCTTAAGACTGCTGCGGTTTCAAAATCAAGATCTTTTGCCGCCTTCTTCATCTCTTTTTTCTTCTTTTTGATTAATTCTGAAAAGTCTTTTTCATCCTCCGGCAGGGCCTGAGTTTCCAAGTCGAGAACTTGCTCAGCGGGTGTTATGTCACTGATTTTTTTCTTGATTGTTTGCGGTGTAATATTGTGCTTTTTGTTATATTCAATCTGTTTTTTACGTCTTTCTCTGGTAGTTTTAACCGCCCTTTCTACCGATCCGGTAATTTTATCGGCATATATTAGCACTTCACCATTTACATTTCTGGCCGCTCTTCCCATCGTTTGAATCAGGGTCGTCTCACTCCTCAAGAATCCTTCTTGATCAGCATCGAGTATGGCTACCAAGGAAACTTCGGGTAAATCGAGTCCTTCCCTGAGAAGGTTAACTCCGACAACTACGTCTATCTCCCCTTTTCTCAAGTTTGTTAATATTTTCACTCGGTCAAAAGAATCTATATCGCTGTGCAAATAAGAAACCTCAATATCCTCTTCTTCTTCCAAATACTCGGTAAGATCCTCGGCCATCTTTTTGGTGAGCGTAGTAACTAACGCTCGCTCTCCTTTGTCCACCGTCTCTTTTAATCTGGGAATCAAATCTTTTATTTGTGTCTTCGCCGATTCAATAGTAACTCTCGGGTCCACGAGTCCGGTCGGTCTGATAATCTGCTTTACAACTTGATCGGACCTATCCAGTTCATAATCTCCGGGAGTTGCCGAAGTATAAATAACTTGATTTACCTTCTTTTCAAACTCTTTCAATTTTAATGGCCTATTTTCCATAGCTGACGGAAGCCTGAACCCACCCTCTATAAGATGTTTTTTTCTTGATTTGTTTCCGGCATACATCCCTCTTATTTGGGGGATTGTAATATGCGACTCATCTACAACCGTTAAAAAATCATCCGGAAAATAATCCAAAAGTGAAGCCGGGGTATCTCCCGGATTTCTTCCCGAAAGATGCATAGTATAATTTTCAATACCGTGACAAAAGCCCTGCTCTCTTATTTTAGCCATATCTTCCCTGGTTCTTTGTTCTATTCGTTCCGCTTCCAGATATCTATCTTTATCTTCGAAAAATTTTATCCTTTCTTCCAACTCCTTTTCTATTGATTTCAAGGCTCTTTTCGTTCTTTTTTCACTTGATACGTAATGCCTGACCGGGGATATTACCGCGTGTTCAACTTTGGGAGTTTCACCCGGGATGAATCCTTCCACCGGATCAACTCTGTAAATATTTTTTATCTCTCCGTTTTTTGTTTCTATATCATATATAACGTCTTCATTGGTCGGCATTATCTGAAAATTTTCTCCTCTCACCCTAAACTTACCTTTATCCAAAACCGAGGGCGTTCTCTCCAGTTGCATATCCAGAAGAGTTTTTATGAGGTCGTCCTTTTCTATCCTTTGGCCTTCTTCTAATTTTAAAATGTTATCCAAGTACTCTTTAGGTAGCCCTAAGTCATATATACAAGATACCGAAGCAACCACTATCACGTCACTTCTGGTCAAAAGGTCGGTTGTCGCCTTGTGTCTGAGACGATCGATCTCTTCATTAATCATCGCCTCTTTTCTTATATATGTATCGGTAGATTGAATGTAGGCTTCCGGTTGATAATAATCATAATAAGAAACAAAATAATGGACTGCATTTTCAGGAAAAGCTTCTCTAAACTCATTGCAAAGTTGAGCTGCTAAAGTTTTATTATGAGAAACCACCAAAGTCGGTTTTTGTGTATTTTCTATTACATTAGAAACCGTAAAAGTTTTTCCCGAACCGGTAATACCAAGTAAGGTTTGATCTTCAAACCCTCTCTTTATCCCTTCGGTCAACTTATTAATGGCTTTTGGTTGGTCACCTGCGGGATCAAACTCAGAATGTAATTTTAATTTTTTCCCCATTTCTTTTTATAACACTCAAAATTCCCCCTTATAATGCTCTTATAGGGGGTCTGCTTGTAAATTATTAGTCTTCCCCATTAAAAACCAATGGAAGACGATTTATTAATAATCGGTATTAATTAGTTTATATTATTTTGTAAAAAAGTCAACCTCGCTCGGATTCTGGTTTATGGAAATTAAATCTCAAAAATAATCAAAATAATTCAAATATTCCAGTTTATTAATTCTATTAAATTTTTATTTAAAAAAGAGCCTCAAAGTTGCAGAGGCTCTCTATTTTAATTAAAATGGAGGTTGTAGAACTTCTCCCGGATCATTAACTCTATCACTCTCTAACTTTTCCAAACTTTGATTCATAAATTCAATCAATTCATCTAATTGCATTGCTCCTTGTATCAACTCATCCACATCAGCGGGATTATTAAGATCATAAATATTTTCTCGGTTCGTTAACTCTTCTATGTCCAAGATTGTTAAAGATTTTATAAAATCACTCTTATCCATCGTTACTCCTTCAGCTACAATAAAACTTTTCTTTGATTTTCCCGCTTGGGTGGACGAAGTTTCCGTAACCCAGGTATCCCCTTCTTGGGTCGTCACTACAGCCTCAACAAGATAGCCCTCCGACCCGGAACGAATTATCGCCAACCCTTTCCATTCGGAAGCTTCTTCCGCAGCCATATTCCAAAAAATCAAAATTATCGTTAATATAAGTAGTATAAAAAGACAGATCGCTTCTTCCTTTTTCATTGAAATCTACCTCCTTGGTTTTAATTTTAATGAACAATCTAATTTACTATATGATTAAACCTATAATATGTCAACTTATTAAACTAAAACCACCCTACCTTAGGGTGGTTTTGCAATTTTATTTTTTGACTAAGCTTTGTCCTCCGGAGGAAGATCTTTTGTCATAACAAGATGCTTGTACCAATTTGGACCGTCATCATCCTCCCTTTCTTTATTTTTGTTCTTTTCTTTTTCACTTTTTTCTTTCTCTTTTTCACTTTTTTCTTTCTCCTTATTGGTAAATCCGGAATTTAATTCATTGAATTCGGGATTCATAAAAAATATTATTTTTATAAAAACGACCTTTGTTAAGTATCTAAACTAATTGTTTTAAGATCTCATTTAAGTCTTCAGGGTTTTCAGCTATAAAATCAGCTCCGTTTCTTTCCAGCCTTCCTTTACTGTCTAGGCCCCAATCAACACCAACGGCCAAAACACCTGTCTCTTTTGCTGCTTTCATATCACCTGCTTGATCACCGACATAAGCCAAAGCATTTTTCGACATCTTGGATAGTTTTTTATCTTTACTCCTCAAAAGAGGATTGTCTTTTACGAATTCAAAAAAATCCAAATCATTTTGTTTTAAAAACTTATTAACCGTCTTTTTTCTATTGTTTGTAAAGATGGCTAACCTATAGTCTTTTTTTAAATCTTGGATAGTTTTTTCAATTCCCGGAAAGGGCTCCACTTCATCTATGTGGTTATATATTCCCACTTGGATTTTTAGTAACATTATCGGAAATTTATAAAAAGGAATATTTAATTTCTTAATCGCTTTCCTTATTCCCGATTCTTTTAATTTTTCCACCTCTTTCGGAGAAATATTGTCGTCGGTGTAATCTTTAATAATTTCACCACCCGTTTTATAGATAACGGGCAAACTATCAGCGATAGTTCCGTCAAAATCAAAAATAATTAAACTTTTATTTTTATCAGACATCAATATCTTTTAGATTTTGGATTCTTTCTTCAAGCGGTGGATGGGTTGCAAAAAGCTTGTGGATCCATTTCTGACCTTTGTCATCCTCCCTGAAGGGGTTGATTATATAAAGATGTGCAGTGGCATCGCTGGCTGACTGCATGCTTTTAGGGTAATTTTTAATCTTTTCCAACGCTTCCGCCAAAGCCTGGGGATGTCTGGTCATAAGAGCTGCAGAAGAATCAGCCAGATACTCTCTTTTTCTGGATATGGCAAGCTTTATAACGGTAGCTACAAGCGGAGCTAAAATAGCCGCAAAAAGTGCAATTATAAGAGTTATTGCACCTCCTTTACCCTTACTTCTCCTTCCGAACATGGTTGATCTGACGAATATTCTGGATAAAAAAGCAACCGTCGCTGCTAAAACCACTACTACCGTAGAAAGTAAAACATCTCTATTTTTTATGTGTGATAATTCGTGGGCTAAAACCGCTTCCAGCTCACTTCTGTCCATCAACTGTAAAAGACCCTTGGTAACGGCAATAACACTATTTTCAGGATTTCTACCGGTAGCAAAAGCATTCGGCTGGCTTTCATTTAAAATGTAAAGATTGGGCATGGGCATTCCTTCTGACATGGCTAAATTTTCAACCAGCCTGTAATACTCGGGGTATTCTGATTTCTTTACCTCTTTCGCATTGGACATTCTTAAAACCAATTTGTCCGAATAAAAATAAGAATAGAAACTACTAAAAATGCTGATTGCCAGAGCTATCCATAAAAAAATATAGCTTCCCGTGTAATAAGAAATACCCCAACCCACAGCCACGACAAAAAGTGACATCAAGGTTAAATAGATCCAAGTTTTTAGTATATTGGACTCTTTTTCTCCGTAAAAAGTTGCCATATTATTTCAGTTAAAAGCTCACTTTTGGATTTTCTCTCTCCCCTTCTTCGGTTTCAAAATAATCCTCCTTCTCATATCCAAGCATGGAAGCAATCAGATTATAAGGAATCGATTGAATCTTAATGTTGAATGCTTTCACATTTCTGTTGTAAAATCTTCTGGCCGACTGAATTTTATCCTCAGTATCTCTAATCTCTTTTTGAAGCTCAAGAAAATTTTCCGAAGCCTTCAAGTCCGGATAATCCTCCGATACTGCAAAAAGTGACTTGAGCGCCCCTTTCAATTGATTTTCAGCTTTTTCAATCTTCTTTGGATCTCCTTCTTGTGTGGCCGATAAAGCTCTTTCTCTGGCCTCGGCAACATTTTCAAAAATCTCTTTTTCATGAGAAGCATAACCCTTTACGGTCTCAACTAAATTGGGGATAAGATCATGTCTTCTTTTTAACTGCACATCCATATCCGCCCAGGCCTCTTTAACTCTGTTTTTTAAAACTATCAGCCTATTGTAGGTAAATACAAAAAAGAGAACCAGAAAAACGACGATTGCGATTAATATTGTAGTAAATTCCATATTTTTTTTAATTAATTTATAACTGTTTCATTATATTATTATACTCTAAATAAATAAAATTTAAACGACTATATTAAAAAAAGATTAACTAAAATAAAATCGCCCGATAATCGGGCGATTCTATTCTGATAGAGATTTTAGTTTTCTATAAAAATTTTACCTCTATCTTTTGTGCGTCCTCGCCTTCTTCGGTAGTCCAAAATACAACATACATATTTCCTCCCGGGTCTCCGTCATATTTATCTTCGAGAAGCTCTTCGGTTAAAGATATATCCAACTCGTATTCATCATCCTCACTGCTGGTTGCTACCGTTTCATATCCTTCGATTTCCAATAATTCTTTTATATCGGTAACATCTTCCGAAGTAATTGGCCTGTCAACTACATAAGAAAGCGCGGTAATTTCACCTGATTCAACTAATTTTGGCTCTTCTTCAAAAATTTGACTCAAAACAAGCCTGAAGTCTTCATCCAG
>PWGJ01000032.1 GCA_003554445.1 Candidatus Nealsoniibacteriota bacterium
AAAAACACTACAAAAAGCCCCTCAGGGTCGGGTGTCGTCGGGGATAAGACGGTCGAACTCGGTCGAGCGACGCCGCCTCCGAGCTATTCTTCCTCCTCCGAAAAGCCCTCGTAAAAACGACAAAAGAAAGATTTTCTTAAGAATTTTTAAAAGCATCGCACACTTCTTTCCATTTGTTTTATTTGTGAATCGTGCGGCATTCAGAGTTTTCAAAGCCGCCAATTGAAACGCTTTTTCTAAAAAAACGACTAACCTTCTTTTAGCGCCTTCTCTCGCAGGCGGCCGTACAACACGCCATGAACCATGACGTACCAAGGACCGATCACGAAAACGCTCACGGCAAAGATTGCGGCAAACCACAAGAGCAAAAGGGCGAAAACGGCCTCGCCATAGCGTTCAGAAAGAAAACTAAAAAAGTAGAGACCGCCAACAAAGACGAAGATATATAGCAGAATGATGAACACCCTGAACAAAAACAGTTTCAGATAATGCCCTCGCAAGATTTTCACGCTGTTCGCAAACGGATTCACGCTGGCTTCTTTGGCTTCTTCATCCGCAAGGATGAAAGGCGTCATCGAAAAGACCGTCGAAAGCAGCAAAAAAGGAACCAGCACAAGCGCCGTTTGCCACGGCCGTGCAAACGTTTCAAACAAGTTCTCCCCCGTCAAAGACGCTAGGGGATCGAATATGTGGGACAAACTGCCCCAGTCATACAGGATGGAAAACACGTTTTGATCGGGTTGACGGTAGAACATGTAAACCGCAAAGATCGCCGCGAAATAAAGGCCTGCGCAAATAGTGTTGCGGATGCGATGCTTGCCTTTGTACGCGTTTTTGATGCGCAGCGGCGTTTTCCCCCGCCAAGCCACATTGTTGAAACTTTGATGGATGCCTAAAAGCACGGGCGCAAAAAGAACGAACGCGAGAACGACGGAGGCATACATGGCTGCCTCCGCAAGAATGTCGCCGCTTTCTGTGAGTACGAAAAAATACACCGGAAAAATCACAAGAGCGGCGAGCATCAAGATGAAAAACACCGCCAAAGTATACAACAAAAAGAAAAGCAAAAACGAGACAATGCTCCTCGAAAGAACGGTGGAAAAATTTCTTCTGTAAAGATGAAACGCTTCTTTGAATGCGCTCATGTCAATATCTCCTTTTGTAATAGAAAAAGCACACGAAAAAGTGTGCTTTGTTTAGACGTTATCCATATTTTTCCTTGAAAAAGAGTAAACCATGCCAATCTTCCTTACACAATCAATATGTACGAAGCCCGAATGTCGCGCATCCCCTGACCGCATTCGCGGTCTTTCACGGGTAGTATACCATAAGATGTGGCGTTGTTGTAGGATGGTTAATCTAAAATAGCGCAAACAGCCTATCACCTTTTTACCAGAAAGTGTCAGGTTCAAGAGTGATTGCGATGTTCTTCCGTTTCGGCCATACATAAACATTTATCACAACACATGCATTATACCGATGCTTTCTATAAATACTTCGTTGGAACCAAATATTATAATTCGTTTGAGTATTCAAGATAAGTACTTTCAAATTTTTTATTGATTATGTGCAGTGTAGCGTTTAATCACTATAGCAAACTCCATCTTTTTAAGTCCTCTTCAGCTTACAAAAATTCAATCGCTTTTGCTTTTGTCAGCCATACTTTCAAGCAATGCGTTCTGTTTCTCCATAAAATTGTTGCTTTTAATGACCTCTTCCCTCAAGGCGTGCACATTATAAAGCAGGTTTAAGGCGAGCATTAGAGAAATATGCAAAACGAACGCCATCAAAAGTCCGAGAAGCACACTGCCGAAAGGAAAGGTTCCCATGAGTCCACCAATAACGGCCGTGAGCACAAAAAGACTGTTCAAAAATATTCCCACTCCCCTGATGATGTTCAGCCATAAAGGGTTTTTGGGATCGAAGAAATCGGCAAACCCAAAGCTCTGTGATGAAGTTTGAGTTCTTCTTGAAACAACACCCACTGTTTTAATATCCTTAAGAGCAATTGTAACAAATTTGAGAAAAATCATGATTTTGAGTAGAGCAAGACGGACATATTTTCATTTCATCTATCCTTTCCATAAGTATTAATAATGGGAGTTGCAATTATTACATAAAACCTTTTGTTTGACCACTTTTGAGATAACTAGACGTGTTGTTTGGCTTTGATAGTCATAGCGGCTTCAGACAAGTTAAGTTCATCCATGCTTCATGCAATCGATGAACTTGGTTGTGCGCAGCGGCGTGCACTTCGAATTGAACACAGACTTCACGTTTTGCCGAAAGGTCTCATTCCGTTGGTAATGAAGACATACAATGTGAAGCTGAAAATGGCCACAATGCAAAGCCCTATGTAAGAAAGCACAAAGGGGCGCATATTGCCAATCAGGTCTTCGGAAAGGTGCCTAAGCAGTATTCCGGCATACGCCCAAAGGAACATAAGACCGAACAGGATATCACGCATCTGCATGAGCACGACCGCACTGAGCAACACACCAAGGGCAAGCACTATGACCAACCACGCCGTTTCACTAAGCCCGAACCCACCGAAACCAATCTTGACAAGATACACCGTCACGTTGGCGATCATCGCTACAGAAATCCAGGCGAAATAGACGCTGAAGGCGCTTCGAGTGAGCGCAGACGTTGCGGGAATGACCACGAACGCGACCGCAAGCGTCACTAGCAGCCCGGCCATCACAAAGACCGAGAGCATCATCCGTTCATAATGCCAGGCAAACAGCCAAGCGACGTTCAAAAACGACGAAAGCAGAAACACGCCGATCACCGTCATCCGAAACGACCCTTCTATCGTTCCTTTCGGCGTCAACAGCGTATGCAAAACATACGCACCAAGCAAGAGATAGATGACGCCCCAAATCGAAAAAGTCACCCCGGCCGGGGTAAAGAGGTTCTCATAACGGTCGGAAACCTCGCCTGTGGTCTTGCCGCCAAGCGGCAAGGTGTTCGCCAAAGCATTCACCGCAAT
>PWGJ01000055.1 GCA_003554445.1 Candidatus Nealsoniibacteriota bacterium
ACGATTGGTTGTACGGTACGTACTTATTAACTAGAAAACAAGCTGATGTGCTATTTTATGAAGCCATGCGATATGATGGGGTTGGCTATGTGAGAGCCAACTTCATGTACAAAACAGTAAGGATTTTTGGGGGTAGAGCATGGAATAATCAATCACTTCACGATGTCAATAAAAATAGATTGCTAGGTGATTTGCCTTTACTGAGGCATAAAGATGAGGCTAAAATCTACAGGAAAAATGGGGCATAAGCCCCCAAATCCCTTTATTCTTGCGGGTTTTCAGGCGCTAGGTCTGTGCTAATAGCCAATACATCATCAACATTTTCAGCATTTTCTAGTTCCGTACATTTATCTGAATACCAATTAAACACTTGAGCTTTTAGTGTTGCATATTGAGTGGTGACTTCTTCTAAATCCTCTTTAGTTAATTCAGCAATAGAGTTATCGGCCATTACCCATTTGATTTTGCCATCAGTAGCTAATACCTCAAAGCTATCTAAAGTGCCCTTTATATTTTCTCTATCTTCAAGTCTACTTACTTGAACATTATTGATAACAGTAGGTAAATTCTCATCTCTAGACTCTTTTAATCTTTCTCTATGGTCTCTCTTTACTTCGAACAATGTTTTATCTGTGATGATGTATTTGGCTTTTACAACACCATCAACTAAATCAAAACCTGTTAAACTACTACGATGATGCCTTAAAGCATCATAGGAATTAGGCTCAATTTCAAGCCTGTACCAGCCATATTCAGCTCTTTTCTCATCACTTAATGTGTGCCAAGCCCTTACTCCATTCCAGCGTGAGCGCATGGCGTATGGGCCCTCAAATCTATTTCCTTTCTTAACTACGTATAGCATTTTTTGTCTCCTATATATTAATTGGGTAAAGCAGGCGAAAACGCCACCGCATAACCAGTGTTAGGTAAAGCGTCTGGAGCATCACTACCTTCAATTTTTGTAAAGCTATTGCCATCTACGGTGTATGCTGTTACAAATGGAGAGTTAACGTGCGCAACAACACATAAGCTACCATCTGGCGAAAACGCAACCCCATAACTATCGTCAAGCAAAGCATCTGGAGCATCATTGCCTTCAATTTTTGTAAAGCTATTGCCATCTACGGTGTATGCTGTTACATTTGGAGAGTTCCTGTGCGCAACAACACATAAGCTACCATCTGGCGAAAACGCAACCCCATTACCAGTGTTAGGCAAAGCATCTGGAGCGTCACCTCCTGTAATAGTAGTAAAACTAGCTATATCATACTCGTATGCAGTGATATATGGGGATTCCAGATGCGCAACTACCATCAAAGGAACTGCAAACACATCAAGCGTAACGCCCACTACCTCAACAAACTCAGAAGCATTGTTATCCTCACCAATATGTCTAACCCTAAATGTATACTCAGTTTCAGGGTTTAAAAGGCCTGTAGGTATAGTATATTCCCAATTTGACGAAATATCCTCAAAGACATTAAAGATAGTTATACCATCTCTTATAATTTGAATTTGCGTAAACTGATAAGTAGTTTCGCTGTTATTATCGACAAACGCTGAAACCGATAATAAGGGGCTTTCAGGAACTTCATTTGGAGCGCCTTCAACTGTTAATGTAGGAGTAGCTATATCGCTATCAGCAGGTGCTGTGCTAGCTACTACCACTTCTGATTTTTGACCTACATAATCTTCGTTTTGTAAAAAAGCTCTAATATAATAAACTGTGCCAGCTATAAACTGATGATTAATAGTGTAAACCCCAGCACCTGTATAATTAACAGTCTCTAATATTTGCCCGCTAAACTGTTCGTTTTCAGCAATACTTAACACCACTTCAGTAGGATTAGCTAGATAAAATTGATGATTATCGAATACCTCTAATGCCACATTACCATTAACTATAAAACCACCATTTACGGGCTCGATAATAGATGGCGCTGGGAAAAAAGTAGGAGCTCCATCACGTATTTTAGTCCAATTAACATTAGCATCTGAAGGCTCAGAGTTAGAATTAAAGTTATTTGCAAACCAAACGGTTTTGTTATGATTTACCACACTTCCTTCATCATATTGATTTTGCTGATGCCATTTACTGATACCATTAGCTAAAATATGATTAATCTTTTCGCCAAAATTCCTTTCAATCCAGTTCATATAGTCATGAGGGGGTAATTCAGCAAACTCCCAACCAACTTTAATTTTTGTTAATTCTGGCTCTGCAATATCACCCTCAGAGGCCCAAACATCTAATAATCCCATCTCTTTTCCTTATTTGCTTGTCGCTAATGATAATCTTCTACCACCTGTATTTAATTCATATATTCTGGTTAATGTATTACCATCTTTTTGATAAACAACTACGCCCTTGTCTGTAACAGTAAAAGGCCTTGCGCCTAATAGATATTCGCCTGTATCGTCCCATTTTAGGGATGTAAGTCTAAAATCCGAATTATTCAAATCGTAGTTAGCAATTAATGTAATTTTGTAATTAGAATCAAAAGAATAAAAGCCTACACCCCCTGATACATATGAAAAAGCTACAACATTTTCAGCAGGGTGTACTGCAACTGATGTTCTATCATCAACTGGATTGTCTAATTGACGAGTTTCGGTAACATTATCCCCATCAATTGTAAAATAATAAAACCTAGGATTGTTACCTGTTGCTAATGCAGCAGAGGCATTTGTAAATACATTAGGGGCTAAAAAGTCAATGGTATGACCGCAACTGCTAACAAAATAAAAAAGATAACTACCATCAACCTCTTTAACTTCGTGTATTTTAGTGACTAAATTAGGTGCTAATCTAAATACATTAATAAAACCAACGGTGGCTTCTGAAGCAATATCGGCTTTACTTGCATAATGAGCTACTAGGTACTCGCCTGTAGGACTAAATCTTACTGTGCAGGCAGGAATTCTTGCTTCTCCCTCCAAAGGTAGAATATGCGAAAAAACAGCACCTAGCTGATTATTATCAAACTTTA
>PWGJ01000021.1 GCA_003554445.1 Candidatus Nealsoniibacteriota bacterium
GAGGTTTCTACAAGTGCCGGATGGCAAATTCTTTTAGCTTGTCTTCCTATTACTATTGCCGGACTTCTTTCTTCCGTTTTGCAGGGTAAAGTATCGGTTGCCGGTATTTCTACTTTAGCTAAAAAACCTGAAGAAGCAGGTAAAGCAATTATTCTTTCTGCGATGGTTGAAACTTACGCAGTAATTTCACTTCTTTTAACTATTCTCATTCTCAACGGAATAACCGTTTAAACTTATGCCACTTGAAGATTTATTAGCCAAAGTAAAAGACGAAAAGCGTCAAGAGGAGATATCTCTAAAAAGAGAGCATAAGAATGCTTTGGAAAATTTGGATAGTCAAAAAAGAGAAGAATTAGAAAACTTAAAGGAAGAGCTGGAGAAGGAGTTGGAAGAAAAAAAGAGAGATTTGCTTGAGAAAAAGGAAAGACAAGAGTCTTTTAATTTAAAAATGAAAAGACTGGAAATTAAGAAGGAGCTTTTAGAGCAGGCGAAAGAAAAAGTTTTGGAAGATTTAGAAGATTTATCGGTTGAAAAGAAAAAGGAGATTTATCTCAATCAGCTAAAGGAAGAAAAAGAGCTTTTAGAAGAGGCAGCAGAAATTGCCGTTCCTGAAGGAAAAAAGAGCAAGTTAGCTCCGATTTTAAAAGAAGCAGGAATTAGCAAGGACCCGGTTGAAAAAGATTTGGACTTCAGTGAAGGATTTTTAGTAAAAGGAAAGAGGTGGAAACTTGAAGTTACTTTGGAGGAGATTTTGGAAAGACAAGTAAGTAGAAATAAAAAAGAATTTATTAATCTTCTTTTCGGAGATCTATGAAGTATCTGTTTCTAAATTCTTATCTGAATGCTATTGAAAAGCATATTGCTGATCAAATAGATTTTGATCGGATGATTAATGCTGAAAGCAAAAAGAAAGCAATGGAAGTTTTGCAGGATACCGATTATGGCAAATGGGCATTGGAAACCGATAACTTAGAAGAGATCTTCGAAAAGGAGAAATCTTTTTTCGTCGAGGAGCTTTCCAGAATGGGGGTCGGGGGCCTTAGAGACTTGTTTTCCTTAAGAGCTGATATCGTTAACTTGAGAGTTTTTCTTAAAAGAAAGTTTTTTAATTTGGAATCCGGTTCATTAGTTGAGTGGGGTAAGGATGAAAAAGAGCTTATGGAATTTTTTGAAGAGGAGATTGAAGTTGCTAAAGAGATTGACAGTCCGGCCAAACTGGATGATTACTTAACTGAGGTTTATCTTGAAAAATTGAAAGAATTTTCTGCAGGAGAAAAGGTGGTTGAAAAATTTATCGATAATTATCAAGAGATATTATCCAATTACCAGGGAGAAATTAAGGATAAAAAAACTAAAGATCTTGAAGATGAGTTTATTTCTGAAAATACGAAAAAGAATGTAGGTTTAGCTCCCGTATTTGCATTTTTCATGAAAAAGTGGAGAGCTGAGAAAAAGGTGAGAACGATTATAACCGGTAAAGAAATTGAATTTAGTCCTAAAAAAATTAAGAATTTAGTTGAAGATCTTAGAAGTATATGAGTAATATAGCTTTCATAGGACCAACAAATTATTACAGAGTTTTTAAACTCTTGGGATTCGATTGCTTCGAATCCAAAAATAAAAAGGAAACTGAAGAGCTTATAGAAGAGTTGAAAAAAAGTTACGACCTTATCTTTACTACTGAAGACTTGATATCTTCGGGTGGTTTGGGGGTTGTGGTTTTGCCCGGACTGAAAAAGACGAAGGAAAAGACCGCCCTTAAAAAACAAGTTGAAAAGGCTTTGGGTGGTGCGGTTTCCGGTTCATTTTTGGATTCAGAATAACTAAGGATAAATAATAAATATTATGAGTAAAAGTAACACAGGTATAATAACAAAGGTTTCAGGACCATTGGTTGTGGCTAGAGATATGGAAGGAGCTTCCATCTATGAAGTGGTGAAAGTGGGTAAAGAAGGTTTAGCTGGAGAGATTATAGAAATGAGAGAAGGAGAAGCTTCAATTCAGGTTTATGAAGAGACTTCCGGAGTTGGTCCGGGTGAGCCCGTAGAAAGAACCGGAAAGCAATTGTCCGTAAAGTTGGGTCCCGGTCTCTTAACTTCAATTTATGACGGTATTCAAAGACCTCTCGACGCCATTGCTGAGAAAGAGGGTGATTTTATACCCAGAGGAGTTGAAGTTCCCGCTTTAGATGAATCTAAAAAGTGGGACTTTAAGCCGAAAGCGAAAAAGGGTGAAAGGGTAGTAGCCGGACAAGTATTAGGTATTGTAGAAGAGACTGAAACTATTACTCACAAAGTAATGGTTCCTCCCAATTTGGAAGGTGAGCTGGTATCTATTGAAAAGGGTTCTTTTGATGTAACTGAAACCGTTGCTGAGATTAAAACGGAAGGCGGTAAAAAACAAGTTAAAATGGCTCATGACTGGCCGATTAGAAGTCCCAGACCGACCGCTAAAAAATTACTTCCGTCAACCCCACTCATTACCGGACAAAGAGTAATTGATACGTTTTTCCCGGTTGCAAAGGGTGGTGCGGCAAGTGTTCCCGGTCCTTTTGGATCCGGAAAAACCGTTATTCAGCACCAGTTAGCTAAGTGGTCTGATGCGGATGTAATTATATTTATCGGATGTGGTGAGCGTGGCAATGAGATGACCGAAGTTCTTCAAGAATTTCCCGAACTGGAAGATCCGAAAACAGGAAATCCGCTAATGGAAAGAACAGTTCTTATTGCCAACACCTCTAACATGCCGGTAGCCGCAAGAGAAGCTAGTGTTTATACAGGAATCACAATAGCCGAGTATTTCCGTGATATGGGACTTGATGTTGCGCTTATGGCTGATTCAACAAGTAGATGGGCCGAAGCTTTGAGAGAAATGTCAGCAAGACTGGAAGAGATGCCCGGTGAAGAAGGATACCCCGCTTACTTGGGATCCAGAATTGCCGCCTTTTATGAAAGAGCGGTACAAGTTAAGTGCTTGGGTA
>PWGJ01000081.1 GCA_003554445.1 Candidatus Nealsoniibacteriota bacterium
CCGATTTAAGAGATATTGCAGAATGGGCTGTAGTGGAAGAAGAGGCTTTGCGCCACGAGCTCGAAGTAGAAGAAAGACACTTGGCCAGAGACTTAGCATCCATGCGTATAGAAGCGGCCATGCACGGGGACAGGATGGCCTTGGATGCCTGGCACGGCGAGCAGCAGATGAGACTGCAGAGAGCCCAGATTCAGACCCAGCAGTGGCAAACTCAGGCCCAGCTCTACACCGAGCAGGCCAGAATGGCCATGGAAGCGTCCATGCACCAGGACCAGATGCAGCTTGCTTGGGCCGGGCACGACCTGGACGCCCAGAGGTTGGCCGCAGATATGGCCCTGCAACAGCAGAGAATTGCCATGGACCGGCAGCAGCTTAACCACATGCTGGCTGGTGAAGAACCCGATACCTTTGCTTATTCCACCAGTGCTTACCAGAATGTGCAGACAGCATTGGAGCAGGGTAATGTTGGGTTTGCCCGGCAAGTGTTAGGAGAAGCACAAGAGCAGGGCCTTACTCAGCCTACATTGGGTGTCTTAGCAGACGATATTAGCGAATACGAGAGAGCCCAGGACCAGCCAGGGCTGTGGGAACGAGCCACCGGATGGCTCACTCGAGATCGCCCGACAGACTGGCAGTGGCAATAGGAGGAAGATAGAGCATGTATCAAAGAGATGACCAGATAGAGCAAATCTTTGCCGGTTTGGGGATGGCTTCTCCAGGAGAAGCCGGGCAGAGGTATGCTCCTCAGGGATACGGCCCTCAAGGGTACTCCCCCCAAGATTATGCCCCCCAGACCGCAGGGCCGATGGCCGGCCTTAGCAGTAATGCCCAGATGAGAGCCGGACAAGTGCCTGAAGGAATTGAACCGGGAGAGGGGGCCATGACCCAGTTTTTGCATGGCCTCACTTCTCCCTTCAGGGACACTGCGTCCGGTTTGGGGCTAATTGACCCCCGGCCCATGCCTCAGGGAGGCTGGGAGCTTGGGGCTAATATAGCCGGTAGCATCTTGGGGTGGATTGGACTGACCAAGATCACCGGAGGTATAGGGACTGTGGCCGCTATTGGTGGTAAAGCATCCGCCGGCCTTGGGGCTGCCGGGGGAGCTGTGGCTTCCGTGGCAGGAAAAGCCGGTATAGGTATCTCACAGGCCGCCGGAACCTCCATGGTAAAAGGGGCCACCTACGGTGCTGCCTCCAGTGCACACTGGTCTTGGGGACAACGGGACCGCCCGATAGGAAAGGACGCCCTGTATGGTATGGCTTTCGGCACAGGATTTGGTATCGCCGGAGCCGGTATTTCCCGCCTTGCCCAGAGCAGAGGGTGGACTGTGCCCCAGACCAAGGATTGGCTAAAACAACAGCTGGCTCAGAAGACCCAAGGAGATCATGCCATTCTAACTACTACGGACCCGGACAGTATGGCCCGGGCTCTGGCCCATAAAGGTGCGGCAAGGACATTTACCTCCCCGGAAAAAAGGCACCTTCCTGAGGCAATAGAACAGGTCATCGAAAGAAGCAGGCAGCAGAAACATCCCTTGCCAAGCACCATCGGGGTGGACGACCATGCTGCCCGCATAGGGGGCAAGAGGTTTTACGATCTTGCCCCTGAAGAGCAGGCAGATCATTTAGTCCGGTCGCTACGAGGAGATCCACAGGAAAGTGTGCTTCTCCAGCCCCTGTTTGACCTAAAAACAGCAAACACTGCCCGCACGGACCTGTTTAAAGCTACAGGCGTTGCAGGGCAGAGAATAAGAGCTATTGTGA
This sequence comes from Candidatus Nealsoniibacteriota bacterium, assembly GCA_003554445.1. Lineage (GTDB taxonomy): Bacteria > Patescibacteriota > Minisyncoccia > Minisyncoccales > PWPS01 > PWPS01. The sequence continues at coordinate 1,764 of PWGJ01000081.1, forward strand.
ATAAAACAGGAGCCTTCAAACCGAGGCAACCAGTTTCGGATGACGTAATTAAGGGGCTTCCCAAAGCGCAAAGAGGAAAAGAAAAATTCCTGAGGGGAAAAACTTTCGGGGAGCAAGAACAGGGCTTTAGAGAGATCAGGGATGCCGTTAAAGATTCTAACCGGCGTATGTTAGAACAGCACGGTCCCTGGAAGTTCTTGTCACCCGAGAGGCGGGGGCTGTATGCTAATCGAGAGGCTGCACTGCAGGATATGCAGTGGGAACTTGGAGATCATATCACCAAGACCCTATCCTTGGATGACACGGTTAATCTGCCGCCTCTTGGAGCTGTGGACGACCCGGCAGTCAGGGGTCAAACCTTAAAGACACTGAAAGGACTGTCCGAGATGCCCGGTCAGGACCTAAGCCAAAATGTAACTTGGCACTGGAGACTGCAGAGAATCCTGGAGCAGGAAAACTTGGACACCGGTATGAGTGCCCGGCACTCCCAGTATCTAACCCAAAAAGGAAAGTCCAAATGGGACCAGGTATGGAGGGAGCTCACGGACGCTGGGGAGAGCCCGGTAATCTTTGACCACCCCTCCACGGAAATATTGTATCTTCCGGAAACCTTTGAGCCTCCTATGATTCACGACTGGGTTAAAAATGTTAAAAATATCCCGGCAAAGCAGCTGGCTACACCTACCAGCATCGAGCAAAGTATTATGATGGAGCGGCCAATCTCTCCGTTAATGGGTCTCTTCCAGCTGCCCCGAAAAATCTTAGGGGAGGCACCAGCCCGTCGGCTGAGGTTTGCCACATCCGAGCGTTTTCGGTGGCAAAACCAGCAAATAGATGATTTCTTAGACACGGCTCGCAAAGCAGGTCTGGATTCAGATGCCAAACGTGCTGGGAAGGGGCCCCTACTTTACCGGGCTTTAACCAGGGACATCCCGGACAGCGATATAAACCATGCAGTAAGGAGATCTACTGCCCTTTTAAGGGAGGCCACCCACCGCAAACACCCCAGCATACACCGGGCCGCCAGGGAATCCGGGATTTCTGTGGAAGAGGCCCGCAGAAGTTATGACCGCCTCCGAGAAATTGTAGACCACCCGGATACCATGGAAAACCTGGCCAAGATCGGCAGGAAAGTGGGCCGGTCTGCTGACGATCTGGCAGAGTC
>PWGJ01000101.1 GCA_003554445.1 Candidatus Nealsoniibacteriota bacterium
CAAAGCCATGTGCCGGCCTGCTAAAGGGCAAGGCTTCGCCTGCTATTTCTATTACTTGTTGACAGTCACTCCGCCAATAGCGACCTGACTATCTTCGCTTTTTGACGATCTGAGTGGTTACAAAAAATCTGGTATAATTAGCACACTAAAAACAAAACTTTTGGACTTTTCAAGTAAAAGTGTATGATTTATAATCCTGACTTTTACAGCAAAACCCACTAAAAATAGCCGTAACCCCTTGGTATGAAAGGGGTTGCGGCTTTGCTGTTTTGTCACAAATATGTAGGGGAACACCTCATTTTTTGGCTTGTGCCAAAATATTTTTCATGTCTTCAAGACGGAGTCTTTTGTTAGTGAAATCAATTCCTAGAGCTTCCCCGATAGCATCAGAAACCTCACTTCTGTAATCAAACAGATAAATATTTTCATATTCATGGGAACAGGAGATTCTATTGAGGCATTCTACAATTTTTTCGGCAGAGTAAAGTTTTCCGGTTTTTTGTTGAATGACTCGCATAATAGTAAGAGCTATGAAACAGATTAGGAAATGGGCATTAATGTGATCTTGAAGTGATACATATACTGGCCTAGTTTCCAGCACACCCTTAGTAATACGGAATGTTTCTTCAATCTTCCACAGACCGCGGTAAGTCTCGACCACTTCAGAATCAGACATATCCAACTCACTGGTGACAATAGCATAATAGCCATCATACTTTTCTTCTTCAGCGACTTTTGCGGCATCAAAGACAGGACGCTCTTTAACATTAAGAATTTCACCGGTCTTTTTATCAAACTTCAGGTTCTTTACATATTTAGCCGCACCGTAAGCTGTTGCCTTAGTATATTTTTGGGGATTAGCTGCCAGATCATGAGCCTTTTTTAAAACTTCTTCCCGTTCTGCCTTAGCCTTTAAGGCATACTTTCTCCCCCAAAAAACTATCTGCTTTTCATACACCGTTTTTTTAACCTTTTTCCCGCTTGGCAAAGTCACATTAATATCCCGGGCAGTTATCCTGCTTTTGAGTTTGAAATCCACATTTTCATCGGCAGGTTTGCCGTCTTTATCTACATAGCCTTCACTTTTGAGGACATAATCCTTAAAAGCTTTGGTGCCACCCCTGACTGAAAAACTGAAAACATAACCGTTAAAATTTCTTCCCTTCTCTTTGCCTTGAAGATAAAAAATATTATCTCCCGTAATAACCCCCATGTCAGCAACCACAATAATCCGGCCAGTGTCATAGTTCCGCCTGACTTCACCAATGACTGGTCGAAACGTTTCCTTATCCACTGTATTGCCAGGAAACAGCTCATAATGCAGAGGTATCCCATCGGCATCCATAGCCAACCCCATTTGTACAATTGGATCCCGGCGGTTCTCCTTTGACATTCCGAACTTACGAAACTCATCACCTTCATTAATCTCAAAATAGTAATTTGTGACATCGTAATAGATAGTCTTAGTATTACGTCCATATTTCTCATTGATCTGGGCATTCAAATATCTTTGGAGTTCCGTAGCAATCTTGGAAAAATGGGAAAGGCTGCGATAAACGTCTGCCAAAGAAAAGTTGAAACGTTCAAAATAACGATCTTTTTGTTCATAAGTCTTCTTTTTGGAGCCAGGGCAGAGCAACCTGGATACTACCAGTAGAGTCATGATGGAATTCGTATTGTATTCAAAATTCTCATGCCTGGACTTATTCTTAAAAAAAACATCCAAGCCCAGTTCGTGGTAAATCTTCAGTATTGCGGCATATCCGAAATTTTTCCTACTGTCGGCACCCTCGGAAAGTTTCTCCTCCATATTGATAGACAAGGTTAACTTTTTCTTAAGTTTTTCTTCTTCGGTCATCTTACGAGCAACTTCTTTAAAATGAGCGATAGGGTCATCGTATTCTTTCTTTAACTCATCCAAGTAGCCTAAAGACAAAACAGTTTTAGCCCTGGGTTTACCAGTAGCCTTGTCACGATAACTTTTTTCGATAGAAAGATAAATCCTACCATTCTTCCTGGGGGATTGCTTAAGATTCATAGGCACCTCCATAAACACTGGTTTTATAACTATATTATACCATAAAATCCTATACAATCCTATACCTAATAATGCAAATAAAACAAAAAAACTAAACCCCTGAAGCCTTTTGACAAAAGGGTTTAAGGGGTTTAGTTTCTAATTAAGCTGTAAAAGAAACGAGTTTGTTATGGATACGCAGTCCTTACAGAGAAATTGCTAAATAAAGCTGACATAGAAGGTAAGTTTGCAGGAGGCCATGTGAAAGCCGCTTCTGGCGAAGAAGCAGCACATGCCTGGAACGAAGCTACAGTTAATGATGAAACTTATGCTTTAGATACCACCTGGGGAAGAATTAGTGAGGATAGGCAAACCCGGGTTTTCTTAACTACTCCTGAACAGCTTGAAAAATATCAGCAAGATCCGGAGTTGCGCTGGGAAGCTGTAAGAGAAAGTGTTAGGTGAAAAGACATCGACTATTTTGAAAATATTATTCGTTCCGGGAGGAGCAAAGAAGTATCTATCGAATACATCTTATAGAAGGCAGAGTAGATACCACCTTATCACAGAAAAATAATAATATAAGTCTTGACAAGATTTATATTATTATTTTAAAATATTTTATAAAGGTACGATAAATAAGGGTAGTTATATTAAAAAATCCAGGGCTGTAAATTTTTATGGAAAATTTGATAACCCCCCTGGCGAGAGGTAATCTATATGCTTTTTTATGAATGAGATGTAAAAAAAAGGTAACTACTCAGCCGCTAACTAAAACAGATCTTTGAAAATATTATAATGAGGCACTAAGAATCTGGAATAAAAGGTTTTCCTTTCATAGCATTTTTAAGTGCATCAATTACTGGAATAGAA
>PWGJ01000015.1 GCA_003554445.1 Candidatus Nealsoniibacteriota bacterium
TAAAAAAGAACGGACTTATCTTATCGGAGATGTCGGGCAAGAAAAGTCCTGCAGAATGGACTTATCCAAAGAGAAATCGTATTGTTGCCGGTTTGTCACAAGCTACTTTGGTTGTTCAGGCAGCAGAAGAAAGCGGCTCTTTAATCACTGCCGGATTTGCAAAAGAATTCAAAAGAAAAATTTTCAGCGTACCCGGTCCACTTAACAGCAAAGTATCCATCGGAACGGCCAAGTTGATCAAGGACGGAGCTGACATAGTAACTTCCGGCAAGGATATACTTAAATTCTTTCAACCCAAGCAATCCAATATGACTTTTAAACAAGAAGATGGCAAGGCTGCTCAGTACGAAAATCTATCAGAAAAAGAGAAAATAGTGGTTGAAAGCCTGCAAGTTGAAGCTTTAGAGGTTGATGACATTGCACAAAAGATTGATTCACCGGCAAACAAAACGGGTACGATACTTTCAAAGATGCAGCTTAAGGGAATAATAGAAAAAGAAGGTAATAAATATTATTTAAGCGATTTTTAATTAAAAAAGCTAAAAATATGTTTAAAAAGGTAAACTCCGCTGCATATTCGGGATTAAAATCAATCGGAATTGATGTAGAGGTAAATACCAGCAAAAAGGGACTACCCGACTTTAATATAGTCGGTCTAACCAGCAAAGCGGTTGATGAATCCGAGGAGCGGGTTAAAAATGCGATTATGAACTCCAAAACCGATTTTCCGCAAAGACGTATAACGGTTAATTTGGCTCCGGCGGACGTACCCAAGGAAGGCTCTTTTTATGATTTACCGATCGCCATTGGAATTTTGGCTTCCAGTTTGCAATTTGAAGTACCGGAGAAAAGCTTATTTTTTGGTGAGCTCTCTTTGGATGGTTCGCTCAGACACACCAAAGGGGCTCTTCCACTGGCACTCTTTGCACAATCCGAAGGCTACAAGAATATATTTTTACCGACCGAATCGGCAAATGAAGCAGCGGTAATTAAAGGAATTAATGTTTATCCGATTAAGGACTTGGATCAAATAATCAGTTTTTTAACCGGCAAGATAAAACTGGAACCGGCTAAGTACAAAAGTAAAGATAAAAAAGGGGAGGATCCGGAATTTGATATGAGTGAAATTTTAGGTCAAGAGCAGACTAAAAGAGCTGCAGAGATTGCCGCTGCCGGAGGACACAATCTTTTTATGATCGGATCACCGGGATCGGGAAAAACGATGATTGCCAGGTCAATACCCGGAATTTTACCCGGGTTAAGCAATAAAGAGTCATTGGATGTAACCAAGATATATTCGATATCGGGAAACACCGCACCGGGAAGTGGACTTATAAGGAAAAGACCTTTCAGAGCGCCCCACCATAGCATATCAAAAGTTGGTCTTATAGGTGGTGGGAGCAGACCTAAGCCGGGTGAAGTTACTTTAGCGCATCGCGGAGTATTGTTTTTGGATGAATTCAATGAATTTCCCAGGTCAGCGTTGGAAGCAATGCGTCAACCGCTGGAGGATGGCCAACTTACCATATCCCGCAGCAAAGAAAGAGTTAAATATCCCTCTGAGTTTATGCTGGTTGCTTCCAGCAATCCTTGTCCCTGCGGGTATTTAAATCATCCCGAAAAAGAATGTGATTGCACGCCGAGGCAAACTAAAAGATACCAAAAAAAGATTTCCGGTCCGATATTGGACAGGATAGATTTACATGTAGAAGTTCCGTCAGTAGACGTTGAAAAACTGAAAAAAGAGAGAAGAGCGAATGATAATGAAAAATCAAAAGAGATAAGAAAGAGAGTCATAAAGGCCAGGGAAAGACAGGCCGAAAGATTTAAAAAAGAAGAGATCAGAACCAATGCGGAGATGAAAAACAGGCACGTGAAAAAGTATTGCGAACTTTCAGAAAAAACCGAGGAGATATTATCCCAAGCCGCCGCTAAATTCAATATTTCGGCTAGAGGCTACTTTAAGATGATAAAAGTTGCTCAAACTATTGCCGACCTGGATTTTTCCGAGGAGATAAAGTCTGATCACATAGCTGAAGCGCTGCAGTACAGAACAAAGATGAATAATTAACTATTTTATCCGTAAAATTAAATAATTATTATAGATCATATTTTATCGTAATTATGAGTGATGAAAGACAAAAAATAGGAAAGCTAGGTGAGGACAAAGCGGTAGAGATGCTAAAAAGAAAGAAATATAAAATTTTAGAAAGAAACGAGGAGAATAAATACGGAGAATTGGATATAATAGCCCTGGATGGAGAAGAGATGGTTTTTGTAGAAGTAAGATCAAAAACCGGAGTTGATTTTGGGCTTCCGGAAGAAACCGTAAAATACAAGAAAAAGAGGAGATTAATTAGAAATGCAAAAAGATATATTAAATATCAAAACATAAATACTTCTTACAGAATAGATGTAATAGGAATTATCTTTAATAAAAAGAAGAATGTAAAAAGGATTAAGCATTACAAAAATATAACTTTGTAAAGTTGATCACAAACAAAAACCCCGCTTTGATGGCGGGGTTTTTTCTAAAGCTATAAAATTTGTCAGTTATCCATTCCTAGAATTTCCGGTGTTGGCTGGCTATGTCCTGAAGCGGGTACCAGATCGGGCATTCCGAATTCTTTATCCGGGCATGTGGATTTGTTTACAAATCTAAGTGTTGTCATGTAGACAAATCCAGTGGGCTGATTTATTCCCCAAGGAGTAAGAATCTCATCGGCATATCTGGACTGAAGCCTTTCGACCGCTTCAATTGTCGACATTCCGTATGCTCCCGTAACTTCCAGATTTTCATCATTGTAGTCGTTTAGGAATCTCTGCAATTTTCTGACTTGGCCGGGATCATTGTATCTTCCAGGGCGAATAAATTGTGTTAAATATGGATCACATCTTTGATCCATTTCTCCCAAAACCTCTCCCTCCGGTTCTTGCTCATCAGTCTCTCCCAAAACTTCTCCTTCCGGTTCACTCTCCGTTGAGGAGGGTAAAAACATAACTCTCTGACCGGCACTCGAAGAAGATGTTTGAGGAGCTTCTCCAACCGTAACAGTAGCTGTTACTGATGGGCTTCCACCTTCGGGAAGAATCCATCCATCAGGCAAGATTACTGATCCGGTGGCGTCGTAATCACCGGGAGACTCTCCGTCATAATCGTCTATCTCCCAATTCTCTATTTCTGCTTGCTCTTCTTCATTATTTTGTGAAGTTACCGTTACTTCTTCATCAAGCTCATTACGAGCATCTTCTTCAGAAGTTCCGTAATCAACTTCAACATCATCTACTTCACCAACTTCACTCAATATATTTCGTTCCGGTCTTTCATATTCACCATTTCCGTTACCACCGTTTTCCGATTGATCTTCACATTCGTAAATGTCCAAAGTTAAATATCCTTCGTTGTCATCCATTCCTTCTTGATCGTCCCAATTCGTTCCGAACCAGTCTTCATAACGATCACTTATTACGAATTGAACTTCTTGGTTGGATCCAAAAGTATAATGGAATTTATATTCGTTATTCTCATTGAACTCACCCCAATCGACAATTCCGACACCTTCTCCCAGATCACCTAGAAGAGAGTGTGCTCCCAAGTCTGGAGCCTCTCCGTAAATTCCGTAGTCATCAAGTACGCTATCCCAACCATCTCTGGTAGAGTGTCCCGCATCAGCATAGTGTCCGTCTTCATTTTTGTTAAAGGTGTATTGCCCTGAAGCTTTGAATAGATAACTTCCTTCTTCAAGACTGAAAGTCTTTCCGTCTTCATCCGTAGAATCTATCTCGTAGGAATCGATTTTACTTTTCTCTGTTCCTTCCGGGCAATAACTACCCCCTTTGTAAACTACAGGATCATATAAGTCTCCGTTTTCATCTCCGTTATCGTCATTATCTCCATTTCCGTTTTCGTTTTCATCTCCATTGTCCTCGCAATGCGTATCGGCAAGAACCAAGCCTGTTCCATGAGTATAATTCCAGTTCCATGTTGCTCCGTTTTCACAATGACTCATGTCGGCGTTACCACCACCTTCATTACCCCATTCATTCTCTATAACATCTCCGTTAATTTTCAGCTTAGCTTCCACAACCTCACTACCGGTAGGGTGCGAAGTTGTAAAATTTTGATTTGCTTTAGGATTTCCTTTTAAATTCCTGGTATCCGAGTCGGTTTCCCCATCTTGATAGGTGACCGTTAATTCATAAACAGTGTTTGGCTGACCATCCTGGCTTGCAGCTGAAATCGAGCTAAAAGTAAATATACTACTTATAACCGTTATCACGGTTAAAGCAGTAAAAAACTTTCTTAAATTAGATTTTTCAAACATAATTTTTATTTTAGATTAGTAATTGTAGCCATTTAGGTTAGAAAGGGTGTTGACGAGACAACCTTTCTTGGAGTTTGTAATGCAAGATGTCGGCCAACCATCTCACAGTTTGTTTTAAATTTAATGATAACGATTACTATTAGTATTATACAAAAAAATATTTATGTCAAGCACCAAACAATTTACACACCTTTATAAACCTAAATATTTTAAATTTTTAAGCTAAAAACCTCCTTTCGGGAGAGGTCCAACCTCTCCCACAGGAAGACATTTAAGTTTAGTAAACTTAAAGCTTGCTCTTTAGTGCGATTTGTTAACTGTAATTGTAAAATTTACGTTTTTTATATACAATTTAATAAGGTAATTTAAAAATAAGATATGCCCCATAAAAAATTAATAAATTATATAGAGAAGTGTTTGGACAAAAGAATAGATGAAGAGGAGATTAAAAATCAATTAATTAACGTCGGGTGGAAGAGAGACCAAATTGAAGAAGCTTTTTTAGCGGTCTCTTCAAAAGAGGATCCGGAAAATAAAAATAAAGAAGCTCCCACTTTGGATGATGAAAAAGCGTCTAACATACAAAAAGATCCAATAAAAGAATCAGCGACGGTTAATCAAGGAAGCTCAAAGATAAAATTTGCTTTACCGATACTTTTTATTTTACTTATTGCGGGAGTTGCTTCCGCTTTTTTCTTAATGAGGGAGCCTGATTCAAAATCCGAAACATTAAGGTTTAGAGAGCAGATTGAGTCATCCATTGACAATATGCTTGATCTGAATGCGGTTTCTTCCAGCTTTTATATGGAAGTTGATCTTGCGACTGAACCTCAAACTCCTTGGGGAATGGACGACTCTATGAAAATGAGTCAAAATATCATGGGATCTTTAAGTCTTACTTCCGCGGTAGATGAGGATGCGGAGGAGTTTAAATTTACTTTTAGTGGAGATGGTCAGATGCAAGAGATGCAAGAAGGAGAATTAGTACAGGAGATATACGGAAATGTTAAAGGGGAGGCTCTTTTGGTCAATGACAAGCTTTTTGGAATGGTTGAGGAAATTCCGGAACCTTTAAAAATGTTTTTCCCTGAAATTCAAGAAATTGAGCTTCTGGGCGACTATATTTTAATTATGGAAGAATTCTCTAAAGAATTTGAAGAAGAATTGTTTGAAAGTGAAGATCGAGAAGATTTTCGGGAAGAAATAACAGAGTTTTTAAGAGAAGAAATGGGTGAAGAAATTGATCCGGAAGAGATTGATGAGATAGTCAATTTTTTCCAAGACGGATTTTGGGAAAAAGAGGTGATAACTGTAATAAATTCAACCGAGGAAGATATAGAAGGTACTACGGTAGAAAGATATGACTTAAATTTCAGCCTTCTAAACTTTGTTGATTTAATAGATGAATTTATCGAGGAATTTGAAGAAGTCGAAGATCAGCCGGAAACGGTAAAACAGGGATATTATTGTGTGGACAGTGAAGGGAATGCGGGAGAGTTCAGCGGAGAAACGATAAACCCTGAAGGAAATTCTTGTGATGAAGTCTTTCCGGAGGGCCATTATGAAGAGGATAGAGCCGGTGAATCTTTTTCTCTTTTTGCTGCTTACGCTAGTGCATACGACACTCAAGTAATGTCACATCTTAGCCAAATTAGGTCAAATGCAGAGCAGCATTATTATGACAACGACGGTACTTATGAAAATTATAAGGATTCGAAAGGGTGGGTTGATATAAATGAAGATATGCCTGAATGTAGTAGGAAAATAATGGATGGAGAAGGTTACGGAATAAATGTTGCAGATCAGGAGTACGCCGCTTGGGGAGCTCTTTGCTCCGGTTCCGAGGAGTTTGAAGAAATACAAAAAGAAGAATTAAAAGAAGTTGATGAAAAACTTAACGAAATTGTATCAGCTTCCGTATGGACCGACGGAGAATATATCTACAAGATTGAAATGAAAATAGAGTTATCTGAAGAAGAAGATATTCCCGATATCTCCGAAATGAATTTGGCAATTGGCATGGAATGGGCTGATTTTGACGAACCCCTGAACTTAGAAGAGCCGGAGGAATACAAAACTTTAGATGAGTTAGAGGATATTTTTATGGATATAGGAGGTGAAATGGAGCTTGGAGATGATATAGGAGGTGAAATGGAGCTTGGAGATGATCTTCTTGATGAGCCGATAGAGCCGGATTTGATTGAAGAAGGATTCGAAGAGATTGGTAATGGAATGGAGGATATAGAAGTTGAAGATTCACCGAAAAATGCTTATGACACTCAAATAAAATCCGAATTAACTCAAGTGCGAAGCAATGCCGAAATGCATTATTATGACAATGATGGAAGTTATTATGGGTACGAGGATTCTGACGGATGGAGAGACATTAAAAATGAAATTCCGGAATGCAGTATTTCTCGATTGGAGATAGATTTTGCGGATGTTCTTGTAACCGAGCATGAGGAATACCAGATAAATGTAGAGGATAATGAGCAAGCTCAATCTTATGTTGCTTGGGCGCCACTTTGCGCTAAAGAAGCATTCTTTTGTATTGATAGTAGAGGGAATGCTCAAGAATACGACAGTGAATTTGTAAATCCCGAAGGAGTAGATTGTGAAGAAGTGTTTGAGAGCGCAGAAGAAAATGAAATTCAAGAATAGAAAAAATGATCGTGATTTAAGTTTTGTATAAACATTGCAAACCAAATATGGGATGAATGAAGTCAATAAAAGTAAAATTCAAAATAAATACAATAGAAGAAGAAAAAGAAGTAGCGGATATGACAAAGGGGGCAATTGATTTTTTTAAAAAAGAAAATATCTTGTTTAAATGGGCGGATGAGAGAACGATTCAACAGAACTATAATGAGAGAAAGTATAAGGATTTTTTGAAAAAGATAAAAAAGAGGTGGAAGAAAGAAGAGAATAAATTTGTAGAAAAATTAATTGATTTCTTTAAGGTAGAAGATATTAATTTTACTGTAAAAATAACTTCCTACGGTCCGATGGGTTTTTATCAAGCAGATAAAAATCAGATAATTTTGAATTTATATAATGAAAAACCGGTAAGAACGATAAAGCATGAAATGGTTCATATTATGGTAGAGCCTTTTATTCAAAAATATTCAATTGATCATAATGATAAAGAGAGGTCGGTAAATTTCATTACGGATTTTTTAGATAAATCTTAAATTTTAAAATATCACTTTTATTATTAAGAAAAATATTTATGTCTAAAAAAGATACCGAAGAGCAAAGAGAGCCAAAGAAATCCAGTGGTAAAAAAGTACTTATCGGGATAATTATATTTTTGATTTTGATATTTCTGGTGGTGATAGTAATTTTACCGGGAATTGCGCTTTTATCGATAAGTTCTGCCAGGGAATCTGCTTACGACACTCAAATCAGGTCGGAGCTTAGCCAGGTCAGGCTCAGTATAGAAAGATATTATTTTAATCATGATCAAATATATCTCGGCTTTGAAGAGTCCGATTATTGGGTAGATCTTAAAACCAATATCCCATCTTGCAGTGCAAATATTTTAAATGATGATGATTATCTGAGCAGCAATGAAGATTATCAGATATCAGTAAGTGAAGAAACGTATGTCGTATGGGCGCCACTTTGCGCTAAAACCGACCAAGAAGAAAGTTTTGTTTCTGCATGTGCTGATTATGAAAACAAAACTCAAAATTATTATGGAAGCCCTGTTCAATTGGATGGAGAAGATTGTTTTGAAGTTTTTGGAAACTAAAGTTAAAAAACAGAGGGTGCTGTTTAGCGCTTTTCGTTTGACATTGCCATTCCTTAGTCTCTTTGGTATAATAAAAAAAATAAAATAAAGGTAAGTTGACTGAAAAAATTAAAAAATATTTAAAGATAGGCAAAGAGGGAAAAAAGCCCGGCATACTGGGAAGAAGAAAGGTGCTGCTTATTTTTATAGCGGTTCTTTTTGTAGAATTTCTTTTTTTATCCAACTCACTGGGTAGAATTTCTTTTCAAGATCTTTTAGCTAAAATAGCTCCTTCGGAATTAGTTATGCTTACCAATGTAAGAAGACAAGAGAGGGGGTTGGATGAATTAACCACTGATCCTCGGTTGGTAGGAGCTGCCCAACTTAAAGCTGAGCATATGGCTCAAAATGGATATTTTGCACACACCAGCCCCGACGGTATAAAGCCGTGGCATTGGTTTGACGAGGCCGGATACGATTACCAATATGCAGGAGAAAATTTAGCGGTTAACTTCAGGGAGCCGGAACAGATAGACCAAGCTTGGATGGACTCACCGACTCACAGGGATAATATAATAAGTGAAAAGTTTGAAGATATTGGAATAGCCACTGCAAGGGGAGAGTATAACGGAGGTGAGGCGACTTATGTTGTTCAACTCTTTGGAACAAGAAGGCAGGAGTATGTTGAACCCGTAAGGGAAACAGAAAGAGAAATTTTAGCACAAAATGAAGAAACCAATGAATCGGTTTTAGGAGAAGAGGTTGAATCTGACCAGGAGATTAATGAAGAAGAAAAAGAAGAAATTCTTCCTGAAGAACCAAAGGAGGACAGTGATGAAGAGGTTGAAAATGAGACTGAATCAGTAATTGAAGGGGTTCCTATAGAAGAATCATTCGCATTCATGGAAAAAGAAGATGAAAGAGTTGTTTTAGCAGTAGGAATTCCGGAGGAATCAATTAGAAGCCTGGAAGGTGATCACAGATATACTTCTTTTTGGGGAAGAGCGACTTCCGAACCTGTAAAATCTTTGGGGTATTTATTAACGATTATAGCTTCGATATTTACTTTTTCACTTGTCATAAAATCTATAATGAATGCAAAGATTCACATCCCTCACGTAGTCTTAAACAGTTTGCTTATTATTCTAATAATAGCGTCGGCCCTCCTAACACAACATTATGTTTTATATTTAGCAGGATTGGCGATTTAAAATTAGAGTTAAAAAATAAAACCGGCTCACTTAAGCCGGTTTTTTAATTTATCCTCCTTTAGTTTTTTAAGATCCTCTTCAGATATTTTTGTTCTTCTTTTTAATATATACTTCAAGCTTCTGGACAAGACTATAATCTTCTTCAATTCAGCTTCTTTGCCATTCCACTCATTAAAGTTTCTACCTTGCCACGGGCTTATTTTTTTCATTACTTCTCTAACACCCTGGTCAATACTGCCATCCAACTCTTCAAGAAGAATTTTGCTATCTATCAATGACTCTTTCAAATCTTCGGTAAGTTCTATAAGCAAGTCTATTTTTTCTTGATAGTCTTTTTTCTCCAATCTGTCGGGCAGATTCATAAGATCACCTCCTAGGGTAATTTATTATAATTTTATTATCCTTAATGTCAATAATATTAGTTGACATAAAAGGTATTTATTGATATAAAAAAGAACATTGAGAGGACTTACGTTTAAGGAGGAAGCTCTTTGAAAATTAAATAAACGAGAGGAACTGAAGATAGAAAATTAAGAAAAACAGAATTTCTAACTGTAGAAAAGATAGCAAAGGAGTGATTTAAAATGAAATGGAAAATGATTAAGAGATTTTTTGTAATAGTTGTCTTTTTTTCCGTATTGGCTTTTAGTTTTAGGCCGGTTTCCGTGGTTAATGAGCAACCCTTTCTCCTATCTTCGGCAAGAGTTGATGATGTAGAAGAAGTTAAACTTCTGGAAAACCACCCCACTGAATATGCTTATAAAAATACCAATTTGAATAGACTCTATCTTATGCAAGATGAATTTTCTGATAAATATGGTATGCGCCCTTATCCATGGGGTCAAGAAATATTCGGTGGCGATCCGACTTTTGAAGCTAAAGAATCCACCTTTAAAATTAAGGGAGATTCATTAGATGATATCGGAGTATTGGCGGTTCCGGAGTATACGCATAAACCTCTTGTCTTACCGGAAAGGCTTTATTATTTGTCTTTTCGGATAAAGTATGACTTTGAAGAAGGAAAAGGAATCAGGTTGATGCAACAATTCTTCATTGATGATGATTTCTGGTATCCGACTTTTGCCGTTTTCGGACCCTATATCACGGGGTCAAGTGACGGGGAATGGGAAGAAGTAGGTCTACTTGCTAGAGCTCCCAAAAGATCCGTTAGGGGTGACCCGGTTATCCTTTTAGACGGAATAGGCGAGCTTCATGTAGATTCCGTCTATTTTGGAGAAGCAACAATTGATGAGCAAGAAAGAGGTGATCCAAGATGAAGAGACTCGGAATAAGGTCATTTAAAGACTTTATTTTTACCTTGTTAATGGTTGCTATATTTGCCTTAGTGTCTTACATTTTTTATGGAGCTGCGTATCAGTTAATTACCGGAAGGGTTTTGTATAATCCTTCTTATTTTGGAGTATTTGACTCAAATATACAGTTTCCATATCTGTTGATGCTTTGTGTGGGTCTTATGTATCTAGCCACGACGATACTGTTTCTTCTTGGATTTGCCAGCCTTTTTTATAAGGATAAAAAAGATAGATTGGTAGTCTCAGAAGAAAAACTAGTTTCGGTGTTGATACCGTCTCACAACGAGGCGACTGTTATTCAAAATTTACTTTACGATCTTCTTGATCAAAAATATCAAAATTTTGAAATTATAGTCATTCCTCATAATTGTAGTGACGCAACCGCTAAAAAAGCTGCTGAAGTTGATGATGAAAGAATAAAGGTTATAGAGTTTAAAAGTCTCCGTTCAGGAAAGGCACTTGCTTTAAATAGAGGATTTAAAGAGTCAAGTGGAGAAATAATTGTGCACTTTGATTCTGATAACAGAATTAAAGATAAATATTTTCTCCATAGACTGGTTGCTCACTTTGAAGACGAAGACGTATCAGCGATCCAGTCTCGACTTGGTGTTACTAACTACGGAGAATCGATATTGACGATGTTACAAAAGATAGAGTTTGATATCTTTTCATCAATTGCTCTAGCCGGAAGAGAAGTACTTGGGCTCCCTTGCCTTCTTGCCGGAACCGGAACAGCTTTAAAGAGAGATACTGTAAAAGATCTAGGAGGTTGGAACAATTACCTGGTAGAAGATTATGAAATGTTTACAAGAATGACTAAAAAAGGACTTAAGATAAAGTTCGCAGACAATTTACTTGTTTTTGATGAAAAGCCGGAAAGCTGGGGATCTCTTTTAACTCAAAGAAGTAGATGGATTAAAGGACACATGCAGGTGGCGTGGGATTATATAGCTGAATTTGGTAACTTATTCGACTATATTTATAGATTTTTGACATTTTCCGCGTTTGCTTGGTGGATTTCGGTAATCCTATACTTGTTTTATTTTCTCAGTGGTCAATTTTCTGTTTGGGATTTAGGTGATTTATTTTGGATTATGTGGACAGTGGGTTTTCTTGTAGGACTCCTAATGATGATCTGGAAAGTCGGGGGCTGGAAAAAGATTGTTTATCTTATACCGTATTTTGCCTTTACTTTCCATTGGCTACTTGCCAGCATTCTTAGTCTCGGCAATGCATCTTGGGCTAAAACCAAAACCAATCACAATGGAGAGTTTACGAAACGTTCGGAAGGAGTGAGAGACAATGATTAAAATAACTATTGCTTTAATCTTGATTTTTATTGCCCAACCTGCAATTGCCAATAATCCCGGGGTAGAGTATATTAATATACCTATTCCCGATGAAAGTCACGCCAATGAAGAGATTATAGAAGTGAGTGCTCCGCGTAGGCCGGGTGACTTTCATGCCGGTATGGCATTTTTTGCATTTGGAAATGACTTGGATTTCAGAAGTAATGTAGAAAAAACTTTGGATCATCTTGCCAGCTTGAATGTAAATAGCCTCTCCTTTAGTTTCCCGGTATTTCAAGATGATTGGAGAGGGACAGATCCTTATGTTGATAAGAATAGAACTCCGACGGATGAAAATATAATATTTTTTATTCGTCAAGCAAAGCAAAGAGGCTTTACCGTTATGATTAGACCTCTTCTTGATGAATCTTCATTTATAAATGATGGTAAATGGAGGGGTCTTATAGAGCCAAAAGATAGGAGAGAGTGGTTTCAAAGTTACTCGGATATAGTATTAAGATATGCTGAAATTGCCCAAAAAGAGGGAGCGGAGATATTGAATATAGGAACCGAATTAAGCTCTCTTGAAAGAGAAACCGGGATGTGGACTGATATGGTGAATGAAATAAGAAAGATATACGATGGTAAATTAACTTACTCCGTTAACTGGCACAATGCTTTCGATAATGATTTTTCTTGGAATATAGTTGACTTTATAAGCATTGATGCATTTTTTCCAAAAGAAGAGCTCGGAAAAGAGGCTACTACTGAGGAAATGATTCAGGCTTGGAAGCCTTGGATTGAAGAAGTTAAAAAACTTAAGGAAGAACATGATAAGCCGGTAGTGTTTACAGAGGTGGGCACTGTTTCTCAAGCCGGATCTTTTAGTCATTCCTGGCGACCCGAACACGGAACCGAGACGGACATGGAAGCTCAAGAAAGATACTACAAAGCGACTTTGGAGTCATTAGAAGCTGTCGATGGCATCTACTGGTGGGCAGTTCAAGCAAATTCAATAGAAAA
>PWGJ01000117.1 GCA_003554445.1 Candidatus Nealsoniibacteriota bacterium
CAGCGGCGGTTCCAGCTCCCGGGACAAAAGATTGAAGAGCAGGGTCTGCTGCAGGGTTTCTTTTTTGTGCTGCATTTTGAGGCGGATAAAAACGCAGGGTATGTGGTAGGCGGCGATATGATCCAGGCGCACTTCCGCCTCGACCTGGTAACGGGTAAAGATGTCCTCGTCCCGGCGCTTCCAGTCGGCCCGGGTGGCTTCGATCTGTCCCTGCAGCCGCTGCCGCTTTTTGTCATCCGCCGCGCTGGACAGCTTGTTTTCCAGTTCCTGCAGGGTGGCTTCGTAGTAGCGGGCGGTCCGGTCCCGTTCCTTGTCCCGCAGGGCGCCCTGCTGGGCCTGGAACCGGGCGGCGGTTTTTTCCACCTGGGGCTCAACGGCCTGGCAGGCGGCCTGGTACAGGTCCTGCAGCGGGCGGATCTCTGCCTGACCCAGCTCGTATTCCGGGTAATCCAGGGAAACCATCTCCTGGAGCGGCTTTATCAGTTCCGGGCAGTGGCGCCCGCTGTGTCCGTTGATCACAGCGGAAAGGACCTCCTCGGTCTTGTCCGAGGCGAACAGGGTGCAGAGGAAATAGAAGCCGTAATAGATATTCTCCGCCGTCCAGCTTCCAGAAACCTGGGGAGGGCGGCAGTGCAGAAAATCCACGGTCTCGCTGATTTTCTGTTCCAGGTTGCGGGGGGTCTGTATTTCGGCTCCGGGCCGGTAATGCCGGGTGAACCGGCCGTAATCCCGGGCCAGGCGCACCGCGCTGTCCAGCAGGGCGCTCCCCGGGGTGACAAAGGCGCTTCCCGGGCTCTCCTGGGCCACCTCGTAGTCGAAGGCCAGCAGCAGTTCCTCCTGCTCAAATGCCGGCTCCAGCTCTTCGGGCAGCAGCACCTCTGCCAGCCCGTAACCCGGTTTTTCCACCACGGCCCCGGCCCGCTCCAGGGCATGGAGGACAAAGCGTTCCACTGAATCCGGTGTGATGGGTTCCAACGTTCTTCACTCCTTTGCAGTCACCTTCAGCTTTATGAGCTCTCTTCCTGGGGCAGAAGTTCGCCCAGCAGACGCTCGTCCACGGCCTTGACTGCCTCGTAATGCTCCTTGGCCCGGGCCAGCTGTTCGCCCAGGTCCTGCATGTTTTTTTCCAGTTCCCCTTCGCTTTCCGCCCCGGACCAGATCTCCATGACCAGGGTTTCGAAGTCTTTTTTCTCCTTCAGGTTGCCCAGGATCATGTCCAGTTCACCCACCACCAGCTGGAACATGTTGATCTTGGCGTCCAGCAGGTCCAGGATGTAGGACTCCACTGTGCCCCGGGCGGAAAGGTTGTAGATAAAGACATCCTGGTTTTGGCCCAGGCGGTGAATCCGCCCGATGCGCTGTTCGATCCGCATGGGGTTCCAGGGCAGGTCGTAGTTGACCATCACCTGGCAGAACTGCAGGTTGCGCCCTTCGCTGCCCGTCTCCGTGGAGACCAGCACCCGGGCCTGCCGGGCGAAGGCTTGCACCTGCTCTTCTTTTTCCTGGCGCCGCATGCGCCCGTGCAGCTCGGCCACCTCCAGGCCCTGCTCCCGCAAAAAGCGGGCCAAAAAGCGCTGGGTCTCCCCGAAGACGGTATAAACGATGACTTTCTCCGGGATTTTCTCCAAAAGCTGCAGCAGCGCCTGGGCCTTGGCCCGCTGGGGCACGCTGCGGGCCTGCCCGGCCATCTCCTCCAGGGTGCGCCGCACCCGCTCCGGGTGGTCCTGGTTGGCGGCCATTTTTTCCAGGGTGGGGATGAGCGCCTCCATGCTGCTGCCCACCTCCCGCTGCAGGGTTTTCAGGGTGAAGGCGTTCAGGCCGGAGCTGCCACCTGCCGGCCCCTCCTGCCGGTACTGCTCGCGGATGAAGGTGGTCATCCGGTCGTAGAGCCGCCTTTCTTCCGGGGAGAGCTCCAGCTCCAGCACATCGGCGTGGCGCCGGCTGAGGATGGCGCCGGTTTCGCTGCGCCGGTTGCGCACCATCACTTCCCGCACCAGCTTTTTCAAGTCCTCGGTGTTTTTCGGTTTTAACGGGTCGCCCCGGGTGATGTACTTGCGCTTGAAGGAGGAGGCGGTTTCCAGCTGGCCCGGCGCCAGCAGGGTGATCAGGTTGAACAGCTCCTCCAGGTTGTTTTCCACCGGCGTGGCGGTCAACAGCAAAATATATTTTTTCTGCAGCTCCTTGACCAGCTGGTAGGCCTGGGTGCGGTGGTTTTTCAGGTGATGGGCCTCGTCCACGATGACCAGGTCGTATTCCCCGGCCAGGACCTCTTCCCGGTGGTTTTCCCGCTTGGCCGTGTCCAAAGAGGCGATGATGCGGGGAAACTCCTGCCAGGGGCGGGGGTGTTTTTTGAATTCGGGGGCGTCGTAGGCCACGAAGTCCAGGTTGAACTTGTAGTACATCTCCCCCTGCCACTGCTCCACCAGGGAGGGCGGGGCCAGCACCAGCACGCGGCGCGCCAGGCCCCGCAGCATGTATTCCATCATCACCAGGCCGGCCTCGATGGTTTTGCCCAGGCCCACCTCGTCGCAGAGCAAAGCCCGGCCCCGCAGGTTTTTCAGCACGTGCCGCACCGTCTGGACCTGGTAGTCCAGGGTTTCCAGCTGGCGCACGGCCGACAGGGAGAGCAGGGTGTCGAAGCCCGGGCTTAAGGAAAAGAGCAGCGCCTGGCGGTGCAGCTGCAGATCCTCAGGCGGGCCGGAATTGCCGTTTTGCGCCTGCTCCAGCAGCAGCCGGTCTTCCTCGGGGGTGAAGCGGATGGTCAAAGGCGCTGCGCCTTTGCCGGGCGCTGTCTTTTCCTCCCGGGGTTGAGCGGCGGCCTTATCCACCGCTGCGGTGCCGGCTCCCCTTTCGGGGGTGTTCCCGG
>PWGJ01000079.1 GCA_003554445.1 Candidatus Nealsoniibacteriota bacterium
CAATCTGATCAATGTTTTGATAAAACCCACTTGCAAGCATACCAATGCCCATAAGGCCAACACCGAGCATCATCTTGGCGAAGTATTCGCCCATATAAGGATTGTCTCTTGGCAGATACATCTCCAAGAAGATATACGCTATTACCGTTCCAATGCCTAAAAAGAAGACATAAAAAATAGCTGGAAAGGAAAAGTATTCATTAAAGGAAGTATACCCTGCTCCGCCAATACTTACCGCCACAGCTACAGCAATGGTAGGATAAAAAAAGCGTCCAATTCGAAACTTTGCAGGATAAAGGATGAAATGCATAAAGAAAGAAAGAATAATTCCATAGACCACATATGGTGCAACAAAATAGACGAAGCGATTCCCTTCATAGTTTTGAATCATTTCTTGTACTTCTTCGCTTACAAAAGGTTCAAACATACGAAAAAGCGGAACGAAATACTCAACATCACCATGTCTTGCCAAAGGCACCATTCCGATGATGGCAACTAATAATAACGTTGTAAGTACTTCTCGTTTTATTAACAATTGTATAATTAGTAATAAACATAAAATCAAAAGAGCCTCTAAATCATACGAGAATACAAATCCAACTATACCAATAAGCACAACAAAAAAAACAAAGAGTTCTGCACAAAAAAACCGTAAAAAGAGACATTTGGGGTTGCTCATAATATTCCTGTTTTGTGACATAAACACCATACCTCTTCTAATGTAATAATCATCGATGTAAGTGGTAATCTATTAATGCAATAAACGGACATGAGAAAATGTTCGCAAATGATTGCTATTCCAAATGCTTTATTCCTTAATGAAACAAAAATAAATTGCTTCTTTTCAATTGCAAAGAGAATACTTACTCCGCCCCTATGATATCAATACAATGTTAATCTTATAATCGAATCTGTAATTAATCTTCTTTTTCATTTTTTTTTTGGGAGGGGATTTATTCTCTTATATTCGATAAACAATGAGTTATCTAATAATCCGCTCCATTGATTGCGCAATGATAAGAAAACCACGCATAATTCGAATTTTGCACATGTTTTTTCTATAACTCTATAATGTATAGGAGTAACATTCAAGTTAATGTTATTATCAACAATCTCTTAACAAATAATCATTCATCTTCTATATCGTTAATCTCGTTTTCTTTGTTCAGAAAGTTTCCTCTGTCTTCCTCAAAAATTTTATTATTGGTGTCTTTTTTATTGTTGAAATTGGGGATATGAAGAAGAAATTTACGTTTGAATAGATTGAAAAAGGTTTCTACCTCTTTAACTCTAAATATCAAAACTAATATAAAATAAACTAAAGCACCTGTTAAAATTGACACAACGATAACAAGCTCTTCTATGTATGAGAACGAAATTACAGTAGAAGTGATTGATAATAATTGCACATACAGCCACTTAACTAGAATCCCCATTAACAACGATGCTACAAGTATTTTTAGTGCAGTCATGACCATATTTTTGAGTTTTAGTACGCCTATCTTTTTTCGGAGAAAAAGGAATAAAAATATAAAGCCAACAATTGTGGCAATTGACGTGGCTAATGCTAATCCAGCAATTTCTAAATTTGTGAAGAAATAAATCATTAATGCAAAAGAAAGCTTTGTGCTAACACTTAAAATCGTTACTAAGAGTGGTGTTTTTGTGTCATTGAGCGCGAAAAAAGCTCGTTGAAATACGTTTTTCAACCCTATGAAAGGAAGGCCAATCAAGAGAAAAAACAAAACCCTACTAGCCTTTCCAATCGCTATATCGTCAAACTCCCCCCTACCAAAAACCAATGAAATGATTTCTTGACTGAAAATCATACCACCAACGGCAGCAGGTACTAAAATCAGTAAGTTAAAATTAACACTTTCATTAAGAACTTTTTTCAATCTCGAAATATCACCTTGAGCAGCCATTCTAGAAATGATGGGAAACATAGCAGCAGTAATTGCAGAAATAATTACTCCGTTCATGAAACTGTTTAGCCTTCTAGCGTAATTCATTGCACTCAAGCTTCCTTCGACAAACTGCGAAGCAATATTTTGAGATATAATTTCATTTATATCATTCACCCCTACGCTTAGCATAATGGGCAAGATAGTAATCAATAGTAATTTCACTTTATCATCTGTCAAAGAAATATTGATACGATACGAAAACTTCTTTTTTATAACTACCGGTAAAATCAAGGCCATTTGACTTGCAGTTGCAATTACATAACCATATGCCATAGCAACCGGATTGTTTTGACTAGCGATAAAAATGCTTGCAATAATTACAATATTTATAGGTACTCCTATTATTGCAGGAGCCCAAAAGGTATTATTTGCATGTAAAAACCCTTTGAAGACATGTTGAAAAGACATGAAATATGTCGCAAATACCATAATTCTAATAAACAATATAGCGAAATCTTTTTGGGCTCCATCAAAACCTGAAGCAAAAGCAAACAAAACAGCCTCCGGGAAGAAAAGTACCAACAACACAATGAATGTTGAAAAAACAAATGATAGATGAAGTACTTGATTAGTAAACTTGTTAGCCATCTCAAAACCTTGATTATCTTTAATCCTAGTATATATAGGTATAAACCCTGCAACAACTCCAACACCGATAAACTTGATAAGAACCCTAGGAATTGTTTGTGCAACAAAATATGCATCTGTAATCTCAGAGGCACCGAAAAAATACGACAGTGTTATTTCACGTAAAAACCCTGTTATTTTGGCTAATGTTACTAAAAGCATGATGAATAGTGCTGTTCTTTTCATGATATCATCTCATCAAACATAATTAGTAGTCTCTAAATGAAC
>PWGJ01000109.1 GCA_003554445.1 Candidatus Nealsoniibacteriota bacterium
AAATGACAAAAAAAGAGAAAAGGGATACTGCCGAAAAAGTGGGAGTGGGAGCGGTTAAGTACGCTGATTTAAAAAAACATTATAAAAAGGATATCGTTTTCGATTGGGAAAAAGTTTTAAATCTAAAAGGAAACTCCGGTCCTTATCTGCAATACACCACTCTTAGAGCCAAAAGTGTTTTGGATAAAAGCGAAGAAAGTTTCGACTTGGAAGTTTATAACCTATCAAAGCAGGAAAGAATCATCGTTAAAAAAATAATTGAATTCGATGACATGGTAGATATAGCAAGGCGTAATTTTACTCCGTCAACCATAGCTAATTATGCATATGATTTGGCAAAAGAATTTAATCGCTTTTATAGCGAGCACTCCATTTTGAATGCAGAAAATAAAAAACTGAAGCGGCAACGTATAGCGATAACCGAAGCCGGTTACAAAGTTCTTGAAAAATCATTATCTCTTTTGGGAATTTCTTTACCGGAAAGAATGTAGGTTATGGATTTAAAAAACGAGCATTACATATTAAGACACGGAGAGACGATTTATCAGAAAGAAAAAAGTGATTTTATTTATCCTAAAAATCCAATAAATTCGGTTCCGTTAACTACAAAAGGGAGATCCCAGGTGGTAAAGAGCTCTGAAAAGATTAAAAATTTGGGAATAAGCAAGATATACTCCTCCGACTTTTTACGAACAAGACAGACGGCTATGATTGTCAGTGATGAAATTGATTTTAAAAAGGATATAATTTTTGATGAAAGGCTCAGGGACTTGAATTTGGGAGTTTGGCACGATAGAAAAAAAGAAGAATTTTACAATCAATTCCCGATAGACAAAAAATTTTTTGACAGAGGTCCGAAGAAAGGAGAAGATTGGAGTACTTTGGAAGAAAGAATGCTTGATGCTTTAACGGATATCGATAAAAGCAATGAAGATGAAAAAGTTTTAATTGTCAGTCACGGAGACCCGTTATGGTTGCTTGAAGGAAAGGTTAAAAATAAAAGCAGAGAAGAGTTGATAAAAGAAAAAAAAGAAAAAGACGGCTTTATAAAAACTGCCGAGCTTAGAAAGTTGGCTTAGCTCGACAACCTTTAAAACCAGCTTCAATTTAAAATTAGCGTGATTCTCTTAAAGAAAACTTTTTCCCTTCAAATAATAGGTAATAATTCCCATTATTTTTTCTGATTACCGATTAATTTTTTTAAGGATTTATGCTATTATTAACCATTGAAAATTAGATTTTAATTTAACAAAGTATGGATTTTTCAAAAATAGAAGAAGAGATAATAGACTTTTGGGAGAAAGAAGATATATTTCAAAAAACATTGGAAAACAGAAAAGATGCCGAACTTTTCAGTTTTTATGACGGACCTCCTTTTGCAACCGGAAAGCCGCATTACGGTCATGTTTTGGCAAGCAGTATCAAAGACAGTGTTCTCAGATACAAAACGATGAGAGGATACCGAGTCCCCAGAAGGGTCGGTTGGGATTGTCATGGACTTCCGATTGAAAACTTGATAGAAAAAGAGATCGATGTAAATAGTAAGAGAGAAATTGAAGAGGATGTCGGGATCGGAAAGTTTAATGAAAAATGTAAAGATTCCGTTTTCAGATGTGTCGATGATTGGAAGGAGACTTTATCCAGAATAGGAAGATGGGCTGATTATGAAAATGATTACTCAACGATGGATAAAGAGTATACCGAATCGGTTTGGTGGGTTTTTAAAAAGCTTTGGGATCAGGATCTGGTCTACAAAGATTACAGAATTTCTCCTTACTGTCCACGATGCGGAACGCCCATTTCCAATTTTGAAGTTAATCAGGGGTATGAAATGACAACCGATCCGTCCGTATTCATGAAAATGAAAGTAAAGGAGGGAGAGTTTAAAGGAGTTAGCCTTTTGGCCTGGACCACTACACCCTGGACTTTACCCGGAAACGTTGCTTTGGTAGTTGATGAAAATTTCGATTATGTGCTTATTGAAACCGAAGAGGAAAAATTAATTCTGGCCAAAGAGAGATTGGAGGTGATCGATGAAGATTTTGAAATAAAAAAGGAAATGAAAGGAAAAGATTTAAAAGGGTTGAAGTATGAACCATTGTACCCTTATATGAAAGAGGCCGATCCGGAAGGAATTGAAAATTGTTTTCAGGTTTATTTGGCGGACTTTGTAACTCTTGAAGAAGGAACCGGAATAGTTCATACGGCTGTTATGTACGGTGAAGATGATTTTGAATTGGGGAAGGAAAAGAATCTTCCTTTTTTCCATTTGGTTGATGAAGAAGGTAAGTTTAATGAACACGGTGGGCAGTTTGAAGACATGTTCGTAAAAAAGGCGGATCGATATATTCTAGAAGATTTAAAAGAGAGAGACCTGCTCTATAAGAAAGAGGACTATGAGCACTCTTATCCGTTCTGTTGGAGATGTGACACACCGCTTTTGTATTATGCTTTTGACAGCTGGTACATAAAAGTGACCGATTTTAAAGATCAGCTTTTAAAAAACAACGAAGATATTCATTGGGTTCCGGAACATGTTAAAGAGGGACGATTCGGAAACTGGCTGGAAGGAGCAAGAGACTGGTCCGTTTCCAGAAACAGATTTTGGGGAGCGCCGATTCCGGTTTGGGAGTGTGAAGATTGTGAAAACCAAAAAGCAATCGGATCGATTGACAAGTTGGATAAGGAGCCCGAAGATTTACACAGACCCCACATTGATCGTGTCACTATGGACTGTCAAAGTTGCGGTGGAGAAATGAAAAGAGTGGAAGAGGTGTTTGATTGTTGGTTTGAATCCGGT
>PWGJ01000104.1 GCA_003554445.1 Candidatus Nealsoniibacteriota bacterium
ACGACGACCCGTACGGCTACCCGCCGGCTCCGGCGACGCGTCCCGGCGACCACAAGCTGTTGCTCGGGGGGGTGGGGACTGTCTCGGTGCTCGCCGCGCTCGAGGGTGTGGTGAAGCTGTTTTTCGCCGACGCCCTCGTTGAGGTCGCAGCGGAGGAGGGGCTTGCCGGCCCGGAGATCAGCGAGGGGGTGCTCATGTTCAGCGGCGGCCTCGGCGTCGCGGTGGCGCTCGCCATCGCGGGACTCACGGCGTACTACTACCGCGAGGGTGAACTCCCAAAGCGCTTCTTCTGGGTGCTGCTCGGCACCGGCGTCGCCGGGCTGTTGCTCGTCGGCAGCCTCTTCGTCACCGTGCTCGCGCTGTTCGGCATCTACGGTCTCGTCGTCGTCGCGAAGTAGAAGGTCCGGGCCACGGATTGACACGAAACCACCTTTGAAAGTTCCCCGGGCGAACATTCTGTTCTCAGAGAGGCTAGCTGAGGGGATGAATTTAACAGAGCCCGATTAATTTTTATTCCAGCGAGAGGATATTATCGATATGATTGGCAATCAAATTGGACAGACTGTCTGGGAGCTGGTACAGCAATGGGTTCCATCACAAGTTCACGATCACGAGCGAAAATATCAGTCGGAACTACAAGACTACCTTGACGAGCGACTCAACAATCCCAACGAGCGAGGGATAGGTATTGGTGGCGGCATCGGTACAGGACTCGGTGATCGACAGAGTCATCAGGTAAGCATAGAACGGGGAACAGCTTACGGGGACGTTGTCGTAGACGATATAGTTGGAATCGAGTTGAAACGCAACTTTACCAACAGTCAGAAGCGGAAACTCCGGGGGCAGCTTGAAGATTATGGCGAGAACTACGACTTCGTTATTGCCTGTGCTTGTGGTATTGAAGATATCGATGGCTGGCGTGAAGTCGAAAATAAATTCGCACAAGGACGCGGTGATTTCATGGATAGAACTGAGTATCGATTCATCATCAAACGACGCGAAAATTTCGGTCAACAGTCACGAGACGGTCGTGACGACGGACTGTTCGATAGTGGTGGACTCTTCTAATGTCACAAACAGGAACATCCGAACTCGGACCATATGGATCACTCGCAGTTGCTATTATTGTTATCTTTGTGATTGCTTATTTGAGACCACTTAGCGGTGATCTTGGTGGCATTCCGATGAATTGGGTGGCCGTTATTATCGTCGGTATCGGAGGCATCCTTGGATCTCTTCCAGCACTCACTGGATCCAGTTGATAGAATTCCGCCGACCGGAACTGCGGCCGCTGCTCCTTGCCGAACGGAAATACGACCTGCTTGAGGGGGTGATATAGCTGCTGTGTGACTGGTTTGACGGCGACGTGACTGTCCGTCGGGTCGAACCCCGCGAACTGCTCGTAGCGAAGGTGAAACCTGGGAAGCCCGCGATTCACATCAGATAGCTGCGGTCCGGCCCGCCCGGTTTCATCGCGAGTGTTCCAGGCTTCACTTCTCGTACGGATTTCCCGTTCTTTACATTCACTCACCGGGAGTCAGAGTCCATTACGGCGGTATCAATGTCAGACTGATTGACGCCTATCAATTCATATAACCGATCACGGTCGACAACGCCAAACTCTGCCCTACGGTGACATGATGGACAAAGGCATATCAGATTATGGAGTATGTGGGCTTCCTTAATATTGTGTGATTGGCTCGCTTCAAATAGACGAACTGGGATGATATGATGAACGTCGGGCTTACGGCTGAGATCGGCTTGGGTCGTTCCACAGAGTTTACACTGATATCGATCCCGTTCGAGCGCGCGTTCTCGAGCCTCTTTCCAGCCCGGCCCGTACTCTTGGTTCCCACCCCCCTTCCAGTTGGGGTGCCCCTCTCCTGTAAATTCCTCAGAGAGCCACTCGTTGAGACAATCTCGGCTACAAACAGTCGTTTCAGATTGAATCTGACTCGGATACCGTTTGAATGACCGCTCACAAACATCACAAGTAAGCGTGGTTTTCCCATCTTTCCATTGCGGATTGTCTTTTTGCATCAACTTTGGAACTTTCCGCCAAGTTTCGTTTACCACACACGATGGACAGTACAGTCCCTTCTTTGTAGACTCGTAATACTCAAATTCGGTATCACACAACTCGCAAGTTGTACTCGTTTTCCCTCCACGATAGTTCGGATTAGACTCGCCAGTTTGTGAGGTGCTCGCTTTGAGACACTCTCTGGAGCAGTATTTTCGAGCGTATTCACAGAAGAACTCAGTCCCACATCGTTCGCACGTCCGGTTTGGTAATCGCTCTTCATGTTTGAGACTGTGGTGAACGCCAAGCCCACGTCTAGTGTCAAACGTGGCTCCACAAGTGGGACAACGTGGCACACGACATATTGTTCCGTTGTCGAAGATAAATCTCCGGAATCGGTCTCCAAAAATGTAAATTTTTTGCCAGTCCGGGCGCGGGAATCGAACCCGCCTCTTGGGCACCACAAGCCCAAAGGATGCCACTACCCCAGCCCGGACACGCACTTGTATCTTGCCGAGTTGGACAGATATAGGTTACGGACTGCATTCACCCGCCGAGGGACGTCTCTCCGGGGGGATCGATCCCCGGCGTGGCTCGCGAACCCCGCCGGGACGCCGACGGGCAGCTCGGAACTCGCGTGCCGGTCCCGGCTGGAGCGCACAGATTCCGGTCGAGAGAGCCGGCAAAAGGTACAAATCCGTGAGCGACGTGGTTCCGGGGAGATGCTCTCGGATCGTCCGGGGTGGGTGCCCCTTGGGCTGGTCGCGTTC
>PWGJ01000112.1 GCA_003554445.1 Candidatus Nealsoniibacteriota bacterium
CAGATCCAGGACTGCCCCCCATGTATCATCAATTACATAATTCATAGTAATCACAGTCGCATCGCCGCCGAAGAAATGATTATCTTCAACTACCAGAGCCTCCCCCAACTCCATTGCATCCGCAAAAACCAGTGAATCGAGGTTTTCCCGGAACTCATTTTCCCTCACAAAAACAGAAGTAAGAGGAACATCCGCGGGGAGCACTTCTAAGCTATGAGGCTCCACCTCGCCCGTAGTGAGATTTTTCAACCTCAAACCGGTTTCGCCGCCTGCAAACAAGTTGCCCTCAAAGAGAAGTTCCAGTGGCTCCTGTGGCTCAGGTGGCTCAAGCATAATTGAATATTCCTCCGGAACTGCCTCACCCTCAACACCAAAAGGCTCGTCCACAACCATTTCCTCACCGGACAACCCCACAAACGTGCCCATGGTATTATCCAACAAATCATTGTCCTTGAATTCCGCGCTGCCGGAGCCATGACTGGGGATTTTTGCCGCAATGCCGGCATAACTGAAGTCACCAACAGTGTTGCCGGATACATTCAGCACGGTATCTATAAAGCTATTATATGCTCCGGCATTGATGCCCAGGGTGTTCTCAAGTTCCTCTTCTCCATCCCCATCCACCGTAAGGTTGTTATTGATGACATTGATCGCGGAATCCTCGGCCATCTTATAATCTTTTTTATACTCATCATACATACTTAAACTGACCCCAAATCCATCGTCTGCCATCACTTTAACATCATTGTTGTCTATATGCAGAGCAGATTCGATTATATCGCCGTTGATATTGATGCCTCTGCAACCTGCAATAACATCATTGCCCGCAATCGTAACCTCAGACCCTATAATGGGGAAAATACAGAAGTTGATGCCGCTGCCATCCTCACTTGCCACAGTATTCCCCACAATGTTTACCGTAGTATCCTCAACACTGCTCATATAAGCAATGCCGGCTCCTCTTGCTCCTGAAGCATCAATATCATTGCCTTCAATATTAACGTCTTTGATCCCGGCGGTGCCGTTGTTTATATCTTCTTGGAGGAGCGGCAAATCACCTTCCCCGAATATACTATTCCCATCATGTGGGCATGGCACTGTTCCATCATCAATAAATATGCCCGCATGATTATCCATGACTTCATTATCCTCTATGGTGAGCGAATCAATGCTAGCTCCATCACATGCCCGAACAAAAATTCCCCTCTCATGGCCGCTAACTTCATTATTATTGATAACCGCCGTTTCAAGGCTGGCATCTTCGCCCGCGCTAACCCGAATTCCGAGCACGCCGTCGAACTCATCAGTAGTGCTAACAGTGTTGCCTTCCACAGTTGCCGTTTCAATGCTGCTGGCAGAGTCTGCTCCCCAACCGGATCCCGCATGGACACGAATTCCCACCCGGCCGGCATCGGTGACGGTATTGCCTCTCACACTGGCATTCTCAATAAGTGTCGCTGTATCATGGCCTCCCGCCTGGACGCGAATACCCATTCCGTGGCCATCCCCATTCTCATCTATCTCACCGATATTAGTTACCGTGTTGTCTTCAACGATTACATTTTCCAGGGTGATACCCTCCTCATAATCCGTGCCGGAAGAATCAGCCCGGATACCTGTAGAGGTGTATTCATTTCCCACCACCGTATTACCTGTTACGGTTATGCCTTCTTCTGTGGAATCCCCGTGCAGCTGCACTCTGATTCCATGGCAGCCGGGATAATAAACTTCGTTGTCGGTGATTTCCACACTGCCAATGGCATCGCTAAAATAGCCCGAATGCACCCGGATTCCATGCCCACTGGAAGTATCTTCGTGTTTTTCTACCAAGTTGCAATCAATAATTACTTCTTCTATTCTGGATTCATCACTTGCCCGCACATTAATGGCATGGCCCCCGCCTGATCCTGCAACGTCGGCACCACATGCATTAACCGTTTCCACCTCTTCTTCACCGTTCTCGCCATTCCAGTCGTTCTCGCCATTCTCCGGCAACCAGCCCAAAACAGTATTTCCGCTTACATTTACCGTGTCCACGGTAGACTCGTTATTTGCCTGGACCCTGATTCCCGCTGCACCATAATCTATTTTTTCTACGGTATTGCCCGTAACCGTAATGCTGTCAATATGCGTGAGAGTATCGCAATCCGGGCGCAACCTTATCCCATAGCCGCACTCATTTTCGATTTCATTCCCCTCTACGGTAATTGAAACTCTATCAAGCTCTTCCGCTAAAATACCTTCACAATAAGAGTTAATCTTATTCCCTTTTATTGCCATGGTGGAATTATCTTCCCCGTCATAACTGGCAAAAATCTTAATGCCTATTTCCACCTCATCTATTTTCATATCTTCGATATGTGCCCAGGGAGACGACACATAAATGCCTATACCCGGATCAATCCCACTAGGTTCAATCTGCTCCAAGAGCTCTGCTAAGCCTGAGTCTGCGGCTGAAAATGTGTTCCCGTTATTTTCCCCTTCTGCCGGCTTCACCACAGCCTGATGTTTTTGAGAAGCCCTTAAAATAACACCTTTATTAACAAACACATTTTCTTCGTATTCCCCCGCACCTACCAAAATAAGGTGGCCGTCCTCAGTATTTGCATAATTGATAACCTGCTGTATTTGAGTTCCCCAGCAGGCGGTATCTACATTTAAGACATATCCATCCTCTAATATTAAATCTACAGCCACCTCAATATCCATGTCCAGATCTTCATAGGTATAGGTGAAGTCGGTTTCATCCGACACCGGAGCGCCATTCACCCTCCATTC
>PWGJ01000113.1 GCA_003554445.1 Candidatus Nealsoniibacteriota bacterium
AGATTTTGAATCAAAGCATTGGCAAAAACCGGTTTGGCAGTATAATGGTATTATTGACCCCACCATGGAGCAGTGAGAGACACAATTTATTTTACGATCCCGGCGATTCAGGTATTGACCCATACACTCAATTCAACCTTTATGAGGGTTTTAGGCCAATTGGGTTTTACTTACTATCATAACCTGTCCACACCGGTATTCCGATTGCAAAATGTTTTGGCCGGACGAGTCTTGGATGGAGATCCGGGAAAATGGGGTCAGCCACCTTTTTCTACCTTAAACCGAGTCGCTGACCGCTTGCTTTTACTCTAGCTTAGACCGCAGCTCATCCTCAAAACCAAAACCGGTGTCGTCCCGACAGTATGTTAAGATTCGCGGTTTAAGTTCCGGCCGGTCTTTAGCGTAACGACCAAGCTGATCTACCAGAGAGTCAACGCAGCCACCCACCACCCCGTCCGAATCATCCACTCCGCCGGTGGCCAGTTTTTTGCTTAACCGAAGCACTACTTTCCAGATGTAGTCGGCGTTCTCACGACTGGCCGGCAAATTGGAAACAGCTCGCGCGATCACACCCGCGCCGACCGACAGTTTCCGCTGGTAACTAAACCAGATCCGCGACGGGCCGGTGTAGGCCCTGATCTTTTTCATACCGGCGTTGACCATCAACTTGGCCTCGGGGAGGGTCTGGGGCGGTTCCTCCTCAACCAACCCGCCGGTCTGCTCCAAGACCTTGAGTGCCAGCGCCAATATATGTTTGCAGAGCATATCATTCCGGCCCATATAACAGTCGCAGTCACCTTGGTCCACGGACCGCGCGCTTAGAGAGACGGAGTACGGCTTGGAGCCCCAAACCGCGGTCCGGTAACCTTGGCCCGAGCCGATGTCCGACACCTCACCCACCCGGTCGTCCTGAAAGAGCTTCCAGGCCCTCTCGAACATAGCCCGATCGTCGGCGTACCGAACGTCATCAAGTGTAAAATGTGGCGCGGATAAAGACATGGTAGTATTCTATTTCAATTCCCCGACCTACATAAAAATGCTCCTGACCGCTTTTCGCCCCTTTCCACACGGAGTAATTATATCAAAAAATAGCGGCTGACCTCATTTTCTCTTACACCGGCAGGCTGTCATAAAAATGCTCCTGATCCCTTTATCTTGGGAGTTTGTGATTTTAAAATACCTTATACACTCTTTGCTTCAGTAACAGAAATATGAAAATTAGAAATGTATTTTGTTGGAATTTCATGATCTTCGATAAGTGCATCCAAAGTTTTGTCGCCTTTTGATTTTAGATAATAAAATAAACCCATCATATTTGAGTGAAAAATAAAAGAACATTTGAACAGTTTATTTATGTCGGAATCCAATACAATATCCTCTTTTGATTTTGGAGCCTTTGGAGCACATTTAATTCCTGAGCCAAGAGGTTCTACAATAAAAGCAGGCTTGAATCGCTTCTCCAGCGGTGGCTCCATCCGAAAACACCCTCTGTGAGGCGCAAGATGAACCCTCACTTTTCTATCATCATTCTCTCGAGCGTGATATGAAAAATGTTCTTTCATAGGGTCAATATTTCGATCAAAATAATAAATTACGTAAACACTGAGGTCATTTACCGTCTTTTCTCCCTCAATAGAAAAGATTTTTCTGTACTTTTTATCGTTGTTGTCTCTATAGAGAATATTGCAAATTATATTTCTCGCGTTTTTCGCCATGAATACATTCTATACCAACTCCCCTGCAAATGCTTTTGATCTTGAAAACGCTCCTGACCGCTTTTCCAAGATTTATACCCTTGATCCACAGGACGAGCATTTTATGTTGTACTTCTCTTTTTCTTTTGGAACTCGTAATTTTTGAGAGCACCAAGGACAATCAATAATCGTCAAATTGGGCTTGTTTTTAATAATCTCATACGGCACCTCTCTAATTCTTTGAGAATTTCCTGCCGGAGAACTTCTCCCCTGAATATAGAAACTCGCTTTGCATGACTGGCACTTAAAATAGGAAGGGCCTTCTTGCCCCATAGGAATAAGCGGAATAAAAAATAAAGTAAAAAATTTTTCGTTTTTGCATTCATGCAACTTTTGCAAAGAATTACACCCAGAACAAACTTGCTGTTCCGTGATACCATCTGGCACCTTTCTTTCAACAGAACGTGTTCCGAATATTACAAACATTGTTAATTGCTTAATTGTCTTAATCAGAAACAAGGAAAATCGGCAAGAAAAACAAAAGGAGCATAATTACCAGGATTGACACGGTAAGAACAAGTACAATTTTATATTTTTGAGGCGTTTTTGTTTCCTTGGCTTTTAAAAGCTTTGCCCTTATGCCCCAACTGGCCAAAAATAACAAAACAACCCCTGCCACAGTTTGACCTATTGCTTCAGGATGATCAGTAAGAAACCCAATGATCCCGAAAACGGTTATCATAACGATGGCATAAGGAGCAAAAAGAGCTGAGATAATCAATATCACCCAATCCAAAATCCCGAATCGTTTTATTTTTTCTGTCTGGTTTTCGCTATCTTTTTGTGAGTCTTTCATATTTTTATTTTACACCAACTCTCCTCCAAGCGCTTTTGACCTAATTACTAAATAAAATTTCTTTCTGTTCATCTGTTAAATCCTAAAGCGTTGTTTACAAAAATCACAGTGATTTTGGATAAAAGTATTCTAACAATTTCTCCTCCGGGGTACAATCATCGTAAGAAAAGGGGTCAAGAAAAGGGGTCAGGAGCATTTATTTCTTCTTCGG
>PWGJ01000048.1 GCA_003554445.1 Candidatus Nealsoniibacteriota bacterium
GCCGAAAGAATGGAGTCGAAAGGAGAAAAAGAAAATTTTCTATCGATAATAACCAAATTCAGGGGATCACCGAAAGTTTTTAGAAATGTGCCCAAAAATTGTTTTTATCCTCCTCCGAAGGTAAACGGTGCCATTTTGAAAATAACCCCCCACTCAAAATACTCGAATCGCGGAGAGGTTTTTTCCCGGCGCTTTTTCAAGGTGGTTGAAGCGGGTTTTCGCCATCCCCGCAAGCAACTGAAAAACAACCTGAAAGATTTATTCACCTCAAAAGAAAAAATAAAAGCCATTCTGAAAAAGAGGGATCTAAACCCTGAATCGAGAGCGGAAAATTTAAAGCTGAAAGACTGGATAATGCTTACTGAAGCTTTTATTGACATCCCAAATAAATCAAGATAAAATTAACACAATATGCAAACTTTTCCGGAAAAATCTCTTCGAGTACTGGTCATCGTAGTTCTCCTCTTCTCTTTGCCGTTAATTTCCAACGTTTACGGATTGGAGATAAGAACGGAAACGGAAGAAGACGAAACCATCTATCTGGAAATCGACTGGAGGACGGACGGTAGAGCAAATTGGGAAATAGACGGACATACATATGAAGAAGAAAGGTATTTATATCATTTTTTGGGAACCTCCCCTCCCGGACCGAAAGAGATTGTCTTCGAACCGGCACAAGAAAGATTCGTAAGAAGAATAATTTGGCCGAGACGGAAACTGGTTAATCATACTTACGAAGGCTTACCCGAAAACATAGAAGGTTTAGGGGAGCATTTGAACAGATTGAATTTGAGGGAAAACAAGTTCGATTTTGAGTTGGATGAAGTCGCGGATCAACTGGGAGTACTTAATCGCCTTACCAGGCTCAGACTGGACAACAATCAAATAGAAGGAGAAATTCCCGGAGAAATTTTTGAAGAGTTCGAAAGGTTGGAGGTTCTCGATTTGCACCGAAATGAAATAGAGGGAGAGATTCCCGAAGAACTGGGGCTTTATTCGGATCAATTGATGCGTCTTTCTTTACATGATAACAAATTAACCGGTTTCGAAGACGCGGGGAACTTGGAAGATTTTTTTCAAAATCTTGCCGATGATTTGAAAGTAATCACCTTAAAAAATAATAAGTTCGAAGAGGTTCCCTCCGAAATAACCTATCTGGAAAACATAAAAGAATTGAATTTGAGAAACAACGATCTGGAG
Source organism: Candidatus Nealsoniibacteriota bacterium (assembly GCA_003554445.1). Classification (GTDB taxonomy): domain Bacteria; phylum Patescibacteriota; class Minisyncoccia; order Minisyncoccales; family PWPS01; genus PWPS01. The sequence continues at coordinate 1,201 of PWGJ01000048.1, forward strand.
CAACTGTTTTCCGTTTGGGAAGACCCGGAAAATATAGAAATTGACTTGAATGAATTGGAGCACTTAAGAGCTGATCAAAACGTATTGGGGCTGTCCGGAGAGCCGGAAAATATATTCCCTTATGAGATGGGAGAAGAAGACGGGCTGGAGAGCATGATAGAGATGGATAGGCTTTATACTCGATTTTACAAGCAATGGGTGCCCAGAAATATAACGGTGGATTTGAGATATAATAACATAGAAAAGCTTCCGGAAACGATCGGAGGGCTGTTGGCTTTGGAGTCGCTCCACTTGGACAAAAGCGGCTTGGAGGGTTTTTATGATGAAGACGGGGAATTCGTAGTGGACGGAGACGGAAACCGAAAGCTTCCGATAAAACTGGGAGAGCTCAGTCATTACGACGGAGACCCTTCGGAGCTGGAAGTGAGAGAGGCGGCCGAAATACTCGACTTTATTATTTTTTCAATAGCCGATAATAAATTCGAAGGATATATTCCCGAAGACATACCCCGGGACTGGGAAAATATAAAAACAATTCGTTTGGAAAATAACCTTTTCGACGGTGATCTTGCGGAAGATTTTTTTCAACTGGAAAAGTTGGAGGTTTTTAATTTGGAAAATAACCTTTTCGGTCAAGATTCCGGAAGCCTGGAAGCGGACGGTCTTTTCGGATCCTCTTCAATGAGTGCGAGTCTCTTACGAGAGCTTTATGCGGGAAGAAACTATTTTGTAGAAATCGAAGATAATTTTCAAGCACCGAATCTGGAATACTTTCAGCTGGAAGAAAACGAATTGGATGATTTGGGTAGTGATTTCGGATCCGGTCTGGAAAATCTTTTGTCTCTTTCTCTTTATAAAAACCGATTTGAAGAATTACCGGAAAGCTTTGGGAGTATGAGCTCTTTGGAGTATCTCGATCTGGGAACCAATGTTTTGGAGCGATTTCCCGAAGAGATAACCGATTTGACCGAACTGGATTATTTAAATATCTCCCGCCAGTCGGGAAATCCGGAGATGAATCGCTTTGAACTGCAAGGAGAGATGGAAGGAGAGGTTCCGGACGAAATAACCAATTTAAGTCAACTCGTAACTTTTCTTTTGAGCAACAATGAGCTGGAAACCCTCCCCGAAGAAGGATGGGGTGGTATGGGAGAGCTTGTCTTTTTTCAAGCTCAAAATAATGAACTTGTCAATCTGCCTCCGGAAATGGGAAATCTTGCAAATTTGGAATGGCTTTATTTGAACAATAATCAGGTAGAAGACAATATTGACGACAACTTAACCAATACTTCCGAATTGGAAAGATTTTACATTCAATACAACAACGAAGATAAAGAGGATAAAGCGAGTGGCGGAGTTAGTGGTAGTCTGCCTCAAAACAGTAACTGGAACAATCTTGAGCGCTTTCTCGCCGACGCCAACCAGATCGAAGGAGGGCTCCACGATCAATTTTTGCAAAACTTAAGCTTCTTGGAACATTTGAGTCTTTATAGAAACGAAATGGATGGAGAGATCGGCGACCGAATAAACGTAATGAGAGAATTGGTCTGGTGGGACTTGGGATTGAATTTTGAAAGAAGGTCCGAGGAGGGGTTGACCGGAGAGATTCCCGACACGGTAGGCGCTTTGGGTGAGCTTAAGGTTTTCGATTTTAACAATAACCAAATAACGGAAGTTCCCGATGAAATAAATCAACTGTCCAACTTAATAAGTTTACTGGGTTTTGAAAACGATATGATTGAATTCGCTCAAGATATAGGCAATTTGACCAATTTACGACATCTTGATTTTCATAATGCTTATGTCGGAAACAATATAGTGACCGACTTTCCCGACGGAGTTGAAAATCTGTCCGATTTGAAATATTTCAGCTTCGGAGAAAATGAAAAAATGGGAGGAGATGTTCCCTGGGGTGAGTGGGAACCGCTTCCCGAAGACGCTTTATTTTTAAACAATAACGAACTGGAGGGAGATATTCCCGACGACCTCCACACCAAATCCAGCGATATGGTATTTTTAAACATAAGAAGTAACGAATTCGAAGGAGGGTACCCTACTCAATAAAAAATGGATGAAATAATAGACAATTATCTTATAATCGCCACTTTGATACTCGCCTCTTTGGTGGTGCTTTTCCTTTTCGGAACCGTCGGTAATGAATTTTTGGCCGCCTTGCTTTATCCGATAGAAGTCGAAGAAACCGAACTACGTCCGGGAAACGTATTGGTAGTAGAAAGTTTCGTGGACGGAGAAGAAACACCCGGAGCGCAAATAAATCAAGTTCCTTACGGAAATCTAAACAGTAACCCTGAATCCGGATTGGGAGGGTCGACTTCTTATGAAAGAAGAGGGGAACACTTTTCCAAACACGACGAGTGGCCGGAAATAAAAAATATAGTCCTGAGAGCCCAGCAGCTACACGGAGGTGGCTATTTTGTAGGCTGGTCCGGGTGTGACGCAACCGATGACGGCCAACAAAAAACATGGGAAGAGCCGGTAACCGAAGGCTTACACTGCCAGATTTCAATAACCGATAGTCAAATAAGAAAAGTGGAAGCTCATTACGCAAGGCCTAACGAAGAATTGGATCTTCAAATCTTCAGCATCAGTAAAAATCCGTTGGGAGGAACTCTCAATGACAGCTGGCTGAATACCAGACCGGAACTCATCTATAAAGCTTCTTATATTGAATTGGACAACACCCGGATCCCGGACTCTATCGGAGAGCTTTCCGTCGCAGACGAACTGCAACTGAATTTGGGAGGAAATCAAAATATATACGGCCAAATCCCGGAAGAAACGGATAATTTAGGAGAAATAGACTATCTGGGACTTTACAAGGGAAGCCTGGATGAAGAGATACCCGAGAATCTGGGACTCACCTTGAGGCCGATATACTTTTTAGCCTATATGAATCAGTTACCGGGAGAGATTCCGGAAAACTTGGGAGAAATGGGATCCCGGCCGGGAAGATTCGAGCTCCACGACAACCGATTGGAAGGAGAGGTTCCTCATAATCTTTATAAATTAACAGGGCTGGAACCCAGAGAGATGAGGCTTTACATAAATCAGCTTGAATCTACGGAAGATGATTTGATTTACGACTCCAATTGGGAAGGAGTTAATTTTAATACGAATGTTTTTTCAACTCCCGAAGCTATGGATACTTTGGATGACGCTTCAAGAAGATCCGGAACTTATATAGATTTTTGCAACAATCCCGCCGACGGTGGCAGGGTCAGATACGACTTGGAGGGAAATTGTGTTGATGCGGACATCCGTGACGAAGTTAATGCAGCCGTTGAAGCCGGATGGGACGTATACATCCGTATAGAATTAGAACAGCTCTACGACTGGTACGATGGTTGCTCAAGTGCAAACTGTTCAGAAAATTACGATGATGATGGAGAGTGTGAAAGTGCAAGTAGGTCCGGATGCAACGTGCGTAATCCGGCCGGCTACAAACAATATTGCCACGGAGATGCAGAATGTGTTCGTATTGAAGAGCCGATAGAAAGCTGCGATGACATCGAAGCAAGTTCTGAAGGATTACCGGAAAAAGTAATTCACGCCTCTCGCTGTCCGGGTTGTGAATATTATACACACCCGCAATGTGAACCGGACTGCGAATTTGAAGGAGAATGTGAATGCGGAGTAGATACATTGAGATGCGAAGAATCTTATCCACGCACCGAAAGAGACGAAAAAGGAAGAGACTCGGAAGAGCCTCCCAGAAGCACGGATTGCATGGATGTTCAAAAAATATATCAGGACCCGACACAATACCCATAAATTCAGTTCGTAATATAATACATGAAAAAAGAAATAAAAAAAATACTTCCTTCCATCGGGCTATTTTTCTTTTTAATTTTTATCCTTATGGGGGCCGGAGACGTATTTTCCCAATCCGCTCACAGATCGGAAGTGGTCGGAAACTTGCCCCATGTCAGTCCCCGAATAAGAGAGTTGCCCAGACCTCGAGAGATTCCTTTCGATATGAGGCTTAGTCCTTGCCCTAACCCGGAAAGAGAACCCCAGTTCATCTGGAGAGAAAATGTAGTTCACGAAGAACGCCAATTTCGGGCAGAGCATCCCGGCTGCGGTGGAGATATACTGATGCGGAAATGGCAAATAGTCGGCTTGGAAATGGGGACTTGTTATGATTTGGATACCGGTCCTTGTGAAAATCCCACCTGGCATGATGAATACGTCGCCTACTACGACAGATACGTTCCGGAAGAAAGGGGAGTTGTTTTCGAAGAAGTCGGAAGTTGGCAAAAAGCTTGGCCTCCCAGTGACGGCGGAGGGGGCACCAATCCCGAAGACGCCTGGAGAACGGAAAGTCAGTTGATGGAAGAGTACGGCGAACCTGTTCCTTTCCCTACCTGTCAAAGCGATTGTCTTCAAGCTCCACCCGGAGTTCCCGGTCAGCTGGGAGATTATGACCAGGAAGATCCGTATTATTTCAACAACCCTTGGCTTCCGGAGATGTCCGGCGGAGAAATACCGGCTAATATAGAATATTTCCGGGAAGAAAAAAATGTCTTGGGCGGTGAAAACGCCTTGGAGACCGTACCCTTGCCCGCCAAGCTTTTTTGGTGGAACGTACCCGGATGGCACGACGGGTGGATAGAAGACAACGAGCTAAGAGAGTGTGAGGGGCCGGAAGACATAGCCTGCGTAAATTCCTATATTGTCCGCTTTGATAATATAAACCGGGAAGATCGTCCTCCCAAACTTTACCGTCATCAAACGGTTTACGAAGTAAAAGAAGAGCTTTTGAATAACTATCCCGGAGAATACGACGAAGTTGAGGCTTACAAAAGAGCCCAAAAGATATTCGAAGACCTCGACAGGGCTTTTCACGAAGCTTATGAGGAACATCGCAGACACACCAAAGACACCCGCTCTTTGGACGTTTTAAGGTACGACCGGGACAATATAATGCACTGTGACGAATGCGGTGGTGAGTTGGAAATTTGGCTCGATAGAAATACATTCAATCCTCTCGACTACGATCCGATAATGGATTACGAAAGAGAGCACAGAGACTGGATGAGAGACTATCTTTTGGATGAGCTGGAAGATAAAAGAGGTCATATCTATCAAGAAGTAACCGAAAGAGAGCAAGAAGACTTTATAGATGCTTTAATTGAAGAAGAGTTCGCTTCTTACGGCCGACCCGCTTTCTTCAGGTCCGGTGCCGAGCATTCCTACAGCCTACAGGCCGCCTGTTCTCCTCACGACTATTTGGAAAGATCTCCGGAAATGGAAAGAGGAGAAGGAAGATGGGGTCCCAGAGCTACCTTTTCTTTCCTTGCTCACGACGGACCGGAGCTCATCTCTCCCCTGGACCCGAATTGGGTTTCTCCCTACGCACCCAAAGACTACGAACCCAATCACAACGAAAGCCGGGTCAGAGCCGGAGAAGATCATGAACACTACGAAAACGAAAGAGTCGACGGTTACAGGTATCCGGCGGAAATAAGTGGAGGGATTAGAGAATACCCGGAAGTCGGTGATCCGGTTGAGCCTACAATTCCGGATCCGATTTCGGACCATATTCAAAATCCTTCCAATCCCGGAACCGTAATAGTTGACGGAGAAGAGGTTGAGAGAAAAGCTACGGACGGAAAAGCGGGAGCTAGAAAAACGGACGGTGCCGGTAATCCAACGAAAGAAGCTTTGAGCTATCAAGAATTTATCGTCCGCAATACGAGCACTAACGTCGGAAACGACCTGGCTTACAAAATAGTCCATGCCGGCGGAGCCCGACATATTCCTCCCGAAGATTATTGGCCAAATATATTGCCTACTGCGGAAATAATAGGAACCATAGATAAAGAATACAATACCGGCACCGTTTATATAACTTCCGCTTACCGTCCTCTGGCTTATAATCGTTCAATAGGTTCGAGTGACGGTAGTCAACACGTTCAAAATACGGCCATTGACTTCCACACCTCCAACACTACAACAAGACAGCTGCATAATTTGGTCTTGAATTTAAGAGACAACCAAAACATGTTCACCGGAGGAGTGGGTGTTTATCAAAGCTCCGGTTTTATTCACGTCGACACGAGGGGATATGACGCAAATTGGGGAGGTCAACATGCAATGCAAGAGACTGATACTCTGGAAGCGGGTCAACCCGCTTCCATGACCGAAGAAATAGGTCTCAGCGATTTGGATCCGGAACAAATGAAGAATTTGTGGGATGAAAATTTCGGTGATTTGGTTTTTCAAAATCTGGTTCCTTTCAGAGAAGAATTGGAATGGGCTCAAATATGGTATCACCAAGACCCCGACCGGGATCATCACCACCCCGCCACTCCGGCAGCGATGTATCAGATAAGTTTCGGAGAAAGTTACCGGGTAACCGCCGATACTATGAGCAGATTCGGTGAACCGGTTTTAGAATGGTGTCACACGCAAATGACTAAAACTTTCAAGGGTCGTCCCATTTGTGATTACTTCAGAAGCGCCGTGGCCGCCGGTGAGCAAGTGGTAAGTTATGCAATGCCTGTCAGAGAAGACAGAACCATCGAATACTTCTTTTTGCCCGACGACGACGAAGACGAAGAGGCGGTTTACACCTGGTCGGTGGCCGCTTGCCGAGACTCGGCTGAAAATTATTGCACCAATTACAGTCAGATGTGGCGTTTTCAAATAGATGAAAACGAAAAAAACAGATTATTCGCTCCCAGAAATTTGAGGCCGGCGAACATAAAATTGGATCAGATTGAAGATGATGAAGGAACGGTCGGCTTTCCGTTCCACGTGGAATGGGACCGTCACTTCGGTGTGGAAACCTATGTATACAGACTCAGAGAAGAGGGGGGAAGCTGGGACAGTCCCCTGGACGCCGCGGTTCAAAGGCGCAGAGAGGTGAGATACGACCTCGACGATTTGGATGACATCTTTGATCTCAACGAGGTTTATGAATGGGATGTAAAGGCCTGTTGGGATGAAAGAGTGGATCACGGACTGAGCGACCCTCAAGAAATATTGAATTGGGCCGAAGAAGAAAAAAGTGGCACCTGCACCAATTGGAGAAGCGAAGATTTCGACGACGCTCCTTTTCAATTCAGAACCACCGGCCGACCTCCCGAAGAAGATGTTTATCCCGAAGGAGGTGAGGAGGCCGAATATCCGATAAACTTTGAATGGGAAAGCGTTCCCGGAGCCAAAACTTACGCATTTTTGATATGTGAAGAAGGTCTGGGTTCCGGTACTTGTGGTATTATAAATCCGGAAGGTGCGGAAGTGGGTGTCATTACTCCCGAAACCGATTTCGAATATCTCTTGAATATCCACTTGGATAAAAATTATTCCTGGTGGATCTACTCTTGTGCCGACGAAATTGACGAGACGGAACTCTATTTTCCTTCCAGTCCTTATTTCGATTTACAAATCGGAAATCCCTTAAGTGAATTCACTCAAGACGCAATGGGCTTGCATTGCAACGTAGCCGATTCCGGAATCTACAACTTTTCCTTTTCTCTTCCCGGTCCCGATAATCTACGCCCGGGAAACGAAGATTCGGATGATCCGGAAATAATACTTCTTGAAGATTCTCTGAAAACAATAAATTGGGAAAAGATTAAGGGCGTGGATTATTATAAAGTGAATATACGGCCTGCCGGGCAAACCACTACGGATTCCGGAGTCGCCTACGCTACTGAATACGATTTTCCGGGAGAAGAGCTCATAGAAGGAAACAATTTGACCTATGACTTCGCCGACTTGGGAATGGGAGTTTATGAATTGGAAGTCAGGGGGTGTCTTAATCCTTCTTCGGTAAACCCCGAAGAGTGCGCCTCCGGAATGCTCGGAGATCCGACTACAAAATACGTAGAAGTAGCCGAAATGGTTCCGGATTACGAAAGCGGTTGGGTCAGGGGAATAATTCCTTGTGGAACCCGGATTGACAACCCCAATTTGGAAGAGATCGATACCACCGAAGATTGTCGCCCGATACATCTTTTCGTAATGTTCGCTTTAATTATCGAAGAGATTCTGATAAAACTGATAATACCCTTTTCTCTGGTCATTCTTCTCATCTATACCGGATATCTGTACTATACGGGAACCGGTGATCCGGAAACCATGAGCAAGGTCTTCAGTACCTGGGAATACGCATTAAAGGGCTACCTGTTGATCCTTTTGGCTTGGGTGATAGTTAGCGTCTTCTTGATAATCATCGGATACAACATCGGAATCTTCGGAGAATGGTGGGAAATTACCGATAACATTTAATATTTTATGCAAGAAGAACCGAATAAATCATTCTATCTTATTTTAATAGTTTTGCTGATTTTGATATTTTCCTACAGAGCATTCAGTCAAGGCCGAAAAATGGGGGATTCCGTAGAAAGAGCTCGAAAAGAGGGAATAAGCTTCATGGATTCCGCTACCGAAACGGAAGATAAGGAAGAAGAGTACGAAGTCGAAAAATTCATTACCGCTGACGGAAAGTTGAGTTTTCGCTACTCTTCCGAGTGGTCCGACTTGGAAAATGAGGATATTTTGGGCGTTTTAGGTCATCCGTCCGGCGACTATGAGGGCATGATTTCCGAAGATCAGCTCAGCGAGCTGAGAGAGGCCGGGGTGGAAATTGATGAGGCTTACGAAGATTATTTGGATACGAGCCCGGAAGAATTTGCACAACAACAAGAGCGGGAGCAGGATTTAAAAGAAGAATTCGAAAGCGTAGAGCTTGTTTTTACAAAAATAAAAACTCCGTTTCCCGATCTGTCGATGGGAATCATTTCACTTCAAGAACTTATTTTGGAAGAAGAAAAAAAGGATGAAGAGGTGCTTGATCTTATAAAAAGTGAACTGACCGATTCAACTGATGAGAGTGAAAAAATAGAAATTATAGAAACGGAAGAAAGAGAAAATTTCAAAATAATCGAAACCGAAACTCTGCTTGGAGGAAGGCCCGTCTTCAAATCCGATCACTTGATTTTTATAAAAAGTGACGGGCTTTATATTTTGACACTGGGATCGCTTTACGAGGACCGAGAAGAGTTTGTGAAGGAGTTCGAAAAAATAATCGCTTCAGTGAGCTTTGATGAAAACCGCTAACATAATAAAAATATCGACAATCGGTTCTTTTATTCTCGTGAGTGCCGTTTATGCGGAAGGGGTTGGTTTGGAGGTTTCTTGGCCTTCTTCTCCGACCGGTACCCCGCTTACCGGAGAAGCTACTATCGACCATCTGGTTCTTTATCTGTTCGAATGGGCAATGGCGGTCGGAGCCGTTCTTCTTTTCGGAAGTTTGCTGTATGCCAGCTTTCACTACGTAGTTTCATCAGGCGACCCCGGTAAACTGAGTGGTGCCAAAAGGAAAGTGGGGGCCGCATTCGGAGGATTTGTGCTTCTCCTCGCCTCTTGGATGCTTTTGAATATTTTGGACCCCGAACTGGCCATCATCTCCGAAGTCGGCTTTACGGAAAGGCAGATGGAAGAAGATGCGGCCACCATTGCGGACCAGGTTTCCGATGTTGAAGACGAGGATCGTCTTTGTGATTATGCACTTGTCGATTATTTGGATCAAGCGGAAGCGGCCGTAGAAGAAGAGGATAGAATTACGCTTCTTTTCAGAAAAGATATGAAATCCCAAAAACTAAAACCTTATTCTTCGATCGCTTGCAAAAGAGAAAAAAAGATGGAAGAAGATGTAAGTGACGGAACCATAAAATTTATAGAAGCGGAGCCGGTTTCCAGATACGAAACCGGCTACAAGCCCGATTGTAGAGAAAAGCTGAATTGTGAGCAAGGGGGTTTCGGTGAAGGAGAGGTTTGTTACGCCATATTCGAAGAAGGAGAGCCGCTCAAGGAAGAAGAGATACAATATTGCTATGTGGAAAGAGACTTCCCGGTAGGCATAGGATACAGACCCGGACGTCCGTCACATACCAGAGGAACCATGATGTTCATATCTCAAAAAGAGAAGCATTCTTTAGCTACGACTTGTCTTGCCGGTGATAAAAAGCTCGAAGACGGAGGAGGGTGTGCTTTGGGCCTCTACAAAGATGATGCGGCGAGCAAATGTAAAGAGATGATAACACCGATAAACGCAACTACATCCAATATCTGGGTTGCCGGGTATTATGATGATCAAGTTTCTTGTATTGAAGTTTATGCGGAAGAAGAAGGCGAAGAGGAGGAAAGCTTCGGCAGATTAAAAATTGAAATCAAGGGAGAAGGAGAAACCGATCCTCCCGAAGGAAGTCATTTTTTTGAATCCATCACTACCGTTCATCTTAAGGCCAACCCTGATCCCGGCTGGAAATTTAAAGAGTGGTCCGGTTACGGAACGTCGTCCGATAAAATCTTTTCTTTCAGGATGCCGAACAGGGATTTGACGGTAACCGCTGAATTCGAAGAAGAAGACGGTCAGTAGATAAATTAATTTTAATGCTTCTTGTTTTGTGCTAAAATGAAGAAAATGAAGAAAGAAATAAAAAAGATAAAACTCGTCCTGATTTCCGTCTTTCTGTTTTCGGGTCTTGCTAAAAGCGTAAGGGCGGCGGAGCTGGAGATTTCTTGGCCCACTTCACCGACCGGGAGAGAGCTGGCCTCGGGAACTTCGATAGCCGAATTAACCAGATATTTTTACGAATGGGGAATAACCATAGGAATAATAATATTTTTCGGATCTTTGGTTTTTTCCGGTTTTCAATACTTGACTTCCACGGGAAAACCTAAAAAAGTAACCGCGGCCAGAAAGAGATTGATCGCCTCTTTTTCCGGTATAATTTTACTTCTGGGATCTTATCTTATTTTGAATATTATAAATCCGGAACTTACCGAAATAAGGGATACTCATCTGAATTTGGGCTATCTTACACACCAACGCTTTTCCCGGGCCCCGAAACACGAGGAAGATCTTTGTGAGTTCGCTTTGTTGCATGTCACCGAAGAAGACCGAGAAGAAGAGACTTTTCTTACCGTACCGGGAGTCGCTCATTTTTTTGAAGAGGCCGCCATATTTCCGGAAACTTCCCACGCCTGCACTCCGGAAAAAAAAGAGGAGTTCATATTGGAAGTCAGAGAAGAAGTGGAAATGGAAGAGGTTATGGTTGAAACAGGAAATGGTCAAGAAATAGAGCAAAAAGAAGAAGTCTATCTGGCACTTTACAACAGAAAGGGAGAAAGAGTGGAAGGAGTAGATAGAGTACAACAGGAAGACGCAGATATAGATGAAATAAGGGATCTTTATGCCGAAAGGTACGAAAAAATAGAAAATATGACTCTAACGATAGACGAAAATAA
>PWGJ01000012.1 GCA_003554445.1 Candidatus Nealsoniibacteriota bacterium
AATTTCAACAAGTGATTCGTAAATGTTTTGACCTTGTTTAAGTGCTACGTAGGGACTGATCCATGTATGAGGGTCATATAACTCATCACCTTCAGTTGTAGCAGTTTCTGCAGGAACTTGTGCAAGAGCTAGGTCATTACCCAACCTTTCTTCTAACTCAAACTGATCTAATACTTCCTTATTATTCAAATCAATCGCATGCACTAAACCATCTGAAGTTACTGACCAGAGAATACCAATATCTTCATTACCCACAAGTCTTAGTGATTGAGGAAAGTTGCCCTGAATTTGTATCGAGGCCATACTTCCATCTTCGATATCAATTAATTCAATATTTCCTACCTCTGGATCAGATATTGCCAAAATATTCTGTTGTTGTAAGAATAAAGTTTGTGCGAGAATATCATGATCTGAGTCTGTGCTTCTATCAAGTTCAATTGGGACTTCCCTTACCAACTCTTCATCTACAAGGTCATAGACTACAATACCAGAGTATGGTAGTTTACTATCGTTATCATCACCTATAAGTGATACAAGCTTTTCACCATCATGAGTTACCCACGACTCAACTAAACTCGATGAATCTTCATGAGTATACTCTATTAATTCAGATTCTCCTGTATTGGATACTTTTAGAATACCATCATTTGTAGTAAAATAAGCATAACCTGTATATTTAGAATAAATACTGCTATAAGGAGAATTACCCGCATTTCCTTCTACTACGACATCATTTGTAGAAGTATCTATAATCTTAAGATTCTCATTTTCTGCTGCGTTCTTGTTAGCAGCATATAATAAGCCATCTTTATCAAATTGAATTATCAGAGTCCCTTCACCCTCATTAATATCACCAATATCATATTTACGATCAATATTGGGATTATCTATATTAATTACAAGAACTTCCTGTTCACCATTCACTGCAAAAGCTATTTTCTTATTATCATGTGATATTGCATAATCACCTGGTTGTTCAGCATCTATTGTTGTGATCGTGCGAGGTGAATGAAAATGGTCACCATGTAATCCGGTATCAAGTACTGTTATCCCCTTATTATCAGGCACAAAGAGATACATATTACCATATATGTTCTGTGCACTTGGGACATTAGCATCACGGCTCAGCTTGCTACCAAGATCTAACGATGTTACGGAAATGGCATCTGTACCATAAATGTCATAAACATGTGTATTAGTCTCATCATTATCGAAAATGAACAGGCGTGTCAGATCGATCTCAGTAGATTCTACTAATTTTAGACCTTTAGTTGTTTCTACTAACTTTATTCCATCAGTACTGATAGATGGGATCAGATTACCTTCAACCCAAGGTTCCAGACCAGCACCATTATAAACAAACATATCTGACCTACTCACTTTCAATATATCTGAAGACGATGGTGACCATGAATGTACTTCAGTATTCTCTGGAATTAATGTATCAACATTAACTTTATCGCCACCAATCTCTTCTGCCAAGAAACCAAGAGCATACATTGTTGCAACTATCTCAACATGTTCACTTTCATCATCAACTACCTGAGTAGTAAAAATTGCAGTAATACCAATAATTAGTATAAGAACCCCTATTAAAACAAATATCCTTTTATCTATCATAAAAATGCCCAACCTTTGACTATAATCTTGAAGTCCCTGACAATCATATTCTAATCAATATCAATATCCTCAAATATTAAAGAATACAGAATACGAAAAAACAATTTAATCTCAAATCACAACTACTTGATATGTAATATTAGTGATTTTAATATATAAGTTTTGAGTTATTTTTGGGGCCAGGCCAAACTTTTGAATATGAAAGTGGATTTAGGTGATATTATATTGATTTTAAAAAATTAGTTAAATTAATTCCACATTAACTTTATTCTCGGTTACGTGGAGGTATATCATACTACCCGGTCTTGTATCATAATTTATATCAATCATGGAATTAGAAGTGCATACAGGGTTACCAGGGCCATCAAAATCCATAATAACCGACCCATCTGATGTGATTAATTTCATATAATGCTGAGTTATATTATATAATGTTTCTAAATCCCCTTCTTCTATAGGGCCTTTTATGGAACTATTTGTGCTGGTACTATCTGAAAAAAAAGATCCTCTGTTAGATTTAGTACTAAATTCCAGTTTTATTTCATTACTTAAAAGATCAACTTCAGAATAATCAACTTCATCATCTGTTTTATCTACAGAAAAAGTTCCTTTCGCCCCATTCCAAACTTCTGGTTCTGAATCAATATCAGTATCTTTATAGGTTACTGTTAATGATATATCATTGGCACCATGGTCCTGAAAATGATATTCCAGTGACCTAGAACCTGATGATGCTGTCATTTTATAGTTTAAAGGATTTAAACCAGCATTATTAAACCCATCCGAATAAAGATCTAATTTAAAATCATGAACCGGTGAAATAACGGTATCATCAATAGAACCAACTTTAAAAAATGTGTGGAGATTACTCCTACCCATGGGCGGTATTACATCGAGTTCAATTACTGTTGTCTTATTTTCATGATCCATTACAGCGCTACTATATGTTTGTGAATTTGCATAAGATGCCCACGCATCATAATACTCGCTTTTTATGTATATCAATATCTTATCCGCATCAAGTGGGTTAGACATATTCTTATTAGGAAATAATTTATCTGGTGCATTATCCGAAGTCAGTGATAAAACAACATCACCATTCCCACTTATTGACCCTGA
>PWGJ01000027.1 GCA_003554445.1 Candidatus Nealsoniibacteriota bacterium
AGTGGGGGAGGTAACAGGAGAGGTTTACGAGCTTTCTCTTGCCCATTTTTTCCCGGCAACTCACCCGGCAGAAACTGAACTGGTGCAGGGATGGATAGACGAAGTTGAGGAAGCTACCGATGGGCAGGTGCTCATCACAAGTTATCCCGGTGAAACCCTTGGTGAAGCAGATGAGATATACGGAAGCGTTGTTTCCGGCATTGCAGATATAGGGCTTTCCTGTTTTGCTTATACCCGGGGGCAGTTTCCTGTTCTGGAGGCGTTTGAACTGCCGGGTATCATATATGAAAGTTCATGGGCCGCCAGTATGGCCGCCTGGGAGGGGATTCAGCAGCTTGATCCGGAAGAGGTTCAGGATACAGAGTTAATGTTCGTGCTTGCCACGGGACCGGGAGATCTTTTCACCAACAGTCCCGTTTATAGCCTGGAAGACTTGCAGGGAATGAGAATCAGGGCTACCGGGTTAAGTGCGGAAACCCTCAGTGTCCTGGGAGCGGTTCCTGACGGTATGTCTCAGGCCGAAGCTTATGAAGCCCTGGAAAGAGGCTTGGTTCAGGGTAACCTGGCGCCGGTGGAAGTACTGGATGGATGGAACCATGCCGAGGTGACGGATTATCTCACCCACACACCGTTTCTCTATAATACCCTGTTTTTTGTAACCATGAATCAGGATAAGTGGAACGAGCTGCCCACCGAATTTCAGGAATCCATACTGGAAGTAAACGAAAAGTTTCATGCCGAAGTAGCCTGTAGCTTGTGGGACGAACAAAATGAAGATGCAATGGAAAAGGTTGCAGATGACCTGGAGGAAAAAATTACTCTTTCCGATGAGGAAGCGGAACGCTGGATAGAAGCTGTCAAGCCCATACAGGAAGACTTTGTGACAAAGATGGAAGAGAAGGGGCTGGACGGCGAAGACATTCTTAACACCGTAAAAGATCTCGCAGAGCAATACGGCAACTAAGAAACTAAGATTTTTTAAAAAGTTTTTCACAAGTAATTAAGAACAAGGGCAAAGGCCAGGGACCAGGGACCAGGGACCAGGGACCAGAGGCCAGAGGCCAGCGACCAGGGACCAGCGACCAGAGGGAAGGGGCAGGGTGAAGATTCCTCGCAGGCGCAGAGAGAAGGTTCCTCGCAGGCGCAGGGTGAAGATACCTCGCAGGCGCAAGGAGAAGAAACCTTGTCCCGGATTTGCTAAAATGTGCCGGCTAATACTGTCACATGGCCCGGTAGCTATTAAATGAAGTTATATTGAGCTAACCATTACTTTAACCCGGAGGCACAGGAGACACAGCTTTATCATGCAAACATTCAAAAAGATAGTTCATGCAAGTAGCCGCTATATCGATATCCTCGCCGGCCTTATCCTGGCCGGGACTGCCGGACTGGTTGTAGCTAATATTCTTATGCGTGCCTTATTTAACCGGCCCATTGCCGGAACCTACGAACTGGTGGGCTACCTGACCGCTGCAGTTATAGGGCTTTCCCTGGCTCACTGTGCTGTTCAGAACAGTCATATAGCGGTGGGTTTCCTGGTTGACAGGCTGCCCCGCCTCACCCAAA
The DNA here is from genome assembly GCA_003554445.1 of Candidatus Nealsoniibacteriota bacterium. Classification (GTDB taxonomy): domain Bacteria; phylum Patescibacteriota; class Minisyncoccia; order Minisyncoccales; family PWPS01; genus PWPS01. The sequence goes on from PWGJ01000027.1 coordinate 1,567, forward strand.
GGTTTATCGAAGTTATTGTGAACCTCCCCTCCTTTGTTTTTTTGTGTTTGATTGCCTGGCATATGGTAGATTACGCTAACGTAATTGCGCTCAGCGGGCGTGTTTCTTCAACCATTCAACTGCCTTTTTACCCCTTTATTTATCTGGTGGCGCTGGGGTTTTTAATGCTGGCCCTGGTAATTGCTTTAAGGCTGGTAGAATCACTCTTCGGCGGAGGGAGTGAAACTTCATGACTCCTGTTACTGCCGGAATAGTTGGGATTGCCGTATTTTTCCTGCTGTTAATATTAAAAATGCCCATAGCCTTTGCCATGGCTTTGGTGGGACTGGTGGGGTTTAGCTATCTTACATCGACTTCCGCCGGTTTCTCTATGGTCACCACAGAGCTTTTCGGCACTTTTTCCAGTTATTCTTTGAGTGTTATTCCCATGTTTGTCTGGATGGGCTTTCTGGCATTTCATTCCGGCCTGGGTTCACGCCTCTATAATTTCGCTTACAAACTGGTGGGCCACCTGCCCGGCGGATTGGCCATTGCCACGCAGGCCACCTGCACCTTTTTCGGAGCCGTTTGCGGTTCAAACACAGCCACTGCCGCCACTATCGGCGCCATCGCCCTTCCCGAAATGCGCAAGTATAACTATGCAAACTCTCTTTCCACTGCCAGTGTGGCTGCGGGTGGAGCTCTGGGTGTTTTAATACCGCCCAGTGTGATTTTTATTGTTTACGGTATCGCCACCGAGCACTCGGTGGGCGAGCTTTTTCTCGCCGGAATTATTCCCGGATTCCTTCTCATGTTTTTTTATATGGCAACTATCTATATTATCAGTTCACGTAACAAGAATCTGGGACCTCCCGGGCCGAAGGCAGGTTGGGGGGAAAGGCTGCAGGCGCTGAAGGGAGGCCTTTTTGAAGTGCTTGTGATATTTGCCCTTTCCCTGGGAGGATTGTTTGCAGGGTGGTTTTCTCCCACCGAAGCCGGTGCGGTAGGAGTTGCAGGCGTGATGCTGGTAGCAATACTGCAGGGGCGAATGTCCTGGAAAGTGCTGCGTATGTCCCTTTTGGATACTACACGGGCCAGTGCTATGATATTGCTTTTAGTTGCCGGCGCTGTTATCTTCGGCCGCTTTATTGCCCTGAGCAGGATTCCTTTTGAACTTGCCG
>PWGJ01000068.1 GCA_003554445.1 Candidatus Nealsoniibacteriota bacterium
AGTGTAGATAATACACCTCATCTAGATGATAATGCCAGAGCATATATAAGTGGCCATGCAGAAGGAGCATGTAATAAAAAAGTATGGGAGGCTATAATCAGCGCCAGGGCAAATATTGCTCAATGGGTAGATTGGGAATTTGAAAATACCAGGTGGGATTGGTATGTAAGAAAACCTGGTGATTATTATGCTAACAGTTTTAAATTTAAGCTGAGTAGTAATGGAGATGTAGCGGTTACTTTTGCTGATTTTGATGACCTGGGGTATTTAGGACAAGATGGAGTAAAAGAAACAATTGACACCTATTACTTTGCAGGTTTACAAAGAGATATAGAGTGGATCAGGGCAGATGAATTAGAATGTACCCATACTTTTGAAGACTCTGCAGAACTTCATGCTGGATTAGAGTTTAAATTGTGGAATCGGATCGATGTTACTCCCTGCAACTCTGCTTCTAGTTATGCAAATGCAGGTAAGGTTACCATTACACTTCAAAATCAAAAAGATTTTATTGATGATGATGGCAATTGGGTTAATCTTCCACCCATGTATGATGATACCCTTCCATTTTATGGGCCTGACCAGAGTAGTAGCTAATATAACTTTAGTTTCAATATATGGATAACAACAACTAATCAAAGGGGCCATTTGGCCCCTTTGATTTGAATTTGATTGCGGGGGTGTATACCTTGAAAAGGTTAATAATTTTTATAGCTTTAATGATCTTTTTAATTTCTGGCAGGACTGTTTTTACCCAGGAGGCTGGCTCCGGCCTTCGTTTTGATCCTCTTTTAGTGGAAAGAGTGGTGGAAGCAGGACAGACCTTAACTTACAAAATATATCTTGATAATAACAATAGATTCCAGCCTCTAGAATTAATGCTTCAGGCTGCTGATATTGAAGAAAACCTTAGAGGGGAATATCAACTTGTGCCTGCTCAAAGCACACCCTATTCTCTAGCCAGATGGATTCAGATTGATCCAGCAAGATTAACTCTACCTCCTGGTGCTAGCCGTTCAGTTGAAGTTAATCTTAATGTGCCCCGGGGCGAAACAGGTGGTAGGTACGGGGCTATTGTTATAACGGTATTGCCAGAAGAGCGGGAAGAGTCGGAGGAAGTCTTGGGGAGTACGGAGTTCATTTTACAAGCGGCCAGCTTTCTTGAATTGATAATTGCAGGAACAGCCCAGAGACTACAGGCTTTTCCAGCATATTTTACCATTCAGTCCTCCAGCGAGATTCCAGCAGCAAGAAGCAGAGTTGGAGATAGAGGCCTGGTATTTACTGCCGCAATCGCAAATGAAGGAAATGTTCATATTTATACTCAAGGAGACCTCACAATAAGATCTGCAGAAGGAAGAACAATTGGTCGTTATCCTCTAGGTGGCGGCAGGGGTTTAATCCTACCAGGGGCAACGGTAGAGCTGCGTTCAATAATACCAGCAAATTTACCACCAGGAGATTACCAGGCTCGAGCTTCAATCGACTATGGTGGGCATAGACCAGCTGTTATTGAAGCACCCTTTAGTATTGATGAACAGGAGATAGTTATCAGGCCTGAGGAGCAGGGGTATGAAGGCAATTTCGCTCGCTTTGAGGTAGCTCCTACTTCATTGGAACTTTCTCTTCAATCCGGGGCTTTTAAGTCTGATGTGCTGGAGATATTTAATCATGGCGATGAAACAATATCAATCCAAGGTAGAATGCTTCCTATTGTATATGATCTAGAAGGAAATTTATTATCAGAAGAGGCCAGGGGAGAAGCAGCAGATTGGATAAGTATTTTTCCTGATGAGTTTGATGTTCAGCCTGGAAGGAGTCGTAGAATAAGGCTGACGGCATCACCTCCCTCCGATTTTTCTGGAGGTTATTATGCTGATATTATTTTTACTTCAATTGGCAGTGAAGTCTTAACCGAAACAGGTACTAATTTATATGCCACAGTAGGCGAATCAGAGAGTTTTGAGGTTGGTTTGGAGGATTATAATGTACAAGAAGTGGGTGACTTTCTACTCGTCGACATTCTTTTAGCCAATAAAGGAAAAATTCATATTCAGCCAGAAATTGAAATAGTTTTAAATAGAACTATTCCTCAAAGCGAAGGAGAGGGTGGAGAAATTCTGCCTGCTAGAACTGAGAGAATATCGGCAGTTGAAAGCTCAATTTATGAAAATCCTGTACTGCCGGCGACAGAAAGAATATATTCTTACCAACTTCCTTCTGGGGGAATATCCGGTGAGCATCAAGTGCTAATAAGAATTGATTATGGAGATGAATATCCAATTATTATAAGACAAAACATTAACCTTAAGGGGGCAGAAAAAGGTGAAGAGTAAATTAGTGTATTTAATCTTCTGTTATTTTTTGCTTTTAGTATTCACATTAATTCCTGCTAATGCAGTAGTAACTGAGATATATATATCAGATATTTTTTACGATACTTTTATATTGGATGCTTTAAGCGACCTATCAATTCAATCTGGAGTGCCAATAATTGCTGATGACACTGTTTCAGGTTTTATTACTATGGAATTTATGGATATACCCTTTGAGGAGGCATTATATCGAATCTGTATCCCCAGCGGTTATATTTTCAGCTATATGGAGCAGGGCTATTATCTGGTCGGTTCTCCTGACCCTCAGAGTTCAGCTTTTCAGCAGATGGCTGTTACTGAAGCCATCAAGCTTAAGCATATAACCTCTGAAGAGGCC
>PWGJ01000107.1 GCA_003554445.1 Candidatus Nealsoniibacteriota bacterium
GCGCCGTCGGGTGCGCCGGCGGGGATCGCTGCCATCGAGTCGGTGAGCCCCTCGCGCACCTCCCAGGGCGTCGAGTCGGGGTCCTGGTAGATGACGCCGACGTACTCTTTGTCGTGGGTGAGTAGCTTCTCGCGCGCCTGGGCGCGGTCGTGTGGGTCGTGGTCGGTCTCTGTGACGTCGACGATGGCGTCCCGGAAGTAGTCGTACGTATCGACGTCGTTGAAGGTGACACACGGCGAGTAGACGTTGACGAAGCCGAAGCCGTCGTGTTCGATCGCCGCTTTCACCACCTCGGTGTGGCGTTTCGAGTCCGAAGAGAACGTCTGGGCGATGAACGTCGCCCCCGAAGCGTACGCCAGCGCCAGCGGGTTCACCGGCGGCATGTTCGTCCCGTCCGGGGTGGTCGAGGTCTCGAACGTCTCACGCGAGGTCGGCGAGGCCTGGCCTTTCGTGAGACCGTAGATGCGGTTGTCCATCACCACGTAGGACATGTCGACGTTGCGCCGAACCGCATGGACGAAATGACCCGCGCCGATCGAGAAGCCGTCGCCATCGCCGCCAGCGACCATCACCTCGAGATCGGGGTTGGCCAGCTTCACCCCGACACCCACCGGCAGCGCCCGCCCGTGAACGCCGTGGAGCGCATACGAGTGCATGTACGTGCCGATCTTGCCCGAACAGCCGATCCCCGCGACGATGAACGTCTCGTCGGGATGGTTGCCCGTCTCGGCCAGCGCCTTCATCATCCCGTTCATCGTCCCGAAATCACCACAGCCCGGACACCACGTCGGCTGCTTGTCCGACTTGAAATCGACGAACCGAACCTCAGAGCTCATTATCCCAGCGAGCCTTCCATTTCGAGTTCGACGAGGCGGTTCAGTTCAACGGCGTACTCGATGGGGAGCTCTTCGGTGATCGGCTCGATGAAGCCGTTGACGATCATCTGTTTGGCGTCGTCGTCGTCCAGCCCGCGCGATTGCAGGTAGAAGACGTCCTCGTCGCCGATTTTCCCTACTGTCGCCTCGTGGGCGACGTGGACGTTCGACTCCTGGATCTCCATGTACGGCATCGTATCCGACGTCGAGGAGTTGTCGAACATCAGTGCGTCGCACTCGACCGCGGTTGAGGAGTTGTCCGCCCCGTTGGCGATGTGTACCAGCCCGCGGTAGTTCGTGCGCCCGCCGTCTTTCGCCACCGATTTCGACTCGATCGTCGATTGCGTGTTCGGCGCGTTGTGGTAGACTTTCGCCCCCGTGTCGATGTTCTGGCCTTCGCCCGCGAACGCAATCGTGATGTGGTTGTCGGTCGCACCCGGTCCTTTCAGGATCGTACACGGGTACAGCATCGTGGCTTTCGACCCCATCGAGCCCGAGATCCACTCCATCGTGGCGTCGCGCTCGCAGATCGCGCGTTTCGTGTTCAGGTTGTACGTGTTGCGCGACCAGTTCTGCACCGTCGAGTACTGCACGTGTGCGCCCTCTTTGACGAACACTTCCACACCACCGGAGTGGAGGTTGAACGCCGAGTACTTCGGCGCCGAACAGCCCTCGATGTAGTGGACTTCCGAGTTGGGCTCGGCGATGATCAGCGTGTGTTCGAACTGGCCCATCCCCTCGGAGTTCATCCGGAAGTACGCCTGGACGGGCATCTCCACCACGGTTTCTTCGGGGACGTAGACGAACGAGCCACCCGACCAGATCGCCCCGTGCAACGCGGCGAACTTGTTGTCGCTCGGGGGCACACAGCTCGTCATGAAGTGCTCGCGGACGAGCTCGGGGTGTTCCTGGACGGCCTTGTCCATGTCCATGAAGATGACACCCTTTTCCTCCCACTGCTCTTTCATGTTCTGGTAGACGATCTCGGACTCGTACTGCGCGCCCACCCCCGACAGCGCGTTCTTTTCGGCCTCGGGGATGCCGAGCTTGTCGAATGTGTCTTTGATCTCCTCGGGGAGGTCCGTCCAGTCATCGACGCCGCCACGGGTGTCGATATCCGGGCGGATGTACGGGACAATCTCGTCGACGTCAACCTCGGAGAGGTCGGGCTGGCCAGGCCAGTCCGTCGGCATCGGCATCTCGTGAAAGAGCCTGAGCGCGCGCAGGCGGCGCTCGAGCATCCACTCGGGCTCGTCTTTGTCCTCGGAGATCAGACGGATCGTCTCCTCGGTGAGGCCTTTCTCGGCCTCGAAGGCTGACTTCTCTTCTTTTTTGAACTCGAATCGTGCTTCCGTGTTCGTCTCTTTCAGGTGTTCTTCCGAACTCATGGCTACTCTTTGGGACTGCTGCACCATAAGTTTGAGTTCTGGATAGCACACTCGCCACATTGAAAACGTGTAGTATCGTGACCTAACTAAATGTTCGAACGCGGGAAACCGAATTTTGAACAGCAAAAATATTATGTCTCTATGCGCAAAGAGGTGTGTATGGACACACTGGTGGCGTGGTCTCATCCGGTCGAAACTCGCTGGCTCCTCAAGCTGTGGGGTGAGAGGCGGTGACCGAGGCATCCGCGTCGAGCGGCGACAGAGAGGGTGCCGAGAGCTGTCCCGACTGTGGTGGCGCGCTGGTGTACGACGAGGCGCTTGCAGAGCTCCACTGTGGTGACTGTGGGATGGTCGTCGAGGAGGGCGGGATCGACCGCGGGCCGGAGTGGCGGGCGTACGACGCCAGAGAGCGCGACCGCAAGGCCCGGGTCGGCTCGCCCACGAC
>PWGJ01000073.1 GCA_003554445.1 Candidatus Nealsoniibacteriota bacterium
CTTTTTGTTGTTTCTATTTTGCTTCCCAATGCGCCTATATATCCGGTTTTAATAACTACTTTGGCCGGAACTTTCGTCGCTTACAAAACTTCCAAAGTGGTTCCTTCCATTGGAGTTACGATGCCTCCTATTTTTACCGTTTTAACGGTTGTCGTTTTTGCACTTATGACAGCTCCCGAAAATCCGGAGATAGTCGCTTTTACCTCCGGAGTGTTAGGAACTTTAGTCGGAGCTGATCTCTTCAATTTGAAAAAAGTTTCCGAGACTGCAAGATCAACTATGATAATAGGAGGGGCTGGAGTTTTTGACGGGATATTTTTGACCGGTATATTAGCCTCTCTACTCGCTGGACTTTGATTAGTGTTGACAAAAACCAATATAATTGATTTAATAGTTTTACTTTTGAAAGGGAGGGGTTTTCATGTTTTCTGTTGTGATTGATCTGGCTACTCCGTTTGCCGCTGGTATTGGGCTTGAAGGTGTTTACTCTTTAGGTGAATACTTCCGAAAAAGAGATATAGTGGCTTACTTTAAGAGATTTAAAACTAGACATTCCAGCGACCAAGCTTTGCATGATTTGAAAAAAATAAAAGCAGGACTTGAAAAATATAATATGAAAAAGAGTTGGCCTTTCGGGTTAAAGTTTACCCGTATGCCCGATGAAGATTTAGAGGTCTTAAACTCAACCATTGATAGGGCTATAGATGAAGCTGAAAAAAGTGATGATTTGTCGGCTATAAAGCAGAAGATGGCAGTTATGGAGACTAATTTTGAAGATGTAATTTGCAAGAACTATAAGTACAACCCTTATCAACTTGGATTTCTTTTCCATTTATTTTCCAGGCTATTTCTAATTTACGGATTTGGAAGATTGGCCTTTACTTTTTACTTCGAACTATCAACTCTTTTTCACTTCTAATTTAAGTGCGCCCCTAAAAGGGGTGCTTTTTTTGACAAGAGGTGATTCATGTAGTATCATGCTTGCAAGTGTTATGGAAAAGGTAGTCGAGTTGTCCATAACCAGAAGTCGAAGTTAATTTACAATTTATGAAAGGTACAATCAAAACTCTTACACAAAGAGGCTTTGGATTTATCGGACAAGAAGGAGAAGATGACATCTTCTTTCACTCTAACGATCTTTCCGGAGTAGAATTCGACAACTTGGAAGTTGGCGATGAGGTTGAATTTGAGGTAGTAGAATCTCAAAAAGGACCGAAGGCAGTTGACGTGACACGCGTCTAACTCTTTGTTAAAATGAAGCCTCCCTTTTTTCGGGGGCTTCTTTTTGCTAAAGAAACAATCGATGAAAAAACTAGGACTCGCTTTAGGTTCCGGAGGCGCCAGAGGCTATGCTCATATTGGAACAATAAAAGCACTACAAGAAAATAATTTGGAGCCGGATGTAATAACCGGTTCTTCGATTGGAGCTCTGATAGGAGTTCTTTACTCTTATCACGGCTCAGCTGAAAAGGTGGAAGAAATCATGCTTGACTCCCATTGGAGAGATGCTCTACAAATGACGGGAATTTCCAAGGGAGGAGTTCTTTCTGCAGAAAAAGTTCAAAAGTTTTTCAATAATTTTGTTGAAGGTGTTAATTTAGAGGATTTACCCGTTCCGGTGGGTGTTGTTGCTACCGATTTTCACTCTGCGGAATCTGTTTTAATTACTGAAGGAGATGCGGCAAGCGCCATGCAAGCCAGTGCTGCTTTTCCATTTTTTATTGAACCCTTGAAGACGGATGAAAGAGTTCTGTGGGATGGCGGTCTTTCAACTCAAGTCCCGGTAAAGGCGGCCAGAGATATGGGAGCAACCAGAGTTGTTGGGGTCAATTTGAATAAAAGTTTTGGGAATTCTGTTTCGTATGAAGATTCAAATCCCTACGTAATAGGAAGAAGAGCTATAGAGTGTCTTCAATATCATATGACCAAAACGGACATGCAAGAAGCTGATATTTCCATCTCTCCGGATTTAAGCTCAACCAAATTTTTAGGATTCGGAACTTTGGTAAGAAAAGACGAAGGAAAGGAGATAATAGAAAAAGGATATGATGAAGCGAAAAGAATAATAAATAAAATAAAATGAAGAAATTAGAAGGAAAAATTACAATAACCAGTTCGGGAGTCGGATACGTCTCAAGCGATGAACTGGATGAAGATGTGAGGGTGGAGGCTAAATTTTTAAACACGGCTTTAAACGGTGACAAGGTTTTATTATCCCTTTTTCCGGAAAAGAGAGGTGAAGATCAGAAGATGGGAGAAGTTCTGGAAGTTTTGGAGAGAAAAAGAACTAGATTCGTGGGGGTAATAGATAAGAAAGGAGATAATTATTCTTTTCTTTTGCCCGATGATAAGAAGATGTATACGGATATATTTCTTCCCAGTGTTGGTAAAAATGTAAAAGACGGTCATAAAGCGATGGTAGAGATTGTAAAATGGGAAAATCCGAAAAAGAGCCCGGAAGGAAAGTTAGTGAAAGTTTTGGGTAAAAAAGGATCCGAAGATGTAGAAAGAGAAGCTATGGTTTTGGAATCCGGTCTTGAAGTTGAATTCCCTGAAGATGTAACAAATCAGGCTAAAAAATTAAAAAGCAAGGCGGAAGGAATGAAAAGCCAAGCAAAAGCAGCTCGGAGAGATATGAGAGATGTAAAGACTTTTACTATAGATCCGGAGTCCGCTAAAGACTTTGATGACGCTCTATCAATTAA
>PWGJ01000103.1 GCA_003554445.1 Candidatus Nealsoniibacteriota bacterium
AAAACGAGGGGTGCCTGAAATCATACCCGGTCAATGCGAGTTCATTGATACCACCGTGGCCATTCCTGAATTATGTACACAAACACAGGCCTTGGCAAATGAAAAAAGAGAAAAGGCAAGAAGGGACGCTGGAGAAGAGGTCAAAACTCAAAAGAAGAAATATATCCACGACAAGACCCAGGAAATAGCTGGTTCCAACGCAGGGCCGAATAAAATCGAAAAGGTTCAAAAGACAGTTGAGCAGGCACTTGAGAAAAACAGCCTTAATTATGATTACCCGATTATTGTTGTTGATGAAAATACCCAGAAAGAATATCGGGTTACGGTTGAGCAGATTCTGGCTAACAAGAAAAAGTACCATGAGTGTCTTACCAAAGACCCACTGGAACCAGAGTATGATGGAGGCAGAGCTGTCGGAAAGTTATATCTCAAGGCCAATCCCACCCTAAATTCTTTTGCCCATGGGGGCAGGAAATTTAAACTGCTGCCCAGATTACAACGAGATGAGGTGGTTGAATATGCAAGAAAGGGAGAACTAGGATGCGCAGAATTGTTTTCCAGCCTGTTTAGAGGGCATTTCTGTTATGACCATACAGAAGGTGGCTGGTATGAATTTCTGGGGCATTACTGGCAGATGGAAAAAGTGGGCAGACATTTAAAATCCGCAATTAACAAGGTCCAAACCATCTTTGAACAAACTAAAAATGAGCTGGATGGCGAAATCATGATATTGGGCCAAAAGATAAAAAATCCACAAAATGAAAATGACAGCAAGGAAAAGATGAAGCAGGAAAAGGATAGACTTCAGGACCAGTTTCAAAATGTCTCCAAAATAGTTAGAAAATTAAACAAGCTGGCCTTCAGAAAACAGGTTGTGGAATTTGCAGCTCAGGGAGATAAAGCTTTGGGTATAAGGGGCGATGAATGGGATCTTAAGCCCTGGAAACTGCCCTGTGCTAACGGCGTTCTGGACCTGAAAAATGGCAATTTGAGGGAAGGAAGGCCTGACGACTATCTGCGCTCAGCCTGCCCTACCAGCTTCAACCCCGAAGCTGAGGCACCTACATGGGAGAAGGCATTACAGGAGATATTTGCTGAAGATAAGGAGTTAATAAATTTTGTACAGCGTGTGCTTGGAATGGCCCTTGTCGGTGATACCGTTGAGCATAAAATGATAGTTCTATGGGGATGTGGACGAAACGGTAAGTAAGGACACCATTTTGGAGGCCATAAGTCATGTGCTGGGAAATAGTCTGGCTGGTGCTGTTCAGTCCGAACTTTTGCTGGATCAGGGACGCCTTAAAAGCAGCAGTGGTCCAAGTGCCGATATCATGCGTCTGCGTGGGCTCAGGCTTGCGTGGGCCAGTGAAACAAACGAAGGGCGAAAACTGGATGCTGGCAAGATCAAGCTATTGACAGGTGGTGGCAACCTGGTCGGTCGGGCACCCTACAGCAAGTACGAAGTCAGTTTTGCCCAAAGCCATACCCTGTTTTTACTTACAAACTGCAAGCCACATGCCCCCAGTGATGATTATGCCTTGTGGAAAAGGATGGTACTTATCCCGTTTACCCAGTCGTTTGTAGACTCTCCTGAAAAAACAAACGAAAGACAGGTGGATAAATACTTGCTTGAAAAACTTAAAAACGAAGCAGAGGGTATTCTTGCCTGGTTGGTACGGGGATGTGCGGCCTGGCAGAAATATGGCCTGAATCCGCCTGGAATCGTTAACCAGGCTGTGCAGGATTATAGAAATGATGAAGATATCCTGCAGCAGTTTATTGAAGATGCTTGTTTTCAAGGTAATGATTGCATGGCTTGTGCTAGCGACCTGTATGAGCACTACAAATCGTGGATGCATAATAATAGTATGAAACCTCTTACCGGAACCAAATTTGGTCGTAAAATGTCAGAACGATATAATAAGAAAAAAGTGGGCAATATTAACTACTATATGAACATTGGTATTTTGTCCAGTTAAATTTATACTCCGGGTATGCCAAGTTTACCATCTATGTAACAAACTTTATATATGCATAATATCTATTTTTTTGAATTTTAAAAAGTTTATGCAAAATGGTCTTAACTTGGCATACCCGGCATAAGAATCAATGCAATATTTTTTGTTGTATTTCCTATATTTTTTAAAAATGGATTCAATAATAATTTTTTATATTAATTATATTTTTAATTATTGTATACATGCATTAAATATAAATCAACAGCATAACACAGTAATAGATACCATTTTTTGACCAACATGTAAACAGCATTTTATGATAATGACATAAACACAAAAAACTCCGTTTTTCTCGTAGGTTTTATCAAAACATAAAACTCCTCTCTGATTGGTGAAAATTTTCATAATACAGTCCAGCTGTAGAAAAACATTTTTGTTGCCAATTATTTATAAACTCGAATTTCATCCGGCCACTACCGCACAGCCAGGTTCCTTACCAGCATCCTGGTCCACTCTTCTCTGCCGCTCAGGGTGGGTATTTTAGCCTCATTTAGTTTATTTGCCAGTTCCACGTAGGAAATTTCTGGATCTTTCTCCTTTTCCATCCTGATCCATTGGGTGACGGCTGCTTTGTCCGGCTTGCCGTTATGGATGCTGTTTCTCACAAACTCCAGGTCTGCATAAGCATAGTCGTCCAGGGGCGCAGATTCTTGTGCTTCCAGCGGGAT
>PWGJ01000016.1 GCA_003554445.1 Candidatus Nealsoniibacteriota bacterium
GGGACTTTTAGACCGGCATTGAAACTTTTAAGTTTAAAACCATACAAAATATAAAAACCAAGCACCTAATTAGCGGCTTGCTCCTTAATTAATTCGTCACTTTCTGCTTAAATCCCTGCTAAAGTAGTCTATAGATACTGATGATTTTTAAGGTGCCAAAAGGAACCGTCCCTTTGCCTATAGTGGAGTCAGTGGAACAGGCAGGCTAACTGTTTCAGTGCTCAATGGGAAATTTATCAATCAGTTCGACAATGTAACGCAGGATTAAAATTGCATCCTGTACTGAAACAGGACCATCACCTTCACTTACTTTGGCCCGTTGCAGTGCATCTTTTTCTAAATAGCTTATACCGACTATATGTCGCAGGACTACGATAGCATCAGCAACAGTTATTGTTTCTCCGTCAAGCACGTAACCGTACCTTATTTCTTCTTCCTCTTCTGTGGCTATAGCGGCAGGGATGCTTTCCGCGGAGGCAAAGTGCGTGGCGGTTTCTTTTATCCGGGCACGGAATTCGTAGGCCGTGCCGGGTTCAAGGTCGCTAAATTCCGGGCTGTCTTGCCAGGGGCCACCGTCTATGTTATATTCAGCACCGGCTATCTCATGCAGGGTAATACTGGTAGTGGTTCTGCCGGCCATCTCCGGGGCACCGGGGGCTTCCGGGCCGGCTGCTTTGGTTACTGTGGCGGTAGCTTCACTGGTAACACTGCCTGTGGCGTTTATCCCGTCGGCGGTCACGGTGACGGTGACGACGGAACCAATGTCTGCTTCGGTAAGGATGTAGGTTGCACCGGTGGCACCTGCTATCTCTGTGCCGTCACGATACCACTTAAAAGTTGGCTCGTCTGCAGTGGTTTCGGGAGTATAGATGATGCCTGATAAATCGGCAGTGAGTTCTTCTCCATACCGGGCTTCACCAGTTATGCTCACAACGCCGCTTATCTCCGGTGGCTCTCTGTTTATTATAACGGTGTAGATACTTGTAAGGTGACCTTCTTTTGTCACTTCAATTATTATACTATTTTCTCCAACATTCAGGTTTATGGTTTCGGCGGTTCCCGAAGGCACCTCTTTGTTTTCCACCCAGCCTTCTGTCCGGTCTTCATAACTGTAGCTGATGGTTGCATCCTCCAGGGTGGCGGTTAACGATACTTCCATTTCTTCTTTGCCCGCGGCCAAATAATATTCATAAGTTCCCCCGTCAAAGGGAGGTTCAAAATCAGCGGCAAGATTTTCTGTCAGTGCGCTTAATTGGGCAGGGGGTTTGCCCATTACTTCCAGAGGTTTTTCTTCACTGACATCCCCGACATTCTTAACCCATGCTTCTACATTAATCGTGTATGATGCGGAATCCGCCGGTATATCGATGGTTAAACGGTCACTATGGGTTCCCCATATAATATAATCATATTCTCCCGGGATCTCTGCGGTATTCCAATCTACATCTTCTTCCATTTCATTTCCATATTGGTCATAGACCCGGGCGTGCCAGCGCACCGTCTCATCATCTTCGCCAAGTTCAATCTCTTCTTCGCCTTCGATGAAGATGGCAGCCGGTATCGGCTCGTCACTGAGGATAATGAAATACGACGTGGGCTCACCCAGGTTCACCGAATCGGCCACCACTTCTATCAGGCGGTCTTCATAAAAATCAAAGGTGGCCGTATCGCCGGGGGTTCCGTTGATGGAGACGTTATCGCCGCCGGTTACCTGGATGGTTATCGTACTGTCGCCCTCTTCCGAGGCAAAGAATGTAGGATATATCTTCTTCCCCGGTTCATAGTCTCCCAGTATGTTGTCTCCGGAATAAAGGACCTCAATATCGACAATACCCGTTTCCTTATCGTTTACCAGGCCTACAGGACCGATCCACCAGGACAGTTCCGGCTCCCCGGCCACGCTGTCCCGGGCTTTAGGCGTCACTTCAAAGGAAAGGTAATGGTCCACATCATCTTCGATGACGGTGTAGGTGAGGCCGGTGGCCCCGCTGATGGGCTCGCGGCTCGCAGCGTTGTTCTCCGGGTGGCGGTACCACTGGTAAGTGGTTCCTTCTTCCTCCCGGCTTAACTCATCAAAAAACTTATAGGTTCCGGTCAGGGTTTTGCCGGTGAAGTATTCTTTATCGTTTTGAATTTTTACAAACCGGGCCTCGGGGGGCACATCCCCGATGTCCCCTTCTGTTTCGGCGTCCCGGTTTATATTGATTACAAATACTTTTTGTGCCAGGTAGTTCTCCGCCGTGGAGGTTACATAGATGGTGTTTTCTCCCATCTCAAGGGCTATTTCCAGGCCGTCCGGCAGGGGCTCCCCGTCTTCCTCCACATCTTTCCAGTATTCCGCGGGAAGGCCGTTGATGCGCACAAAGCTGTTCAATGCCTCATCAAACTCAGGAATCACCCTGACCATGGTGGTACCCGGCGGAACGGAGATCTCGTATGCGGTGACCTCATTGTTAAAATTGGCCAGCAGTTCCGCTCCTTCTTCGCCCTCTGCTAAAACGGAAATATCCTGCAGTTCCGTGCCGGCATGGAAAGCCGGCATTACCGGCCCCAGGGCCGGAGACATAATCTCATATTCGGTGAAACCATAACGCAGCTCCTCGGGAATATAGTCATCCAGTCCCTCAAAATCCACCTGCAGCTTCAGGAAAAGGTATTTGCCTTCATCTTCCGCCCGGGGGATGTAGAGGATTTTGTCGGCTCCGGCAATAGGTTCGGCACCGGCGGGATCAGCAGTATCTCCCCGATACCACTGGTAGGTCAGGAGGTCTTCCTTACGCTCAAACCTGTCGTTGAACATATCGTAATACCTGCCGATGCCACCGCTGATACCGAGGACTTCACCCACCCGATTCATGCCCACGAAGGAATCGGGGCTCATATCGTTGCCGCCGGAAAAGCCCTGTTCGGCCGCCTCATTGCTGATGGTAAAAACGCTTTCACTGGCCGGATTGGCGAATGTATAATTAAAAAGTTCGCCTTCCGGGATAAAGACCGGTGGATTTTCAAGCATAATACCCCCTTCCGGCCCTTCTATCACTATTTCTATTTCACTTTCGGCAAACTTAATTTTATATTCGGCATCCGAATCAAGCTCTGTATGGGGGGTGATCAATACCACGTTGCTGCCAGGCGTGAAATGAGCGGAATGAGCAATCGTTTCCATTTCTGACCCTTCATCATCCAGTTTCCACAGGGAAATATCCTCCACATTCAACGAATTGACCCGATCCGACAGAACGGCCATTAAAGTTTTTCCCGGAATAACAATATTTTTATCCCCTTCGGGATAGTTAATCATGGCTTCCAAAATACTGCGGTGCCCCCATTCCCGGGGGACGGCCACATGGTCAATTACCACCGGAAATATGCCTATGGCATCCGCATTATCTTCCCGCCGTGCCCGCACCACCTGGGTAAAATCATTGTAATCTGCGGACCAGCGTGTATTGGAATGATCATAACGCTTCTGTTCAAAAATGGTATTGCCGGTGCTGTCCACCAGAGCTTTACTGGGGATGTAAACGGTATAAGCGATATATTCGTTGTCAGCGGCAAAAGGCACCTCCGGTGTGATAATCAATTTTTCATCCTCAATTCTAATCTCATGGGGCAGATTAGTGCCCTTTACTTCATCACGCATCACGTCATACATCCATAAATGTATGCTGCCTCCGTAAGCCAGGACAATGTTATCATAGAGGGAGCCGGGATATATGGGCTGGTCAAAGTTGATATGAATCTCCCCGTTTTCCCGGATATCTACTTCATAATTATCATAACTCTTCCCGTCGGCGAGATTCTGCTCGTCGGCTCTGATTGAATTGTTACGGTCTTCATTAATGGCGGGGCCTCTGACATCACCGGTGTCGAAGGTCGGTATATTCTCGCCTAAATAAAATGTTTCAAAAATATTCCCTGCCAGATCCCTGATATCATACCTGCTGCCTTCGGGAGTTTTTTGCAAACGGTATGTTGTGTTGTTTTCCAGATAATTGGGCTCTATTTCCACTTGGATAGTTTTGCTGTCTATCATATTCATTAAAAGATGTCCTTCACCCTCACCTATATAAGTACCATCATGCTTTCTTATGGGAAACTTCCGCCGATAGGGATCGCTCGCCGCCGCAAATGCCGGATACCGTGTGTCGGCCAGAATGATATCCTCATTAAATTCAATCACCAGCGGGTTGTTGAGGTCCCAGGCGCTACCGGTTCCATCCAGACCATACCTGACCTCCACAATCTTGGGCTGCTCGTTGTCTTCGGTGAAGAAACGAATCTCGTAGTCTTTATCCATGGAATAAGGGTCCTCCGGATCCCGGTCTTGGACGGCATCGCCGGGGATAAACAACTGGTATTCAATGCCGTCCTCCACTATGGCCTCCGACCGGGTGATGGATATTTCATAAAAGGTTTCTTCATCCAGCAAACTGATATCCACTGCCGTGGAAAGAGGGTCAAAGTTACTGTCGGCATCCAGGTGCGCCCGGTCTCCCAGCGGTCCGATAAAGATACTCTCCCCGTCAATCTCATCAAAGTCAATGGGTTTATTAAAACGGGTGTAAAAGCCGGGGTTTGACGGCAAGGGCTGCAAGAAGTGCTCCAGGTTCACAGGGTCGATGGAAGGGGCGTCGTCATAATCGGCCCGGATCTGCACGATAGCCGGCCCCGATTCGTCAAAGACCAGGAAACTGGTCTTAAGAATCCCGCCTCTTAAATCATTGGCCTCGATGGTCAGCTCAACGTAGCGGCCGTTTTCCGCCATATTAAACTGGTATGTCCAGATATAATCGCCATTTTCATTCTCTTCCACTTCACCGTGGGAGACGGTAAACATGAGGTCGTCCCCATCCTGGTCGGTGATATATTCCGCCAGGTTGAACTCCAGCCAGTCCAGGTCCACCACTTCCATATCCTCAAATTCCTGGATCAGCTCCGGGGCGTACTCGTTATAATCAAAAAGCACATGGCCGTGGGTGTGCCGGGTGGCCGGATTCAGCCCGTCACCGCGCTTTTGGGCGTCGTTGTAGCCATCCCCGGAAGTATCGTACAACAGGGGGTCGGAGTAAGCCCAGGCTGTAACGCTGCCTTCGCTGGTGGTTATTTCTAATTCCACCGGCACATTAACTTCCGTATAATCGCTGACCCCGTCCCCGTCGGTGTCGTCACTTAATGGCTCCAGCCCCAGCTTTAGCTTCTCAAAGTCGGTCAGGCCGTCACCATTGGTGTCCGCAAGCTCAGGATTAAGGTCGTATTCTTTCTTGATGCGGTCGGGAACACCGTCACCGTTGTAGTCATAATAGGGACTGCGGTAGGCGATTTCATTATGCTTTACCCGGGGAAAAGGGTGCTCCGAGTTTTCATCCCAGTCGATAAAGTCGAAAAACTCCCAGAACATCTCCAGGCTGTCCGGCATGACGTCGTAATAGATTGCTGATTTGGAGCTGATGCTATCGCTGACATATTCATATTCGGTATTTGTCCACCAAAGAGTCCTCGTTTCCGTCACACTCCCAATCAGCCGGTACCAAAAGGAGGTATGCTCGTCAACAGCCAGGGCAAGACCCGGTTTTTCAAAGGTGAGGATGTTGTGGAAATCCCAGAGATAATCACGCTGCCAGTAGCCGTTTACCTTGCTGATATGGTCTTTGCTCTTATATCGATTATTTTCCGTCGTCACGCTGTTGCTCCGGTTCCGGATATCTATCCAGGCCCTGCTGTCGCTCAGCCCTGTATGGTTATTGGCGGGGGTATTTTTGGTCGCCGCCCGGATCAATATCCGGTACTGGCTCAAATCCTCAAGCTGTGAGCCCAGAACATACCCGTACTCGGAGTTTGTATAGATCTGTCTGTTCTTATCCTCATCGTCGGTCTGCTCAACCTTGCGGATGACGGTACCGGGATAGACTCTGGCGTCAAAGAGAAGGCTCATCAATACTGAAACACCTGCATCAAATATAGCTGAGAAACCGTCATAATCCTGGACAAAGTACGCAATCAGAGCATCGGCCATCAATAATCCCATGACAACCCAGCTTCCAGGGCCAATTGACAGTAAAAACAGAGTTCCCACATAGGTAAGCGTCAGGACACCATAGGTAAGGCCAGTGACCACGCCAAAGGCGGTACCCCCTGCCCCGGCCATGGCCTGGCCGTAGAGGTAGCCGGAGTAAACGCCCAGCCCCACGTCGATAAGCAGACCTGCCCCTTTCAATATTTTCCCCGCTAACTGCAATTTGCCGGTCATGGCTCTGTATTTGGCCAGTTTGGCCTTATAAATAGGATCATTAGCCTGTAAAATAGGGCTACCCGGGGGGGGTAAAAAGGTTGTTGTTCCGTATAATGCGGGCAGTATTTTAGTCCCTGCAATCCTGGCCATCATGGGGATACCGCCTAGCACATCCCCGGTTATTACCAGGGCTTTAAAGTCATCCAAGGCCTCACTATAGGCAAGAAAGGGTTTCACCTGGATTGTTCCATCGCCGATGCCGATGATCTCCCCTACTCCCAGATTCAATTTAGCCAGGACCTCCTTGTTGCCCTCAGGGTCTTCCCTGAACTCAAAAAGGTCTTCCGCATTTGCTTCCACCATTTCATTTATCTCCCGGGGACTCAAGGCTGCCCCGTCTTCGATCCATTTTAATATTAATTGTTTGCTGGTAACCACCTCCGTCCCGGAGATATCCAGGGTGACCTGCCTGCCTAAAAAATCCCCCTCTTCCAGGTCGTCCAGGTTCAGATAGCGGTCCTCTTCCCAGGTTAAAACCAGCAGGGGTTTGGGCCCGTCAAACTCTTTCCAGTCCTCATTTTCATGAATCTCTTTCCCAACATCCAGCAGAGCCGCAAACAGATGGTCGTAGCTCCCGGTAATTTCGTCAATATTTTCCCTGTCGCCATCCATTACTTTTTCCACATACTCATTAACCACGTCGGCCATAGAGTAATCACTTTGCAGGTACCATTGGTAAAACATGGCGGCCATGTAGAGCAGCTCTTCGGTATCTTCACCGGTTATCAGATGAGTCTCCACCCCCTGGTGTTCCTGCACCTGCATGCCGGTGATGGCAAATGCCTCGCTATCCTTCATCAAAATCTCGGTGCTTCTGTCAATATCCTTCTTGGTGGAGATCCGGAAATTCAGGTCAGTTCTGGCATAGCCCGTACCGGCAGTCTGGCGGGTTCTCACGGCCTGGATGCCCACCATATCTTTATGGCCATCCCCGGTGAAGTCATAGAAGCTGGTGTGCTGGCCGTGGACGCCATCAATCTCCCTGTTGTCCGGGATCTGGTAGATTCTGTCTTGCCAGCCCTCGCCGCCGTAAACATCCAGCACGACGAACATGCGCCCCGAGCGGTCGGTAAACATGAGGTCGTCATTGCCGTCCTTGTTGATATCGTGAATATCCACAGAAAGGCCTTTTTCCAGGTTTCTGAACCAGCTGCGCTGACTCTGATCGGTGGTGTCGGCGGGCAGGTCGTCAATTAAAACCTCGGTCTGTTTAATGTTGTGTCCTACTATGCCGCCACTTCCACCTTGTTCGCTGTGGTCCAGCATTAACGCAATTTCGTTTTTGCCGGTGTCCTGGTTATACATCTCGTAAAGATAAAAAACTGTGCCGTAGGCAGTATAGCTTCTGTCGGGAATGTACTTGAAGGCGGCATCCCTGATGTAGCTGTACTTGCGGGGCTGGGGCCAATGCCACCAAAAAGAATCACCGAACCGGGAATTCCGCTCCTCTGCAAAAAAACCGTGATTTTCGATGTTGAATTCCTTGCGTGGCCCGGGGCTAAAATGGTTGGCTGTGACCTCCACTGAGTTGTCGGCGTCATTAACAGTATAGTAAGCTGTATTTCGGACACCCCGGTCCCGGTTGACAATGAACTTGGCGTTATGAACCCGGGTCAGGTCGGAATGGGGATCGGGTTCAATTCTCTTCTTCTGGTCTATCCATTCAAACTCATGAACAAATGAAGGGGTGCCTACATCGCCTGCCCGGTAAACATAAAGGTCTTCATCAAATTCCAGGTTATAATAGACCTTTTCATACACCTTGTTATTCTCCACCCAGTAAACGAACAGGTCGGGTTTGCCACTTTCACTATAACTGGCGATGTCGCTGCCTAAGTATTCCCGGTTATTGCGGGCATCGAAATCTTCCAGGACAATATCCCGCCATTCTTCCCGGTCTTCCCACTCTATCACACGCCCGAAGAATCCTTGTGAAAAGTCAAAGACCGGAACCTGGAATTGCTGCAGGGACTGAACCCGGGCAAAAGGCTCCCACCGGCTGGTGACGGTATGTGTCTGGCCCACCATGAGCCAGCTCAGGCGCACTTCCAGTTCTATTTCATATTTTTCGCCCTGGGGGGTGCCGTGTTCCGCCGGGAAGTGGATATTCCCCTCCAGGGCCACCGGCTGGTAATCATGTTCCACGTACTGCAGGGGAATGTAAAGCTGGTCCTGAAAAAGCAGGTAGCCCCATTCTTCCAGCACTTCTTCATCGGGGTATTCTTCCATATCCACTTCCAGCATGGGGACGATGTGAACATTGTCCTCGGTGGCATCGAAGTTGGTCATCTGCCCCCGGGTGTCCACCGGCCAGGTCATGACCCGGCTGTTACGGAGCAGGCTTTCCATATCCGCCGGCTGCACCTGCAGCCTCAAATCAGCAGCTTTACCGGAGGGGGTCAGGTTGATCTGCTGGCTTTCCGCCGGCTCGAGATGGGAAAAAGGCGACAGGTCGACAGCGTTGGGGACCCGGTCGCCGTCAATGTCCTCGTCCTGTATATCCGGAATGCCGTCCCCATCCATGTCCTCGTCCAGCATGTCGGCGGTGATGTTGATGTCTTCGTTGCCTTTGGTCAGGGCATAAAAGTCGGAGATGCCGATGCCGTTGGTATCATACTTCAAGGGGTCCAGGCTGTTTTCCAGCTTGAACTTGTCGCTCAAGCCGTCACCGATGGTGTCTTCCAGCTCCGGATCCAGGCCGAGCATGCGTTTTAACTGGTCGGGAAGGCCATCGTCATTGCTGTCGGTATCGTCGTCAATGATAGCTTTCAAGGCCTCCAGGTCCACTACCGTAGAACTGTTGGTGAGATTGTCCCCATGGGGACCGTTAGGCTCCGCAAAAGCTCTTTCATGTAGCAATTCCAGCGGTATTAAACCTGTAATCATTATAAGTATTAGCAGTATACTTAACAACGGTTTAAATTTTCTCATGAACAGTAAACCTCCTGATAAACTATTCTGAATTCCCATAATTATAATAATTATATTGTTTTACAGCTAATACTACAATGTGCTAAAGGACAGTTCCGTGAACAATTAAGTACAGTCTTCTAATATCCGGACAAATCGTTTATTATGGCGCCTGCCTCCCCAACTGAAAAATTGTACAAAAAAAAGAACAGCCTATTACTATCAACGACTGTACTTTTAGACATTAACAATGACACATATGCAATCAGTTCCTGTCGCCGTTAAAACCCATCCGGGCGGCATAGGCAATTACCTGGGCCCTGCTTTTCATATGCAACAGTTCAATGATTTTTCCCATGTGGTATTTAACTGTGCGCTCTGTAAGTCCCAGAGCCTTACCTGTCTCTTTATAGGTCATCCCTTTCGCTACTAATTCAAGAACCTCCATCTGCCGGTCGGTAAGCCGGGTCAGTTTCGCTTCTTTTATTTTATTAAACATGGGTTTGTTTTCTTCGGTGCTTTTTCGCCTGAACTCACGAAAAAGCTTGGCCGCCAGCTCCGGTGACAGTGGTACCTCTCCCCGGTGCAGCCCCGTAATCATATTAACCAGCTCTGTATCGTTGAGATTTTTAAGCAGATACCCGGAGGCTCCCAGTTTTATTGCTTCAAAAAGGTGTTCATCATCCTCCGACGTGGTCAGCATAACAACTTTAATCTCAGGCATTTCGGCCTTTATCAGCTTCAAAACATCAATTCCGCTGTATTCAGGCATGATAATATCCAGCAAAATGATCTCCGGCTTTAGTTCACGGGCTTTTTTTAATGCTTCCTGCGCATCAATCGCGATACCCACTACATCAATATCCCGGGTTTCCAGCAAATACTTAAGCCCTTTGGCAAAGAGCGGGTGGTCGTCAACCAGCAAAACTTTCAGTGACATGCTTATCATCTCCTTCTGTGAGAGGTAAACATAATATAATAGTGCACCCCTTTCCCGGAACAGATTCGATCTGGAGCTGGGCGCCAATCTCTTCGGCCCGTTCCTGCATAATGGCAAGCCCGTATTTCCTGCTTTCTTCTTTATTTACCGTCAGGCAATCAAACCCTTTTCCATCGTCCTTCACTTTTAAATGCAACTCTTTCTCAGAAGCCGTAAAGGAAATTTGCACGTTTTCAGCTTCAGAGTGCTTGCGGATATTGTTAAGGGCTTCTTTGAGAATAAATAAAATGTTAATCTTAATGTTAAGGTATAATGTCTCTGGTGTATCTTTAGGCGAAATATCCAAAATAACGCTTATACCGGTCTGTTTTTCAAACTGTTCAACCTCTCTGACTAATGCTCCCCCGAAATCCTTCTCTATCAATGCCGAAAATCTGCTCTGTTGGATATATTCACGGATATCTCTATGTGCTGCCTGAGTTGCCTCAATTAACTCCGATACTTTGTCTGACGCTATATCTACATGGGCTTTCTTAAGTTCATTTCTAATTCCTTGTGCCTGAACATTTAAAAAACCCATTACCTGTCCCAAATTATCATGCAAATCCCTGGATAATCTTTCTCTTTCTTCAGATATGGTAAGTTGCCTGCTTTGTTCCAGAATGTGAAGTTGGGCATTTCTGATTTCTGTAACATCTCGTATAAGAATAACACTACCTGTCCGTGTATTAAGTTTATTATATATAGGGAGTAATTGCACCTCATAATAGCATTCACTGCCTTTTTGTTTAGAAAACACTTTATATTCCATGTTTTTTCCTTGCCACAGCGCCTCAGAGACATCTCCAAAAACCGACATTGCTTCCTGAAGCGGAAGACCTATAATGGCTTTCTTCTCTTTCTCAAGCTGTTCCTGAGCCAGGATATTAGCATCTACGACAATACCATTATTATCTATAACTATCATACCTATATTAAAATTATCCACTGCCACATCCCGGGCAACAGGAATAACTGCAAAAAGCTGATACCGGAAAAGGCCCACGGCAGCAATAATACCTGATAATCCCAGGAAAACAGGGGTAATATCAAATCCTTTAACAGGTGACATCGATAATCCGTATAAAATGTTTGGAATAATGCTTATAATAGGGCTTACAAAAAGTGCAACCGCCTGCATACGGTAGATAGATCTGTGTATAAAAGCCGCTCTTGCAATAATCAAAATATATATTATTACAATTGTATACCCATAAATCAGATGCAGCCAAAAAAACGGTCCATATGATTTTTCAATGACCGGAAAACTTCCGCTATAATCAAGGGCAAAATCATACCTGATAAGCCCGTGTGATTGATCTGTCCAGACGAGAAGGAT
Source organism: Candidatus Nealsoniibacteriota bacterium (assembly GCA_003554445.1). Classification (GTDB taxonomy): domain Bacteria; phylum Patescibacteriota; class Minisyncoccia; order Minisyncoccales; family PWPS01; genus PWPS01. The sequence continues at coordinate 11,521 of PWGJ01000016.1, forward strand.
AATAATAGCCGGAATAATGAAAAGCGGGAGTATTCGGGACGGACGGGTCCATTCTTTTGCCCCCGTAAATTGCAGAACCATATAGAGCCAGAATATATTCATAGTAGTATAGGAAAAATACTGCATATTGGCCCAGAATAGCTTTGTGGAAAGGTCCGTTCCGGCCATCTCAAGGCCATTGGCAAAAGTCCAGAAGGCAAAATTCAGCATGCACAAGCCAAACGCTTTTGAACCTGTTACTTTCCGGTAACGCAGGGAAAAGAATGCTAAAAACAGCAGTATTGCAAGTGATATCCCCAGTAACCAAAGGTAAGGTATATACTGAAATTGCAAATTGTTGTTCCTTCCTTTCTTTTCTTTTCTTTTTTTTCAGGGTTCAGCTTTTATTTTTGTTTGGTTAACTTTATTATATCATTTGTCATTCATTCTTTTGCAGGATTTTACAACTACATTAGTAGCGGGAGTACCATTGCCATATGCGGCGGGCTTCTTCTAAGTCAACGTCTGTTACTGCAAAGGTTTTTCCCTGGGGGGAGGAAAGGACCGAGGCTCTGATGGTGCAAAGCCCGCTCCAGCGCTGGAAGGGGTTGGCGGAAATCTCCAGGGATTGGATGTGGTTTTTATGCATTAAAACCTGGCTGCGCTGGAAGTCGCGAAACCGGAGAGCGAGCTGGTTTCCGTCCA
>PWGJ01000011.1 GCA_003554445.1 Candidatus Nealsoniibacteriota bacterium
CTTTTTGTTGCTGCCAGAGCAAATCTTTACAAAGACAAAACTGCACATATTCACAAATCTCAAGCAAAAAACTTTTTTAAAATAAAAAGTTAGAAGAGCCCCCGAAGGGCTCTTTTTATTTAAAAGCTATTGACACCTTTGAAATATAAATAATACTAAAAGCAGAGAGAGTTGCCTTCTTAAGATTGTTAAGCTTGAAAGTCGGCCATGATCAGCTCGGTCGACTGATCTAAAGCCTCAAATTATTAGTTTAATAATCGAAAGATTATAATAACTCTCACATGTCAAACAAAAAAGATTCCTTACAACACAAGGAGATAAAAAAGAAGGTTGCTAAGTTTATAGAAAACAAAGGATTTGATGTTTGCATTGATGATGACGAGCATTGTTTGGTAAGTAAAGTTAAAAATCCGGGAGATATAGGAGATGGCGAAGATAAATATCCTGATGTTGAGGGGTCATATAATGGTCGTATTTTTAAAAGAGGGGAAGCCAAATTGGAAGAAGATCTGGCTACGAAGCACTCTATAACGCAATACAAGCTTTTTGCCAGACAGAGTGATTTGGTAATAGGAGTCCCCAAGGGTTGTCGGGAAAAAATAGAAAGAATTCTTGAAGAGAATTTAACTCCCGATGAGAGAAAATCAGTAAAGACGATATTGGAATTTTAATGGAGAGCAAACCTTTTTTAAAAAATCTAAAACGTATACATCATAACTTAAAGCAGTTGGGTGGTTTTATATTATTGACAAATATAAAAATAAATACTATAATAAAGACACGCAAATAAAAAGGAGGTGCTCACATTGAGCCAAGAAGGTTTACTCAGATGCTGGATTGTTACACTTGGATTTTTAACAATTTTAATATTGGCTACGCCGCTTCAAGTTGCGGGACGAGAGATGGTTTTTACATTGCTCCTATTGGTGCTAGTCTTGGCTAATATGTCAAAAGAAGGAAGGATAGTCAAGTATGCCATTCTGTTTTCCGGACTTTATTGGTTATCAAATGTAATTCCGGGAATTGTAGGATCCATATTGAGTTATGCCGGAATAGGATTTGCGTTTATCGTAGCGTTGGTTTTTGCCAACAAATTTCATAAAGAGGAAGAAAGCTTAAAGGCTTCGAGCTAAACTCGAAGTCTTTTTATTTTATCCGTTTACAAAATAATCGATCAATTAAGTCTAAAAATCTGTCCTATTGACAAAATTTTCCCCCGAAGTATAAATAAAGTGAGCACTTTAATCATGCCTCAACCTTTTTGTGTGCTCTCAATTTCACTGAGAAAGGTTTGAAGCTATATATTTTAAGGTGAATCGAGGATAAAAGCCTCAAAACTGTATGAAACAATCAAGCGATTACGCTTGAGGTTTTTTAGTGTTTCACTTTATTATTATTTTGATTAAAGAGCTTTAAAAAGGTCGAACCCTTGCCTTTAGTCGAGGCAAGTGAACGTCAAAAAGTTAATAAAAAATCATGAAAAAAATAAAAAAGAAGACAAAAAATCTTTTCCCGGTTTTCTTGATAGCGTTTATGTTTTTTTCCGGAGTTGGACCGATGATGACAGAAGCGAATAATGTATCAAGGGGTAATTCCGGAGGTGCTGAAAAGATTGTTATCTGTCATGCAACCGCTGCCGGTCACTACAACCGGATAGAAGTTTCAAAAAGATCCATAATTAGTCCCGGTCACGGAGACAGTGGAATAAACGTTGGAGATATCATTCCTCCCTTTGACGATTATGACGGGAATAATTGGGAGGAAGGTCAGGCGATATGGGAAAACGATTGTATAATCCCCAATGGCACACCCGACGATCCCGAGGATGTTACGATTCATGCCAGCAAGATAATTTGTGAGTATGAAGATTATCTCCCAAACATGTCCGGAGGAGATGATATAACTGAAGATACTGCAATCGAATGGTTAGCTGAAGGTGACAACTCTGAGCATTGCTGGCTTGATGAAAACTGGGAATTTCAATGGAAAGCCGGAGGAATTCAAACAAGTGATACAGAGGATAATGACGGCGAGCTTTTAAATTGGAACACATTTAGCGTTGATAATCCGGCACAGATATCCGAATCCGAACTCAGTGGCAGTGATACAATATCCGTGAGAGAGGTGATGTATGAAGGTTATATTCCGTTTTCCGGAGAAAGTTCAACAGGTGCAAGTTATAGTGCTGAATTTTATTGTGCTGATGATGTAATGAATTACGATAATCTGGAATGGATACAGGACGTCGCTTTAGGAGAATCATATTACTGTATAGCTTTTAACGCACCGGAGACAACCGATATAGAAGTTTGCAAAGAAAATGAAGAAGGAGATAAGCTCGGTGGGTGGGAAATATTTCTGGACTACAAAGAAACCGATTTGAGATTTGAGGGTTTTACAGAAGAAAATGATGGATGCTTTACTTTTGAAAACATCCCTTATGGAGATTATGAATTAAGTGAAACTCTTCAACCCGGCTGGGAAAATATCAGTGGATTAGGGGATATAACGGTTGATAATGATTCAGATTATTTCACGGTAGTAAATAGTAAAAATAGTTTTACTATTAATGCTTATAAAGTAATGTGTGAGGAAGAGTCGGATTTCCCCGAGTGGGTAAAGGATGCTGATTACCCTTCGATGCTTAC
>PWGJ01000005.1 GCA_003554445.1 Candidatus Nealsoniibacteriota bacterium
CCCAAAACCGCATCTTTCCGCACCCTGGACTTTGTCGGTCTGGATACTTTCCGCCATGTAGCCCAAACCTGCGTGGATAAGTCCAACGATCCGGAAGAAATTGAGATTATGCAACCGCCGGAATTCATGGACAAGATGATCGAAAATAACCTGCTGGGGAATAAAACCAAGCAGGGCTTTTTCAAAAAGACAAAGGGAGAAGATGGCAGCAGCCAGCTAATGGCTATGGATTACGAAAAACTGGAATATCGCCCCCGGGAAAAAGCCCGCTTTGATATTCTCAAAGAAATTAAAGGCGAAGATTTGGCCACCGGCTTTAAGACCTTGATAGAATCTGATGATCCCGCCGGCGAATTTGCCTGGATGCTCACCAAGAAAATGCTCACCTACACAGCCAAACTCATACCCGAAATAGCCGACGACATTGTGAACGTAGACCGGGCTATGCGCTGGGGCTTCAACTGGGAAGTAGGCCCCTTTGAAAGCTGGGATGCCATTGGCTTGAAATCTTCCGTCAAAAGGATGAAAGAAGAAGGGGAAACCATTCCGGCAATGGTAGAAGAAATGCTGGAAAAAGGTTGCGATTCCTTCTATAAGCAAGACAACTTTGGAAACTATTACTACTACGACGTATTTGCTAAAGACTACTTGCCCATGCGACTGGGGACAGAACAAATAGATATGCCGGTAGAACCCATAACATTCCTCCGCAACGGCAACAAGGTCATCCCGGCCAACCCCGATCCCGTCAAACTGGATATCCTGCGGGCCCAAAACCGGGTAGTAAAAGGAAATGATGACGCCAGTCTTATAGACCTGGGCGACGGCATTGTTTGCCTGGAAATGCATGCTCCCCAGCAAGCCATCAGCCCTGCTTTCACAGAGTTTATTTTTGAAGCGGTAGAAGAGGCAGAAAAAAATTACCTGGGCATGGTAGTTGGAAATGAAGCCAAAAACTACTGCGTGGGAGCTAACGTAGCCCTCATAATGATGGGCGCCCAGGGCGGCGAATGGGATATGGTTGAGAATTCAGTCAAAAACTTCCAGGATGGATGCATGGCTATGAAGTATGCCAAAGTTCCCGTTGTGGCTGCTCCCCACGGGCAAACCCTCGGGGGGGGCATGGAAATTTGCGTCCACTGTGACCGCGTTGTAGCCCTGGCAGAAACCTACATAGGACAGGTAGAAATGGGTGTGGGCCTCATACCCGGCGGGGGAGGCAACAAAGAACTGCTTATCCGCTACATGGAAGGCCTGCCGGAAGGAGTAAACATTAACCTGGTGCCTATCGTGGAGCAAGTTTTCAGGCACATCGCCATGGCCAGGGTGGCTTACAATGCCGTGGAAGCCAAAGAACTCAGGTTCTTCCGCCCCAGCGATAAAATAACATTTAACAAGGATCTGCTCATTTATGACGCCAAGCAAACGGCATTGGGTATGGCCATTGAAGGTTACAATCCGCCCAGACCGAAGCCGATCAAAGTTCTCGGTTGGGACGGGATGGCCGCCTTTAAGACCGGCCTGCATAATATGCGCTCGGGCGATTATGTTACCGACCACGACGTAAAGGTTGCCACCGAGATAGCTTTTGTGCTCTGCGGTGGTAACATCAGGCCCGGAAGCGAAGTCAGCGAGCAGTACCTGTTAGACATTGAAAGAGAAGCCTTCCTGCGCCTCTGCGCGGAAGAGAAAACTCATGATCGAATTAGCGCTATCCTGAGCACAGGCAAGCCATTAAGGAATTAAGGAGGTATTATAAATGAAAGAAGCTGTCATTGTTTCTTGTGTGCGGACCGCAATTGGCAGGGCTCCCCGCGGAACGTTACGCTATACCCGCCCCGAAGATATGGCTACGGCAGTAGTTAACGAAGCAATCTCCCGTGCCAAAGGGCTTGACCCTGCCGAGATAGATGATTTTGTATTGGGGTGTGCCTTTCCGGAAGCGGAACAAGGTATGAATATGGGCCGCCTGGTTGCCCTGCAGGCTGGTTTACCGGAAGAAGTATCCGGGCAAACTGTTAACCGCTTTTGCGCCTCCGGGTTGCAAGCAATTGCCACCGCTGCCGAACGCGTCATGCTTGGCTATGCCGATGTCATGCTGGGAGGCGGCGCAGAAAGCATGAGCATAGTTCCCATGGGAGGAAACATCCAAAAACCCAGTCCCAACCTGGTGGAAAGCAAAGTAGAAGCATATACCCCTATGGGCATCACGGCAGAAAATGTAGCCCAGCGCTTCAATATTAGCCGGGAAGACCAGGACAAATTTGCAGTGAGCAGTCACGCAAAAGCTACGAGTGCCATCAAAGAAGGGCGGTTTAAGGAAGAAATCCATCCCATAGATGTAATCGACCGCTATGTGGATGAAAACAACCAGGTCCAAGAAAAAGTAGTTACCTTTGATACCGATGAAGGGGTCCGCCCGGGCACTACCGAAGAAGCCCTGGCTAATCTGCGCCCCGTTTTTGCCCACAACGGCTCGGTTACCGCGGGAAACTCTTCCCAAACTAACGACGGAGCCGCAGCAGCGGTAATTATGTCCCGGGAAAAAGCCGAATCATTAGGCCTGGAACCTCTGGCTTACTTCCGCGGCTTCACCGCGGCAGGCTGTCCCC
>PWGJ01000051.1 GCA_003554445.1 Candidatus Nealsoniibacteriota bacterium
GCCGATAAAGTAACCTGCTGTCCTTTAGGAGATGGATATGAATTTAGCTTTCAGGCTGATTATTCAAAGGCATGGCAATACCTGGTAGAATCCTTTGGAGAAGCGGGTGCTTATTTGAAAGAAATTCCTTTATTTATTGAATATAAACCCAGTGAAACCAGAGGCAGGTGTTTCATTGATACTGCTTCTAAAGCACTGTGTTTGTTGAATAAAATTGGTATTAAGGGTATGGGAGTAACTGTAGATTTTGGTCATTCCATATATGGTAATGAAAATCCGGCAGAAGTGATAACCTTACTTGAAGAAAATGATACCCCATATTATATACATATCAATGATAATGACGGACAATGGGATTGGGATTATTTTGTGGGAACCAAACATATTTTATCTTATATTGAGTTTATATATTATTTAAAAAGATATAACTATAATGATTATTTCACTTCTGATACTTCACCTACCAGATGGGATATTAAAAGAACTTTTGAAATTAACGGAAAAATGACCAATAAGATTTATAATAAGCTGGAAGAAATTGATCTTGATAGACTTAAAGCTCAAATGACTAAAGATGATTATTTAGATACCTGGGAGTTTATTTGTGAGGAGTTTTTTGGATTTTAAATACATTTCACAATACTAATAAAAGGGAGGACATAATAATGGATAATAATGGCAAATGGGAGATTATTGATAAAGGTAATTTAACAGCCAGACATGAGAATAGTTTTGTAAAATATAAAAATAAGTTTTATTTAATTGGGGGGCGTCGTGATAAGCCTGTAGAAGAATATGACCCTGTTGAAAACAAATGGCGCAAATTGTCTAAACCCCCTTTAGAGATTCATCATTTTCATGCAGTAACAGTTGATGAATCAATATATATTGTTGGAGCAATGACAGGGGGATATCCTTATGAAGACCCACTTGAGAATATATACATTTATAGACCAGATGAAGATGAATGGACTAAAGGACCAGAGATTCCTGAGGATAGGAGACGGGGTTCCTGTGGAACAGTTTATTATAAGGGCAAGATATATATGGTTGGAGGAATTATAGATGGTCATAATGAGGGTCTTGTGTCCTGGTTTGACTGTTATGATCTTGCTTCTGACACCTGGAAGGTTTTGGAGGATTGTCCCCGGGGACGTGACCATTTCCCGGCAATTGTTGTTGATGATAAACTTTATGCAATTGGTGGAAGAGATACCAGTTATCATACTGAAGATAATTTTGGTGCCTTTTTTGATGCTACGATAAGAGAGGTTGATTGTTATGATTTTAATAATAATCAATGGCAAACACTTTCTGAGAAACTTCCCGTGGGAACGGCAGCAGGTGGTATAGCTAACATTAATGATACAATTTATTATTTTGGGGGAGAGAGTAATCAGGATACGGCTCATAACGAAACACAATGTTTGGATATAAATACATTAAAATGGCATCTGGATGCTCCTTTACAGAGAGGTCGGCATGGTACTCAGGCAGTAGTATATGATGATAGTATCTATATTGCTTCCGGAAGTGGTAATCGTGGAGGAGCACCGGAACTTTCGTCTATGGAAAAATATAGCATAGTTTAATTTACTGGCAAAATTTTGATTCTGTAAAATTAGAATGGTAATAATTACATTATCAAATTAATAGGAGGAATTAATAAATGGGAAAATCTAAAGTTTATGTAACCAGAAAATTGCCTCAAAAAGCCTTAGATATGATTAAAAAAGAATGTAATATGGAGATTAATCCTCATGATAGAGCAATGACCAGAGGTGAGCTGGAGGAAGCGATTCAGGGAAAAGATGGTTTACTTTGTCTTTTAACTGAAGAAATTGATGAGGAGTTACTTGAATTGAATCCCAATTTAAAAATCATCGCCAATTATGCTGTCGGCTATAATAATATAGATATTGAAGCATGTACTAAAAAAGGGATACCGGTTTCTAATACACCGGGAGTACTGACACAAACCACAGCTGATCTGGCCTGGACTTTGTTGATGGCTACTGCCAGAAGAGTGGTTGAAGCTGACAGTTTTACAAGAGCAGGTAAATATGAAGGCTGGGGCCCGATGTTATTTATGGGAGGAGATATCTATAATAAAACCCTGGGGATTATAGGACTGGGAAGAATTGGCCAGGCTGTGGCTCAAAGAGCTGTAGATGGGTTTGATATGGATGTTTATTATTATGATGCTGAGAGAAAAAGAGAGGTAGAAGATGAATTAGGAATAAAGTATAAAGAACTGGAAGAAATTTTGCGGATTTCTGATTTTATCAGTCTGCATGTACCTTTGACTGCAGCTACCGAGAAATTGATTGGAGAAAAGGAATTTAAATTAATGAAAAAGTCTGCCTATCTGATAAATACTTCCCGGGGAGCAGTAATCGATGAAAAAGCTTTATTACAGGCTTTAAGAGACGGTGAAATTGCGGGAGCTGGTCTGGATGTTTTTGAAGATGAACCAAAATTAACTCCCGGTCTGGTAAATGAAGACAGTGTGGTATTGTTGCCCCATATTGGAAGTGCCAGCAAGGAGACCAGAACGAAAATGGCAGTAATGGCCGCTAAAAATTTACTGGCAGGTTTGAAAGGGGAGGA
>PWGJ01000070.1 GCA_003554445.1 Candidatus Nealsoniibacteriota bacterium
ATAGCTTTGAAAAACCTTTATGATTATTACCATGAAATAGGGGGACTTTGCGATAAGGGTCTTGGTTATTGGGGTCAGCCTGAGAGTTACTATGCCCAGAGATCGATTTTTGAATTAGATTTCAAAGCAGATCATGAAAGAGAACCGCACCCCGGCGAACCGGTAGCAGAAAAAATATACAGCAGTGAAGGAACTCATGACAGTAGCTATGTAGAAAGGTTACTATCATCTCATCCATTGAGGGAGTGCTCAAATTTAAACGAGTGCGAGAAGATACTGGGAGGTCTTGCTGGTAGGGTTAAATATTTTGGCCAGATCGAGCTCAAAAAGGAAGATATCGATCATTTGGGAAATCTGATCAGCACTCAGCTTGCCAGTAACTTACCTGCCGGGATTCAATATGTTACTGAGAAAACACCAGCTGCGCTGGCTGCATTTTTGGTGGGCCAAGGCATTTATTATTACCATGAAGGCGATTACTGGACACCTACTGCAAATAGTTTGGGTGTAGATGATGTAAACTGGCAGGCAAAAATCGGGCAAGAATATTTAAGAACCCTTGTATCTTCCGGCAAGCCGGCACTTGAAGTGAGTGGCTTCCATGCTTACGTAGCTAATATCTTACTGCATGGCGGCATTGCACAGAGCTTGCTTCCGGAATTTTTTGAAACTGTAATTAAGCTGCTGGTTCATAAAGATTTAATTGAGCCTGATGAGATCAAAGCTATAGTGAATGAATGGAGAAGTGAGGATAAAGAATATAATAATGTTGCGCGGGATTTGTTTGGTTTAAATAAAAGGAAAAAGGAATATCGGCAAAAAAAGGAGCAGGCGGAACAAATTCTCCAGGTAAGAGAAGAACATGAGCAATTAAAAGGTGAAGTTGGAGATAAAGGATATTTGATTAATGCGCTTGGTGATAATTACGAAGAAGCGTGGCAAAAATATAAAGATGATTTAAGCGAAATAAACAATAAAGAAGAGGTGCTCCAGGAAGAAAGGTGTGAACACGGTAAAAAGATAGATGAATATTACCAGTACCATGCTCCGGTTTTAAAATCAGCTGATAGCATTCAAGCACACATTAATGAATATTATAGGGAGAAAAAAAGTTTAGAAATTATCCCAAGTCTTGAAAGGCAATATATGGAGTGCAGGGATGAACTAGCGGAAAAAATACAAAGCTTGAATGAAAACAATTCTTTGGAATTACAGGAGCCATATTTGGCGAAGCTTCCCTGGGAGAAAGTTATTATTTTTTTCAGGGAAGCCGCTTCGTTGCAGGAGTTAGTGCAGCAAAAAGAAGGTGCGTTTTATGAAATTACAATAACCCCTGCAAAACCGGGTGGTTTTGTTTATACAGGTATACTGGTGACTGTTGCCGGTGTGACACTCGTGATGATTAATCCTGCCCAACTGTTTTTCTGGCTTTTTGTCTTCATTGGGGCAGTTATTACTGTTCCCGGATTAAGTGGATACCGGTCAAGGAAAAATGCGGTCCATAAGGAGTACCAGCGAAAAGAAGCTCTCGCACAAGAGATTGAATCTCTTAGGTTTAAAAAGAAAGGGGTTCTGGATAATGTTTATGAACTGGCCAGTGACATTTTGCCAGTTGAAATTATTAAATATAACGAAATGGCAGACCTGTTTGAAGATATCCACGATAAACATGAGCATTTTATAGATGTTAAATTTAATCTGCAAAAAGCGCAGGAAAAAGCAGATGAGTTAAAGAGAAAAATAATCGGTTTTGCAGACTTGTTAGGGCTTGAGAATATTGAAGTAAAGAGTGTGGCGGAGTTATTTTTAGAAGCGCAACACAGGATTGATGAAGCTAGCTCAAAAAGAAAACAGGTCGAAAAAATAGAAAGCGAAATTAAGCGGATCGATGGTGAACTGATTGACCTGCAAGCTAAGCGAAAAGAGCTGCAGGGGAAAATAGACTATATTGAAGAGACCTTGGAGAGGCTTGGTGAGGGCGATTTAGAACGTGGGCGGCAAATGTTTTCGCAGTACAAAGAAAAACAAAACTGGATTAATGACCTAGAGCAGACACTCTGTGATGAAGAAGCTATATTTAGTAAGGAATTGCTGGCTTATGATTTAAGTGGTTTAAATGCTCTTTTGAGCAGCCGCAAACAATATATCAAGGAGACTGACTCAGAGATAGCCGGCTTAGAGAAAAAAGTGGAAGCGCTAACGAGGCCCCTTGATTATATTGATGAACCGATCCGCCGTTTTGTGCTTCACGGAGATGAATGGGCGGAAGGTTGGCTGATTGAGTCGGTTCGCATGTACATGCAAACAATGACTGGTGAAGGCTTTAAGCAAGGTGAAGAATCGCCGCTGCCTGAAAGGGTGGTGAATGCTTTTTATAACTGGTGGGACGCACAATCAAGTGAATCAACCGAACAGGAAACCACAAAAGTAGCCGTCCACCAGATATTAAAAACTCCGGAAATAAAAATAGCACCTACTGGAGAAATATACCTGTATTTTCCCTTTCAACGATTTTATAGCGATGAAGCTTCTATCCAAGCGTGGATCAGAATAACTGACCGTGAAGGTAAGCAGCTGGTAGAAAATATCTTTCTTGATGTATACAA
>PWGJ01000008.1 GCA_003554445.1 Candidatus Nealsoniibacteriota bacterium
GAGCCATCTCATATTGATAACTCTTTCGTAATAGCCCTGCCTATACCAACTGTTCAGTTTTACGGTAACATCTCCGTTATAAACCTTTCTTACCTCTCGTAATACTTCCGGCCATCCTTCATTGCCCCAAAGGGAAACCATTTCATTAGCTATCGAAAAAAGTTCAACACCACTTTCTTCAGCAAGTTCAGCATAATGAATCAACTCTTCAATGTAAGACGAGAACCATTCGGGCTTATCGCTCGGTTCTATTGTTCCTCCCCAAATTCTATCTTCATCAACTATCAAGTGAGGAATCAGGGATATTTTTCGTCCGCTTTCATGAATTTTTTCTATCATTTCAGCTAAAATTTCATCTTGCTCTTTTCTGGATTCAACATCAACCGAATCGATATCGGTCTGATATAGAAAAAATCTAAGTTGAACCCAATTAACTTCTTCAATTCGTAAAAGAGCTTCCAGAGAACGTTTACTGCTTTTTTCAGAATAATCATCAGGTTGGGGGTAAAAATCAATTCCTCTGAACTGCATTAATCCATCCTTTTCCAATGGCTCTTTCGGTTCAGCTTCCCACCATTTCCATTCTTTTATACCTTCTTCAACCTCTTTTCTTTCATTATCCGACCCTTCTTCCGGAAGCGGCAAAGTGGTGTAGCTTCCGAAAACCACTACTTCCATAATTAAAGTAAAAGTAATTAAGATAGCGATAAAAATGAGAAGGTTAAGCAGTGCAACTGTCGTCCATTCAAAAAACCTCATCTATAATCACCTTCCTTTGTCAAGTCATTCCCCTTATGAGCGGTATGAGACCAAGATTTTACCTTGAAGCTTAAAAGGCAAGTTATCATCCAATGGAACGAGAAAAATACCTGTGGAACAAAATAAACCACTTTTTTAATTCCTCCGATTTTCCAAAGAAGAATAATCAGCATCAGTTGAAATGAAATCGTCCAAGCCAGCCATAATTCGTTTCCTATATCCCACACCGAATACTGACCGGTAATGAAATAAAAGATATAAATCATTATCGAAATCCACCAAACCATAACTGAGAAAGGAAGTAATCTATAGAAATAATCAATCAAATTACCGTAGTTATGAAGATTTTTCCAAGCAACCTTCAAATGTCCCTTGAACCAACGGCTACGCTGCTTTAAGAGTGTAACCCAACTTGTCGGCTTTTCATCATACACCGTTAAATTGTCAGCAAAAACTATTTTTTTGCCTGCCAACGACATTCGATTAAAAAGCTGAAAATCTTCAACCAGACTATTTTCCCATCTACCCATCTCTTCTACCGTTAATCTTCGTAGAGCCGTTCCGGTGCCCGCCAAGATGCAAGGAAGACCCAGCTTTTCTCTGCCGGCTAAAGAAATTAATGCAAAGATGTTGAATTCCAATTTTTGAAGAGTAACTAAAAAAGACTCTTTCTGATTGGTTACATCCAGCCTTGTTTGAATAGCATCAACTTCCCAGTCTTCAAAATAAGCCATTGCCTTCGAAATGAAATCGGGGTCCTTTATTCTGTTATCGGCATCGAAATGAATTATAATCTCTCCCTTTGCCTCCGTAAGTCCTCTGTTTAGAGCTAATCCTTTTCCGCTTCTTCTGGAATTGTATTCTACAGCTCTGAATCTATCATCCTCTATCTCTCTCGCTCTTTTGATGGTTTTGTCACTACAATTGTGAGCAATTATGAAAACTTCAAAATTGTCATAATTTTGCTCTTTCAAATCAAAAAGAATGTTCTTAATGACTGATTCTTCATTATGAGCCGGGATAATCACGGAAATTAACTTATCCTCTCGTAAGGTTTTTTCTAAGTTTTTATCCTTGTGTAATGCACCGGCAATGCCCATGACAAAAATAATTAAAGCACCGAAATACATCAGAAACACTGAAAGTTTCAGAAAATAAGGAAACTGAACGTTCGATCTTATTCTCGGAAAAAAATAAGGTCTGTAAAACAATTCTCCGGTAACAACTTCATAAGTTGCACCGAAAAGCATCAAACATACAAATAGAAAAATGAAAGTTATAAGAAGAAAATAAAAGAAATCTTTCACAGACTGTATGCCGATCTTCCCAAGCATCTTTAATCACCTCCTAATTCTTTTTATGCTTCTTATTTCATTTGATTTCTACCTTTCCGAAATAGGCATCATCAACATTAAGCCTTCCCTTGCCGGACATGAGAATTACCGGATCTCCACGAACTGCTCCTCTTGGGGCTTGAGCTAAAATACCTACCTGAACCCATTCTCCATCGCTTGACCCGGTGATAAAATCACCATAGATGGCATAAGTAGGATGCCAAAAATCACCTTCGAGGAAAAATTGCTGAAACACCCTTATTCCTTCTCCTTCTTTAAAATCATAATTGATCCAAAAGGAAAGGTAGTAAATCTCACCGGGAGTGACTTTCGGTTTGTTTTCGAATTCCGGAACCGCCAAGGCTCCTATATCTTCAACCGAACTCCCAACAAGTCGAAAGCTCCAATCTCCGCTTCTGGCCTTATCTCTGTCACATAAGAATTCGGGCTCTCCTCCGAAAATTTCTTGACCCCACGGAAAGGGTCTGAATCCGTGAATGTCCGA
>PWGJ01000099.1 GCA_003554445.1 Candidatus Nealsoniibacteriota bacterium
TCTATGGTAGAATCATCGGGCTCAACCACTATGTAATCCGTATCTGCAGGTACCACTGTCACGGTCACCGTTACCGAAGATGTTTCTTCAAAAGTAGCTGTAACTTCATACTCTCCTGTATCCTCCTCATAGAAAACACCGTTTAGAGCGTTTTCCCATTCGAAGTCGTCGGGCTCGTCCGTTATCAAATCATCTTCTTCGTCGTAAGCCTCCGCATCGAACAGGAATTCCTCTCCTGCCTCGATGGTCTGATCTTCTTCTGGAACAATTACTACATAATCCACATCTTGGGACGGCATATGTTCTCCATTAGCTACCGAAGCCCCATTCAATGTAGAAAAAACAAGTATAGCAATCGCTAAGATTGACATCACAACTTTGATTTTTTTAAATTTCATATAGATTCCTCCACAGATATGAAGATTACCTTCTTCTCATTTACCGACCAAAGTTTTTCTTCGTTTTTCATGCATATGTCACCAATGTTAGTTGCCTTTTTGGACTTTTAATAAATAAAAAGAAAAGGTTTGTGTATTTATTTTCCCTCTAGTCTCCAAGGTACAACGCTTTTGACCTCAAATCCATATTCTATAGACGCCGTTGAAAATTCCATTCCGTTCTCTTGGTTACTATCGTCTTCAACCACGGTAATAGTGATGGGATCTGAAGTCTCTCCATCATAAGTCGCCGTTACTTCGTGATCCCCTGCATCCATGTAATAGAACACTCCTCTCAAAGCGTTCTGCCATTCAAAGTCCGTGACCGTGTCGGTTATAAGGTTGTCGTATTCGTCCAAAGCTTCTACAGAGAACACGACTTTTTCACCAGGTTCGATGGTAGTATCGTCATCGGTATTTATCACGACTTCATGTACTTCGCCGGGCTCTACTATCAATTCTGCTTCTCCTTCTGCATCACCGTATGTTACAGTTATTATCCATTCGCCTGCCGTGTAGGCGGTTATCTCATTTTCGTCCCATTCAGCATCGGGAATATTATCAGACCAGGCAAGGTCATCGGTCACAACGCCTATCTCGTAATGATTCTCGTCGTAAGCCGTTACAGTGTATGTTTCAACTCCTCCTGCCGTTATCGTAGACTTTCCTGGCTCGATCACCAAGTAATATGGTTCATCTGGTTCAACGATCACGGTCGTGGGCTCAGAACTCTCACCTTCATAGGTCGCCGTTACATCATATTCGCCCGGTGTCGTTTGATAGAATACGCCTCTTGTAGCTCTTTCCCAATCGAAGTGTGCAACACTATCACTGATAAGATTTCCGTAGGCATCGTATGCCCAAACTTCGAATACTTCTTTATCTCCGGTCGTTATCGTTATTTCTCCATCTGGATTTATGGTCCCATCGTCCACTTCGCCCGGCTCTACATGCAGCGTGGCGGTATCAGTCAAATCCTCTTCGTTAACGGTGTAAGTTCCTGTTATCTCCCAGGTGCCTGTGTCGTAAACTGTGATTTCATTAGCGTCCCAATCCCGTTCTTCTTCGGGTATATCATCGGACCACTCCGTGGAGCCGGTCACATCGGCTATTTCGTTGTCCTCGTCATCATAAGCAGTTGCCGTATATTCTAACGCGATCCCAGCAGAGATGGTTGTTTCCTCGGGTTCGATCTCGATATAGGCCACTTCCTCTTCCACGACTTCTAAAGTCGCCTGGTCAGAATGATCTACTCCCTCGTAGTTATAAGTACCTTCAACATCCCATGTACCGACGTTCTCTGAGGTGTAGGTACCCGTCTCTTGGTCCCAGTTACCACCTGCATCCGCCTCTATCCACCAATCAGTATCTTCGGTCACATCCCCTATCTCATTACCGAATTCGTCGTAGGCTGTAGCGGTATAGACCACGTTGTCCCCCGTAATCACGGTAGTCTGTTGAGGTTCTATCCCTATATGATCAACTTCTCCTGCCTCTATGGTCACCGTAGCCGTGTCTGTTATTTCACTATCTTCTACCCCGAATTCTGGTTCATAAGTTCCCGCTTCTGTCTCACTCACCGTGAACGTGACTTCTCCGTCACCATCAGTCTCACCAGATTCAGGAGTTATATCGGTCAAACCGTCTACATCTACACCCTCTATGGTCACATCATCTACAGTATTATCATATTGATCATAAGCCGTTACTAGTACGTCTCCTGATCCTACATCAGCAGTGAACATGACATCCTCTGCCACGATATAATCAACTTCTTCTGTCTCTATGGTTACCGTAGCCGTATCCGTAACCGCTTCATTTTCAGCGGCGAATTCTACTACGTATTCTCCCGCTGTTTCCTCGTTGAAAGAGAAGGTTGCTACTCCGTCAACGTCCGTTACTTCCGTATCTCCTATAGTTATACCGTCAAGACCGCCGTCATCTACCACTGTGATCTCTTCACCTTCGATGGGATTATCGTTCTGGTCGTAGGCGGTAACTACGATCTCGCCGTCTTCACCAGCCGTTTCCGTTGTATCTTCCGCCACTATATAATCAACGTCTTCTGTCTCTATGGTTACCGTAGCCGTATCCGTTATAATTTCATTTTCGGCCGAGAATTCTACTACGTATTCTCCCGCCGTTTCCTCGTTGAA
>PWGJ01000108.1 GCA_003554445.1 Candidatus Nealsoniibacteriota bacterium
AAGATCTCCGAAGCGGGTGGAGCACCGGAGATGATGGGAGTCGGAAATCCTTTTTATAAAGAAAAATTAATAAATGAGGGAGGTCTTTTGGGAGCTGAGCTTTCCGGACACATCATGCACAAAGACAATTACTGTATCGATGACGGACTCTTTATCGCAATAAAGCTGATTAGTTATCTGGGCAAGCGAGACAAAAAATTATCCGACCTGGTAGAACCTCTAAAAGTTTATCACCAAAGTGAAGAGATAAACATGCAGGTTGACGATAAAGAAAAAGCCCTGGAAAAAGCGAGAGAGGCCTTCCCCGAGGGCGTTAGCTTTGATCTTGATGGCGTTTATATAGATTTTGAGAATTGGTGGTTCAACCTCAGAAAATCGAATACGGAAGATTTGGTCAGACTCAGAATCGAGGCAGATTCGGAAGATCTTTTAAAAGAAAAGACGGAAGAATTGGTCTCCATAATAAAAGAGTGCTAAAAGAAGTTAGTTGATAAGCCCCATATTTCTCCTCACTTCTACTATTTTTGAGGAAGCGTATGAATTGGCTTTTCTGTTTCCTTGTGAAAGTATCTCTTCAACATAAACTTCTCTTCTCGACTCCAATTCAGCTCTTTTTTTTCTAAAGGGATCCAATGACTGTATCAGTAGTTCGGCTAATTTTTCTTTGAATTGCTTGTAACTGTCTCCTTCCAGCTCTTTTTCTGATTCTTCTATTGTTTGATCCTTGAACTGGCTGTATATAACCAAGAGATTGGATATGGCCGGTTTTTTCTTTTGGTCGTATTTTATCTTTTTACCGGTATCCGTAACTGCTGACATAATTTTATCTTCTATGGTTTCAGGGTCATCAAAAAGAGAGATTGCATTTCCCTTTCTTCCCGATTTTGACATTTTGTTCTTTGGATTTTTAAGGCTCATTATCCTCGAACTGTCTTCTTTGAGTTTTGATTTCGGCAACTTGAAGGTTTTTCCGAATTTTTTATTGAATTTTTTTGCAATATCTCTAGCCAATTCTATATGTTGAACCTGGTCTTCCCCTACCGGAACCAGATCGGTGTCATAAAGAAGTATGTCAGCGGCTTGTAAAACAGGGTAGTTCAAAAGGCCTGCATTGGATCTTTTCTTTTTTCGATCTGACTTTTCTTTGTACTGAGTCATTCTTTCCAGTTCACCTATGGGTGTTATGGTATTCAAGTACCAGCAAAGTTCAGTATGCTCCTTTACTTCCGATTGGATGAATATGGTTGATCTCTCCGGATCGATACCGGCTGCCAGATAAACGATAGCGGTATTTATAATTTTATCCCTCAAATCTTCCGGATCATATTCTGAAGTCAGAGCATGAAGATCAACTATGGAAAATATACATCCATGTTCTTTTTGAAGCTTCTTCCATTGCTTTATAGCTCCAAGGTAATTTCCTATATGAAGTTCTCCTGTTGGTTGGACTCCACTAAATATTCGCATAAAATTAGATTTGATTACTTCTTAATTATACCATATTAGACTTCTATTACTACCGGCAGAACAATCGGTCGACGTCTCGTTTTGGAATAGAGAAAATCTTCTATCTTTTGCTCCATCTCTTTTTTAATTTTTTTCGAGTTAGCGGTCTTTCTGGATCTTGAAGCCTCTTTTATAATCTCTCTTGTTTTCTTTCTCGTTTCTGCAAGCAAATCTTGTGACTCTCTGAGATAGACGAAACCTCTGGAGATAATGTCCGGAGAATTTTTTAATTTTTTAGTCTTTTTGTCGAGAACCACTATTACTACGAATATTCCACTTTCAGCCAATTCTTTTCGGTCGTAAAGAACAACTCCACCGACATCTCCGACTCCGGAACCGTCAACCATAACCGGTTTGGTGTTTATCTGTTCGTCGGTTTTATAAACTTTTTGAGGAGTCAGTTCGACCGGTTCACCGTTTTCTATTATAACCGTTTTTTCCGGAACACCGGTTTTATCGGCTATCTTTTTGTGACGAACCAGCATTGAATATTGTCCGTGTATCGGAATCAGATAATTCGGCTTCATCAACTTAATCATCTCTTCTATCTCTTCACTTTGAGCGTGTCCCTTGGCGTGTATATCCATCATTTTGTAATGGTAAACATCAGCTCCTTGTCTTAAGATATCGTCTCTTAAGTTTTGAACGGACCTTTCATTTCCGGGAATAACTGAAGAAGAAAATACTACCGTATCTCTCTCTCGCAATTCGAAAAATCTATGCTGACCTTGTGTAATTCTCATAAGTGCCGCTCGTTCTTCTCCTTGCGCTCCGGTACAGATTATGGTTGTTTTATTGTCGGGTAAGCTGTCGGCATTTTTTCTTTCTACCAAAGTTCCTTTTGAAAAACTTATCAAGCCCAAATTACGAGCCAACTCGACATTGGTTTTCATTCCATAACCTTCTATTACAACTTTTCTACCGTATTTTTCGGACAGTTCTATTATATCCTGAACTCTGTTTATCAAAGAGGAGAAGGTAGCGGTAATGATTCTTCCTTTTGCATTTTGGAAAATCTCCTCCATGTTTTCAGAAATCGTCTTTTCCGAAAGAGAGCTTCCTTCTATCTCCGCCCCGGTAGAATCAGAGAGCATTAAATGAACTCCTCTTTCTGAAAATTCTTTCAGTTTTTTAAAATCCGTGGAAGGACCGTTTTGAGGAGTTTTGTCGAACTTGAAGTCGGAAGTATGCAGTATATTCCCGACGGGAGTTTCGATGAAAAGTCCTAAATTTTGTGGTATGTTGTGGTTTTGATGAAAAAACTCAACTTTGAATGGTCCCAATTTGATTATTGAACCGTCTTCTACGGCTGTCTTATTCAATTTGGGTTGACTGGGAAAGTCATCTTGGCGTTGCTCTATGATACCCATCGTAAGGGGTGATCCGTAGAGAGCGGGGTTTCCCAATTTATTCATAAAATAGGGAACGGCGCCGATATGATCATAATGACCGTGAGTAAATACGACACCCAAAATATCTTCTTTTCTTCCTTTCAGATAAGATATATTGGGAATTATGTAATCAACACCGGGACTGTCGTCTTCGGGAAAATTAAGCCCCATATCGATTATTAAAATCTGCCCTTCGTATTCCAGAAGAGTCATATTTTTTCCGACCTCTCCCAATCCTCCGAGAGGTACGACTTTCCCTTTTTCGTTCTTAGACATAAATCATTAAACAAAAACTTTCGTTTCCGCTTTTATTAAGATGAGCTTTTAGTTCAACTCATCATCTTGTAATTAAAGAGTTTATCTCTTTGTGCCCAGAGTGGGATTCGAACCCACAAGCCCGTAAGGGCACTAGTCCCTGAAACTAGCGCGTCTGCCGGTTCCGCCATCTGGGCTGAGTTTAATTTACCTTGAGAAACTCTAAATCTTCGGGAAGCTTCTTTTCGGGTTTTTCTTTTCTTATTTCGGGAAGCTCTTTATAATTCGGATTTTTAATCCATCCCTTTTTGGTGTAAAAATATCCGGCCCCTTCTTTTTCCATAACCGGGTCGTATATCGAATCAAATTCGGGAGATACCCAATTGGCCATCTTAAGCTTGTCCGGACCCGGATTTATCGTTACGTGACCGTATCCGGCGGGGATTATGGCTACTTCTCCCGGATTGGTCTCTATGGCGACAATGTCGCTGAGATCTCTGTTTTGTAAAAGGTATATCGCTTTTCCTTCCAAAACTTGGTAGACTTCTCCGTAATCTCCGGGATGGTAATGCCCTTTTGTTTTTGGGTATTCTTTACCGAACATCTTAAAAGGCATCTCCGTAATGTCGTATCGTAATCCGTTTTTTTCTTCAACTCCTCTGTACATGTAATAGGCGTCGAAGTCTTTTGTCGATTTTAACCACTCCTTGTCGTAAATGACATCTTCCATGTCACTTACTTTTCTTATATCGGGATCTTTTAATTGTTTTTCCATATTCTGGTTGTGTTTATATACCAATTATTTATATTTTTAAACCTTTGTGAAGAGTTTACTATGCGACCTCCTTCGATTCCTTGCACATCATCGGAGACCATATGAATGTAGTGAGGCGAATATAAAAATATTGCCGGTTTATCTTCCAGAAGTTTGTTTTGAAATTTATCCAAAGCTTCGTTTCTTTCATCTTCTTCGGATAGAGTTATTGCGTCGGTTAGCATTTGATCCACTTCCGAATTTTCATAGTTGGTGAAGTTGAGTCCAGGGGATTCCGTTTGAGAAGAGTGCCACCATCTGAACGGATCGGGCATTGACTCCATACTTATACCGAAAAGAAAGCTGTCGTAATCTTTTTCTTCTATGACTTGAGCTTGAATTGACTGATGATCCACCTTTTCTGCAACTACTGCTATTCCCAAATCTTTCCACTGATCTTCGAGCTCTTCGACAACCTTTGCCAGTAGGGGGTGATTTATAGTGGTTATTCGGACCGTCAATTGTTCTCTTTCTTCCGGAATCGGTCCTCCGCAAAGTTCGTTGAGCTTAGATTGAGTTGATCCCGCCACTATTCCGGTAGGATTTTCAAAGCCGTGAGGGTCCAGTATATCTTCCCTAAAAAAGTCTTGAAATCTATTGACCGCATCCTCGGTATCTTGGTCGAAGTAGCCGGTCACTTCACCCTCGGGAAAAAGAAAATCATGTTCTTCGGTTAGATCTATTAAACAGCGCTGCAATTGTCTGACTTCTTCTCCTTGGTCATCTTGACTTATTCGTTCGGTAAACTCAAACGAAGTCTCTTCCCTGGTTACTATTTCAAGCTTTCCTTCATCACTCAATTCATAACCTTCTTCCTTAAATAGAGAGAGTGCTTCTTCTCTGTCGAGTTCATAATCGACTTCCGGTTCCGGAAGACCGTAAAAGTCGGGGATTATCGGAGAATTGACTCGATTTACATTATCGATTGAATCTAATATTGATTCTTTATCGGTTGCCATTCTTAGAGCTTTTCTTGTTTCTTCATTAAATCTTTCCAAATTGAAAAATAGAGCGAAATAGCGGGGTAGCCTGTATTTATAACTTGAAAATGAGGAGTTAACTTCATTTTTAATGCTCGGAAGTGCAAATCCGTCCAACTCGTCTCTGTTTTCAAGCAACTCTCTCTCGCTATCGAAAAATTTAAAATTCAAATTTTCTATATAGGCTTCTTTTTCGAAATAGTGCGGATTTCTGACGAGTTTTACCCCTTTTTTATTCTCTTCTTGAATTATCTGATCCACTTTGTATGCTCCGGAGCTTACCGGGTCCAGATTGTATTCTGAAAACTGAAAATCATCTGAGTCCACTTCACTCCAAAGATGTTCGGGTATCGGTTTGAGAGTTAGCTTTTCAATGAAAAGAGGAGAAGAATTTTCTAAAAATAAATTTAATTCCTTTTCCGACACTCTTTCTGTTCTTACTCCCTCCCAGCTTATTCTTAGTGGACTTTGAATATTTCTGTTTTGAATTTTTTCAATTGTAAATATTACGTCATCTGCAGTAATTTTTTCTCCGTCCGACCAGTAAATATCCTCCCTTAAAATTATATTGAATTCACGGTTGTCTTCCGTTTCTATCGACTCAGCCAAGTAGGGGGTCGGTTTATTTTCTTCATCGTATCTCATTAGGCCGGCATAAATAATTTCGGTTAGGTCCTTGTCGGCTTCTGATTTCTGACTGTAAACGGGATTTAAGAATCGGGGAGCCCCCAAAAGTCCTTCGGTGTAAGCTCCACCCTTTGCCGGGCCTACTTCGGTATTTCGATAATAGACGAAAGAAGAAACGGATAAAATTATAAAAAACAAAAGTAGACCGACTATCAATGTCAGCTGTTTCTTGTCAGTCGTTTTGAGAAATTCTTTAAAAGCTCCCTTAAAAGAGCCTATTTTTGATTTGAGATTCATCTATACTAACAAATTAAGAATCGCCAAGCCGATAAAGAGAATTCCGAAAACTATGGTTAAGGTAAAGAGATGTTTTTCCGGACCTCTTCTGGTAGTTGAAAATTCTCCGGATTGACCGAAGGATCCTCCCATTGCCGCTTTTCCTTGCTGTAAAAGAATTACGGTGATAAGAATCGCGGCTACAATTATTTGCGCGTAGGGTAAAAATTGTTGAATTTGCATAATTTTATTCTAAAAGTGAAGACAATACTAGGTTAACTAACCATAATAATACTACAAAACCTGCCAAAGGCCAAAAGCCCTCAAAAACAAGCTCATAAAAAGCTAAATTCAGGAAGTAAACTATGGCGATGTTGATTATAAAAGAAAAAAGACCGAGTGTCAATATCTGTAAAGGGAGGGTGATTATCTTTAAGATCGGTTTTATGAAAAAGTTCAAAAATCCCAATATCGAACCGGCGAGAATGATCGTTTCCAAATCACCTTCAAAATAAACTCCGGGTAAAAACAATTGAGCTAACCTCAAAGTGATTATACCTGCTAAGAGTTGTCCAATGAATTTAATCATTTTAATAATTGTATCATATTAATTGATAGTGACAAACAAAAAGCTCTACAATTAACGGTAAAAAGAAAGCCTTGACAAAGAAAAATTGATGAATAATAATGTTGTTAGCACTCAGAAGCAAGCTCTGCTAAAAGGTCGTCATTATAAAGTTAAAGAATAAAAATATGAAGTTAAAACCACTTGCAGACAATATAGTTATAAAACCACAAAAGAAAGAAGAAAAAACGGAAAGCGGTATACTTCTCCCCGATTCAGCCGGAGAGAGTAAGCCGGAAAGAGGAGAAGTTGTTGCTGTCGGACCTGGAAAGAGAGATGAAAAAGGAGACAGAATTGAACCGGAAGTAAGCAAAGGAGACGAAGTTATTTTTACAAAATACGGTCCGAATGAAATAAAGATCGATGATGAAGAATATCTGATCGCCAAAGAAGAAGACATTTTAGCTATCGTAGAAAATTAATAAACCTTTTACGAAGAGTTTACGCTCGAACTAAAAGGTTTTGTATATGCCTAAAGATATTTATTACGGTGAAGATGCAAGGAAAAAATTAAAAAAAGGAGTTGACAAACTTGCCGATTCGGTTAAGGATACGTTGGGTCCTCGTGGTAGAAATGTAGTTTTATCCGAACCTTTCGGTTCGCCCACGATTACCAATGACGGGGTGAGTATTGCTGAAGACATTGAACTCAAAGACGAGGTTGAGAATGTGGGTTGTCAAATAATAAAAGAAGTATCCGCAAAAGCCAATGAATCGGCCGGAGACGGAACCACTACGGCTACCGTTTTGGCTCGATCCATTATTTCCGAAGGGCTTAAAAATGTAACTGCCGGCGCCGATCCTCTTTCTCTAAAGAGAGGAATTGAAAAAGGGGCGAAGGCGGTTGTTGACGCTTTGGAAAAATCTTCCCAGAAAATTTCGGAGAAAGAAGAGATTGCTCAGGTAGCAACAATATCCGCTGAAGATGAAGAGATGGGTAATCTGATTGCTGAAGTAATGGAAGAAGCCGGCGAGGACGGAGTAGTGACCGTAGAGGAGTCGAAAACCTTCGGTTTGGAAAAAGAAGTTGTCAAAGGACTTCAGCTGGATGAGGGTTACGTTTCTCCTTACATGGTGACTGACCAAGAGAGAATGGAAGCTTCATTCAAAGATCCGAAAATCTTAATTACGGATCAAAAAATCTCTTCCGCAAAGGATATAGTTCCGATTTTAGAAAAAGTATCTCAGTCGGGTGATAAAAATTTGGTAATTATAG
This sequence comes from Candidatus Nealsoniibacteriota bacterium, assembly GCA_003554445.1. Taxonomy (GTDB): domain Bacteria; phylum Patescibacteriota; class Minisyncoccia; order Minisyncoccales; family PWPS01; genus PWPS01. Next base: position 7,691 of record PWGJ01000108.1, read on the forward strand.
CTGAAGAGATTGAAGGTGAAGCATTAGCTACATTGGTCCTGAATAAATTGAGGGGAGCCTTTGAGACTTTGGCGATAGAGGCGCCCGGTTTCGGTGATAAAAAGAAAGAGATTTTGAAAGATATAGCTGCCGTAACCGGAGGTCAAGTTATCTCTGAGGATGTAGGCTTGAAGCTGGCAAAAGTAGAACCTCAAATGCTTGGATCTGCAAATAAAGTTGTAGCCAGCAAGAATGATACGATTATTACCGGAGGAAAAGGGAAGAAAAAAGAGCTTGAAAAGAGAATCAAGCAAATTAAAACTCAGATTGAAAATGCATCATCCGATTACGAAAAAGAAAATCTACAGAAAAGAGTCGCTAAGCTCACCGGTGGTGTAGCCGTAATTAAAGTCGGTGCCGCTACTGAAGTTGAGCAAAAAGCACGACAACATAAAGCGGAAGACGCTCTTTCCGCTACGAGATCCGCTATCGAGGAAGGTATAGTTCCGGGCGGAGGAGTCGCTTTCATCAGAGCGATAAAAGCACTTGATGATTTAAAATTGGAAAATGATGAAGCTACCGGGCTTGATATTTTAAGAAGAGCTTTGGAAGCGCCCGCAAGACAGATTGCGGAAAACGCCGGTGAAGACGGGTCGGTAGTGGTTCAAAAAATCAAAGAAGGAAAGAAGAACTTCGGATTTAATGCTAAGACTTTGGAGTTTGAAGACCTCTTTAAAGCCGGAGAAGTTGACCCTAAAAAGGTGGTTAGAGTAGCGCTTGAAAATGCTGCATCTTCCGCCGCTATGTTCCTGACGACAGAAACCGTTGTAGTTGACAACAAGGAAGATGAAGACAATGGTTCCGGAGGTGGTAGACCTGCCGGAGGAATGGGAGCTATGGGCGGAGGAATGGGAATGCCCGGAATGTAAGAAATCAAAGCTTTTATAGGTAGAGCCCTCCTCATCGGAGGGCTCTTTTGATACTGAGAGTTTGAGTTCATTTGAAAAAAGAAATCAAATGGTTTATTATGAAGTCAGTATGAAATGTCCAATTCACAAAAAAACGGATCTGGATCAGGTTGTTTTTTATGATACCGAAGTTGATTACTGTCCCAAGGGGTTGGGAATTTGGTTTGATGAAGGCGAGTTCAGAATTGCTAAGGATTCCAAGGATAAAAATTTGGATTGGTTGGATATTGATCTTTGGGAAGACAAGTCAAAGTTCAATATCTCCGAAAGAGAAAAAAGTTGCCCGAAGTGTTCGGTGCCGATGTATGAAGTTGCTTATAATAACTCAGATATAAAAGTTGATATCTGCAATGTCTGTGAAGGTGTTTGGCTCGATAGAGGTGAGTTCAAGAAAATAGTCGATTATTTGAGGGAAAAATTGAGTGATGAGGTAGTTAACAGATATATGAAAAATCTTGTAGAAGAAACGGCCGAAGTTTTTACCGGTCCAGAAAGTCTTCAAGATGAGGTTTCTGACTTACTGACCGTCATCCGTCTTTTCAAGTATAAGTTTTCTGTTAAATTTCCCGTTATATCGGATATAATTTCCGACCTGCCCAGAAGTTAGATACAAATATATGGTGAGGTGGCTGAGCGGTCGAAGGCGCCTGCTTGGAGTGCAGGTGTGCCCTCACGGGTACCGTGGGTTCGAATCCCACCCTCACCGCATATAGATCAAGAGAAGAATATAAAAAAACACAAAAGGATTGGTGGAATTGACAATCAGGATTCGAACCTTGAAAGGGGCCGGGAAAAATTATTGAATTTTTCCCGAGTTGGAAAAGACTAAAAACCGAGGGTTTTTAGGGAGAGAGCCGTCCGGTGGACGGCGAAGCGACTTCGAATCCCACCCTCACCGCATATAGATCAAGAGAAGAATATAAAAAGACACAAAAGGATTGGTGAAATTGACAAGCAAAAAATCCTAAAGTTCCGCCATACGGCGGACTTTTTAATTTAATAATGAAAAAGTGATATAGTTTAATAATAAAAAGATTATTTGAATCGATGTGAGCTAAGATTTTAAATATTATCCATAAATGAAGAAATATTGCCCCCATTGTTGGCCAAAAAAAAGAAAAACTCATCTTTTTCTTCACTTTAATTATTATCTGGACAGCTTTTTAAAGATTTTATCCAGACCGATTCGGTCACTGACAAAAAAAATTGAAAATAACACCTTTTTTTGGATTTTGTTTGTTGAATTTTTTTCACTTTTTAAGATAGTTCAATTTGAATCCGATCCGGATAAAAGCAAACTCTATAATAGAAGTTATATATTTTTCACCGAAGCTAAAAAGAGAGACCTTGATATTTACGCAATTAAATTTTTTGGAAAATACATAAATGAATTTAAATTAAAATATGCCGGTAAGAATTATTACTATAAAGAGATTCCATTAACACTCTTTGAAAAGTCAGTTTCGGTGATGGATGACAAATCTCGCTTTAAACAAATAATGAAGAGTCATGGATTACCGATAGCTGAAGGATCAACTTTTAGAAATGAAAAAAAAGCGTTTGAGTTCGGTTTAGGGATCGGTTTTCCATTGGTTGTTAAACCTCGAGAAGGATCTTTAAGTCATCATGCGAGTTATCCGATAAATTCAAAAGATCAATTATTACAAGCCATAAAGATAGCGAAGAAATATAAGCCCGCTTTTATAGTTGAAAAATATTTTTCCGGCAATTTGTACAGAGCTTCGGTTATAGGCAAAAGAGAACTCTTTATTTGCAGAAAGGACAGACCCAATATCGTAGGGGACGGATCTTCAACGATAAAAGAGCTGATAGATACCAAAAATAAAGATGATAATCGAGGAAGAGCGAATCAAAAAGATTCAACCCTTCATCGAATACCTTTAAATCGAGAATTAAAGGAAAATCTTAAAAAACAAAACCTTACTTTAACTTCAGTACCTCCAAAGGGAGAAAAAGTAATACTTATCGACAAGTACGTGCTGGCATACGGATGCGATATTATAAACGTTAAAGATATTGCACACGATGAAAACAAAAAACTATTCTTTAAAATAGCTGAAGTTTTGGATTCTGATTTAGTTGGAATTGATTTAATAGCTCCGGATATTGGTAAGTCATACAAAAAACAAAAAGCTGCAATTCTTGAAGCCAATAGTTTGCCTTTTGTTGACATGCATCAATTTCCGTCTCACGGCAAAAAAGAAGCCGTTGCTGAAAAAACATGGGATATTGTTCTAAAAAGATTAAGTAATAAAAAATAATAACTTAACTCTTTATAAAAAAAGTTCGGTGTGTTAGAGTTAAAATACTATAATAAAAAGAGAATTATGAAAAAAGAAATTTTAATAGTTTTAATTTCGACAATCGTTATAACGGGAGTCGTCTTTTTATCCGACGTAACCACTGATGGGTCAGCTGATTTAAGTGGATCTCAGCTCAGAGAAATGGAAGAGCTTATAGAGTGTTTTGATGAAAATAATTTAGTAATTTACGGCTCCGAGTGGTGTCCGGCATGTACCAGTTTTGTTGAATCTTTAGGTGGCTATGATTTAGTTGAGCCGATATATGTCGAGTGCAGTGATCTGGGTAGCGATGAAGAGCAAGAAAGATGTCTTGAAGAGGCGAAAACCAATTATGTTCCCGAGATTCAAATAGATGGAGAAGTTTATCATGGAGACATTGATCCTGAATCTTTAGCTGAAGAGGTCGGTTGTTAAACATAAAAGATAAAACAGATTAAGTAATGAAAAAAAGTATACTCGTTTTGATTTTAGTCTTTTTTATTGCTATGAGCTCTTATGCTTTCGGTGCAGGTGAATTAATTTTTAATCCGGATAATGATAATCTTACGATTGTCGGTTGTCCGAGCTACCACAAAAACTTTCCCGCCTTACAAGATGAAGGTTTTAGAGTTATCAGAAGCGGATCGGTTACGGAATCAATTCAACTTTTAGAATCGGAAAGAGCCGATTTTGCAATTATCGGAAGAAAGTTAAAACCAGACGAACCTCAATTTTTAGATCTTAAATTGAGAGACGGTTACCTCTTTCTGAATGAAGAAGGCTCTTCGATTACGGAAAGTGAAATG
>PWGJ01000029.1 GCA_003554445.1 Candidatus Nealsoniibacteriota bacterium
ATTTTTCCAGAAGATTTAGCAAGTGACCATATAAAAAGTTGGAGCAATGAAGGTGATTTAGTATATGACCCTTTCACAGGAAGTGGAACAACACAAGTAATGGCAGAAAAACTAAATCGCCAATGGATAGGAAGCGAAATAAGCGAAGAATATTGTAAAATAGCCAGAGAGCGAATAAAAATAGAACGTGCTCAGAGGAAGATGTTTTGATCAGAAAAAAAGGAGGTGAATGATGATGAGTAATTTTCCGCCGGGCGTAACAGGCAGCGAGTGGGCAATCCGAGGGGCAGACGAGGTTACAGAATTCCGTGAGTGTGATTGTGGATTCGACGGCGAGGTAACCGTGTGTTATAGCGGAGCACCTAATTCTACTGGGAGTGCAACTGGTGGATACTGGGAATGCCCTGATTGTGGTCGAGATTATGATGTTGGTGTTGAATCGTTGGGACCAGACCCGGATGAAATTTATGAGCGAGAGATGGACAGGCGAATGGACGAGCATTTTGAATATCTGTAAGTAAGGTGAATCCGACCACATGAACGAAGCTGGATAATATTACATTCGTGTGTTATACTGTGCATACTAATCCGCGGTTGATGGGAGGATAATAATGGATATACAGGATGATATTGAACGGCGTGAAACGTGCGGTGACTACGGTGGTGAGACTAACCAGGGAAATCCATGTAAACGGAATGCAGGCAGTGGTACAGACCATGTTGGAGAAGGCCGTTGCCATGACCACGAAGAAAATATGCTGGACCGACACGACATTGAATTAAGCAAGGTCGAAGCGTTGGCCGCCGCTGGCCTTCCGATTAGTTCTGATCAGGCCCCAGACATTAAGGGATACTTTGGTATTTCAGAAGGTACGTGGAGCAACATCACGCAGAAGCACCCAGAGTTGCGTGAGGCTTATGAGCGGGGGCAATCGAACGCAAGCGCGAACATTGGTCAGTCTCTCTACCAACGGGCTAAGAACGGAGACATAACGGCCCAGAAGTTTTACCTGAAATGCCAGGCTGGATGGAAACCAACCGAGGGCCGTGAAATATCAGGCCCCGGTGGTGGAGCTATCGAGATGCAAGGATTCGTTTCTTTGCCTGATCCAGATGAAGCCACGGACTAACTCGTTAGCCGAATACGCTGTCACTGCGAGCAGTGGCGATTGGAAACCTTACCCCTATCTGCACCGATTGGCAGATTATATAATCAAGAAAATAGCCAAAGGCAATGCGAGGCTGATTATATCGATGCCCCCAAGGCACGGAAAATCAATGTTATTATCATACTGGTTGCCGCGGTTTTACCTGGAGGCGGAACCGTCGAACCGTATTATCCTATCAACCTACTCAGACCAATTCGCTACCAAGTGGGGGCGACAGGTCAGAAACGCGTTGAGGGAATCGGAGTGGCACAAGGCGGCAAGATTGGCAAGTGATGCTGAGGCGGCTTCTAACTTCTATACCACTGAAGGGGGTGGGATGTTAGCGGCAGGGATTAAAGGGGGGATCACAGGGGAGGGGGCTGACCTATTATTAGCTGACGATCTGCTGAAAAACTGGGAGCAAGCACAATCTATGCAGGTAAGGGATTCGATTAATTCCGAGCTGGAGGCTACTCTTAACACCAGATTAGAACCGAATGCTTCGGTTGTTATGCTAATGACGAGGTGGCACAGTCATGATCCTGCAGGGTTCGCAGAGGATAGATACAATTGGGAGTTCTTGAGGTTTCCGGCGATAGCTGACGAGTTAAGCTTTGAAAATAATCCACTTGATAGGCGAGAAATTGGCGAAGCTCTTAATCCCGATAGATACCCGATAGAAAAACTAAAGGAAATCAAATCTAATATGTCCAGTAGGATGTGGCAGTCATTGTATCAGCAGACGCCAGTTGACGAGCAGGAGCATAGCCTGTGGTCTTATGAGATGTTCCAGAGGACGGATATTAAGCCGAGGGACTTGCAGAATATAGTTATAGCGATTGACCCGGCTGTGACTAATACCCAGAAAAGCGACGAGACAGGAATAATAGCGGCAGGTAAGCGGGGAGAAAAATATTACATACTTGAGGACGCCACGATAAAGGGCAGTCCAGCACAGTGGGCTAATAGGGCCATAGCTCTATATAGGGAATACGAGGCCGATTACATAGTGGCCGAGGTTAACCAGGGTGGGGATATGGTAGAGGCGACTATAAGGAACGTTGATCCAGCTGTGTCTTATGATGAGGTAAGAGCGACAAGGGGAAAACGGTTGAGAGCAGAGCCGATTGTTGGATTATACGAGAACGGTAGGGTATATCATTGCAAGCAGTTCGACCAGTTGGAATCGCAGATGGTTAGATTTGCCGGCCAGAGCACATCAGAATCGCCTGACAGAATGGACTCGCTCGTGTGGGGGTTGAGCTACCTAAGCGGAGACCACGAACGACAAGGATCAATCTCCGCGTTGACATAGACAGTATTACTGTGTTATCATATGGCTGGAGGTAATACCATGCCGTCAATTATACTGCCCGGATGCGATGAATATAATGAGG
>PWGJ01000110.1 GCA_003554445.1 Candidatus Nealsoniibacteriota bacterium
GATGAAGAATTTGAAATGGACAACCTCGATCCAGGCGATGAAGCAGTACCCGACTGGTGGGACCTGTTCTAAAACAGGTTAGAAAAGAATAGTTTCACCTCGCTTTAACATCAAAAACAGGGGAATAAGTTCCCCTGTTTTTTTATTTTTCCGGCACTCCCAGACCCATTATTTTACTGTAAATAATTATTCATAAATACTGTATAATACATATTTTAGAATAATACCCCTATTAATTTAATAAATCCACAACATTTCTAGATAAATTTTAATATACCCCTTGACGCTCTCAAGTGATTGATGTTAGGTTTGCAGTTAAGCGAGGTGTTTTAAGAAAGTGTTAAAAAAACAACCATTCACGAAAAGGAGTGATTGACACGTGAAGAAAACATTAGCAGTTGTAGTAGCAATTGTATTTGTGCTTTCCTTTGCTGCACCGGTATTTGCTGAAATGGACCATTACGCAGAGTACGACTTAGACGGCACTATCGACCTCGAAAAGCAAGTAGGCCACCTTTGCAACACCGGTGCTGAAATGAAGCAGACCATCGACGGTGAAGGTGAAATTACCAAGGTGATGGACACCAACCAGGTAGCAGGCGTTATTACTGTAGACGACCAGCAGGACTGGGTCACAGCTGAAGATGCCGTTAACAACCTGACCGTCACCAGCGCCATTGAGCTTTGCGCACCGCCCAAGACCGTCTATGAAAAAGAAGATGATGATTGGGACGACACACCTATCCCTGCAGAGGCATTGTACGTGTTGGATCAAGAAAGCCCTGACTTAGGGGCAATCGGTGAGGCCATTGATCTCGTAGATGCTGACGATGGAGACAACACTTTGGAAGGCTTGACCGACCAGATCTGGGCAGTGCAGGTTGAAGCAGACCCCGGATTCTCCGGTGGACTGGAGCAGGACTTTGAAGCTGCTTACGGACCTTACGCCGATGCGCAGGACTACTGGTATGGCGAAGGCAGCGATGAACCTGCTGATGCCTTCTGGTTTGAAGACGATGACGGTAATGTTGCAACCGATTTTGATGAGATCGACAGTGTAGCCAAAGGCGACGACTATGTCGGTAACTACTTCAACATTGATCAGTTTGCCCGCACTTCCCAGGGAACTACCCAGCGCTACATCGACATCAGCAGCCCCTGGTCCGGAGCTTACTTATCAGAAGATATGAGCGTAACCGGCGCAGCTGAAATCGATGAGTCCTTTGAAATGGACAACCTGGAACCGGGCGATGAAGCAGTACCCGACTGGGGGGACTTGTTCTAAAAAGGCTAAAAAGAATAGTTTCACCTCGCTTTAACATCAAAAACAGGGGAATAAGTTCCCCTGTTTTTTTATTTTTCCGTTACCTGAGATTGATCTGGTCCCGACACAAAATATAGCACGGTTGATTAGACATATTTCCCTTATATTTGACCATTATTACCTTTAGCTAACTGCATTAGCCAATCAAAACTGCCGGCAGAATAAAGCGTATCCTTTTACCCATTATTTTACTGCATGCAATTGTTTATATATACTATATAATACATATTTTAGAATAATACCCCTATTAATTTAATAAATCCACAACATTTCTAGGTAAATTTTAATATACCCCTTGACGCTCCTATAGTATGGATGTTAGGTTTGCAGTTAAGCGAGGTGTTTTAAGAAAGTGTTAAGAAAATAACCATTCACGGAAAGGAGTGTTTGACACGTGAAGAAAACTTTAGCAGTTGCAGTAGCAGTTGTATTCGTGCTTTCGTTTGCTGCCCCGGTATTTGCAGAAATGGATCACGAAGCTGAGTATCACTTAGACGGCACTATCGACCTCGAAAAGCAGGTCGGGCACCTTTGCAACACCGGTGCTGAATTCAAACAGACCATCAAAGGCGAAGGTGAAATGAGCAAGGTAATCGACACCGCTCAGGTAGCCGGCAAGCTAACCGTTAGCGACTCCCAAGACTGGGTAACCGCAGAAGATGCAGTCCGTAACCTGACTGTCACCAGCGTCATCGAACTCTGCGCCCCGGCCAAGAGCGTATTGGGAGAAGTCAATCTGCTAAACTACATTAGTGAAGATTGGCTTGATGTAGTAGAAACAGTCTCAGGCTTAACTGGTTGGGATGCGATAGAATGGGCTTCTGAATCCGAGCTTGCAGATTGGGTTACTCCAGCACAGAGTTATTTAGCAGCCAAAGAATGGTTGGACGCTCATGAAGGGATGGTTTTACATCCCAAAGATATATATGCAATGACCCAAGACGGCCTATTCACCCTTGACCCATACAATCCACAAGTGCACCCGATTGGAGCAAATGGAGTTACTTCTTCTTTTGATGACAATATCAACTGGAGTAACTATGTTGATGAGCTTACCGATCAGATCTGGGCGGTCCAGGTTGAAGCAGACCCCGGTTTCTCGGGTGCCTTGACCCAGGACTTCGAAGCAGCCTACGGCCCCTGGGCCGACTCCCATCACTTCCCGTTCTACTGGGGAGATCCTGATGAACCCGACAATGCCTGGTGGTTTGTAGATGAC
>PWGJ01000019.1 GCA_003554445.1 Candidatus Nealsoniibacteriota bacterium
AACTACCTCAAGAGATTGAAAGAACTGGAAGAGGTCGCCGCTGATTTTTCGGGAGTGAAAAAAGCCTATGCGGTACAGGCGGGAAGAGAAGTCAGAGTATTCGTAAAACCCGATGAAATAAATGATTTGGAAGCTAAAAAGTTGTCCAAGGATATAGCTAACAAAATAGAAAAAGAGCTTAATTATCCCGGTGAAATAAAGGTCAGTGTCATAAGAGAAAAAAGAGTAATTCAGTACGCAAAATAATATGCATATAGAAATACCCGACGGTGTATTGCCGCCCTGGCTCTGGATAGCCGGATTCGTGGTGGTTATCGCTTTACTCATAGTCGCGATTTATTTCGCAAAAAAGCAGGAAGAAAAGATGCCCTTGGCGGCTCTATTTGCCGCTTTGTCGCTGATAGTTATGTCGGTTCCCTTGGGTCTTCCGGTCCATATTAATCTGATGGTTTTGGTCGGTATTATAGTCGGACCGTGGTGGGCTTTAATAGTTTCCTTTATCGTAAATTCACTTCTGTCTTCAATAGGGCACGGTGGAGTAACGGTAATAGGTCTCAACACCCTACTTTTATGGTCGCAAGCTCTTTTTGGATTTTACCTTTTTGGGTTAGCTAAAAGCATCATTCAAAAAAAGGGATCCGTTCTGAAGGGAATTACCGGTGGTGTAGTCACCTTCTTAAGTCTCATGATCTCTTTTGTCTTTTTGGGGGGGGTGGTTTTTGCCATCAATTTGAACCCGGAAGAAGTTTTGATTCATGACCACAGTCACGACCACGTCCATCACCATGAAGATCATGAGCATGAAGGAGACCACCACGAAGACGATCACCACGAAGATCATGGACATGAAGGAGATCATCACGAAGAGAATCATCATGAAGATCATGAGCATGAAGGAGACCACCACGAAGACGATCACGGTCATAGCCATGCGGTGGAAGATTATTATGATGACGAAATTTCCTTACAAGCCTTTTTTGTCATCGCTTTGCCCATATTTTTGTATGCGGCTATAATAGAGTCCGTCGTAGTCGGAATGGCCATTAGCTTTATTTCCAAAGGAAAGCCGGAGCTATTATGAGTTCAATCTACTTAATAGATGATTTTGCAAATAGAGAAGGCGATTTTCAGAAGATGTCAGTTTACTCCAAGCTGGCATTTTTCTTTTTTCTTTTAGCCTCCATAGTGGTAAGTCGAAATTTATCGATTTTGGCTCTAATACCGATTTCGGTTTACTCTTTGGCTTTTATCGGCTCGTTACCGATTTCCAAAATTTTCAAATGGGCACTTTATCCGACGTTTTTTGCTTTAATCTTTGCAATCAGTCAAGGGGATGTCTATTTTGGGTCCGTAATTTTGCTTAGAGCCTTCAGTGCCGCTTCTCTGGCTTTATTTTTCTCTTTTTGCACTCCGTATCATAAAACTTTCGGAGTATTCTCCAAGTTGTCCCCTTTCTTGGCTTCGATGCTCTTTTTGACTTACAGATACTTTTTTATTTTCGTTTCCGGAGTTGAAAGAAAGGTAAAAATGGTAGAGATAAGAGGAGGAAAAAATAAAAAATTTCAGTCGGTGGGGAGGATTGTCGGTTTTTTCATAATCAGTTTTTTGAATAAATCGGAAGAAATGTACAAGATTTTAAAGGTCAGAGGGTTTAGAGGTAAAATCGGGGCCGTTCCCGATTTTAAGTTTAACCTCGGAGACTTTTTACTTCTCTTTGTGGCGGTTTTAATTTTTATTATCACTTTGAATTATGTCTAAAATAGTTGAGCTCAAGTGTTTAAAACACAAATATCCGGACCGGACGGAAGTTTCCGCCTGCGGATTGGATTTTTTAGTTGAGGAAGGAGAAAAAGTCGGACTGGTCGGTGGTAACGGATCGGGAAAAACGACTTTGATCATTCATCTTGTCGGCATGCTCAGACCTACCGAAGGAAGCGTTTCCGTTTTGGGAGTCGATCCCTATAAGAATTTTTCCAAGATCGGAGAGGCGGTAGGAGTTGTCGTTCAGCAAGTTGAAGATCAGTTGGTGGGACCGACGGTTGAAGAAGATATAAAATTCTCTTTGATTAATTACGGATTCAGTAAAAATAAGATAGAAAAGAGAACAAAAGAGGTGATGAGTAGGTTGGGTATAGAAGATTTGAGAAAAAAGGTTATTCATTATCTGTCCGGAGGTCAGAAAAAAAGAGTTGCTCTGGCCGGAGCTTTGGCGCTTAAACCCAAACTTTTGGTTCTGGACGAGGCCTTTAATCAGATAGATCCGGACGGCTTATCCAAAGTTGTCAATCTTATAGATGATTATTGTCAAAATGAAGATATGGCGGTAGTTATGGCCGTCAGCAATAAAGAGGATATTAAGCATTTCAATACCATCTATCTTTTGGAAGATGGTAAGATAACCTTCAAGGGAACGAAGGAGGAGCTGGAAGAGAGGGGTGGTAGTCAGTTTTGTTCTCATTAAAAAAACCGCCCGGTGGGCGGTTTTAAAATGGAGCGGGTGATGGGACTCGAACCCACATAACTGGCTTGGAAGGCCAGG
>PWGJ01000094.1 GCA_003554445.1 Candidatus Nealsoniibacteriota bacterium
CCAATTGCCCCGACCATTCCTTGAATTCCCAGTCGGTATCCGGAAACGCTTGGATTAAAACTTGCGTTCCTTCGCCCAAATCTTCCGGTGGGTAAGGGTCGGTATCAACTTCCCCCTCTCCCGATGTACTAATGGTCAATGAATAGTTTTCGTCTTCTTCTATTTCCGCCCTTATTTCAATTTGACCGACATTTGCAGGATTGAAGTTTTTAGAAGCACCAGACCAATTCGGTTCTATAAATTCACAGCTGTCAAATTGACCGACGTTGGGTAATCTTATTCTGCAGAAATTATCACTATCTTCCAATCCTTCTACCGTTTCTTGAGTGCTTAACCCTTCACCAGTTCCGGGAGTGCTCCAACTTCTTTCTTCTCCGTTGCATTCTAAAACAGCTACTTGAACAGAAGTGAATCCGGGAGAGTCCGCCTCAATTTTTATGGTTACTTGCTCTTTATCTTCTTTTTCGCAATAAGAATCATTCTCATTCCAACTGCCGTTATCACATTCATAAGTGGCTTCTCCCTGCCATTCTCCCTCCTCATCTTTTACCGTTTGTGTTTCTTCGTGATCGGCACTGGATATAACTCCGGAACACTCATTGCCATCACCCCAAAATTTCATAGAACTTTCACAACCATCCTCATCATCATCACCATCATCATCATCGCCATCATCATTATTTCCCGGATCCGAATTGGTTGAATTTTCCTCTTCTTCAGAGTAGGGATCTTCCGGAATTTGTAAAGAGCATATGGCTCTCGTCTCTATTCCCGTCCATCCCAAATCCCACTCTTCGGTATCCATAAATTGAGAAATGACCACCAAAGTTAATGCCCAAGCGATATATGATAAAATCAAGCCGAAAACCGCATAAAGGAAGATTTTCTTCGCTTTATTGACCAGCTCGGGATCCTTGGCTATGAACATCATCGTCAAACCGGAAAGAATAATTGCCCCGAGAGCCAAAAGTGGTATCAAGACGAAAAGAAAGAAGTTGACCACCCTGTCGAAAACTATGAAAAGATGGCAAAAATCACAAGGAATGAAGGTTTCTCCATCTTCACATTCGTGAATGTCGTCGAGAAATTCGCTGTATCCACCCCCTTCGGTAACGTTAAGACATCTTCCGCAGGGGACCATTCCTTCGTATTTCACTCCGATGGTACCTGTAACCTCTCCCTCTTCGTCTATTATCTCCACTACGTAGTCGTCTTCTTCCAGATCTTCATCATTGTCCGCTTCGGAAAAGAAAGGAAGAAAAACTATGAAAAATATAAGAAAAAGTAAAAAAAGCTTTTTCATTGAATCATTATAAGATAAGCCATCATAAAAATAAAGACGATGTACCCCCGGAAGGATTCGAACCCTCAACCTTCCGGTCCGAAGCCGGACGCTCTATCCGGTTGAGCTACGGGGGTTTGTATGCTAAGTAATTTTACCTGAAATTTTTGAAAAAAACAAGTTTTTAAGGTAGAATAATTAAGCCGTTGAGTTTTGAAGCGGCTCAGTTTATGAAAATACCTTCTGAAATAAAAAAAATAACCGAAAAAATAGAAAAAGCGGGGCATGAAGCCTACGTAGTGGGAGGATGCGTCAGAGACATGCTTTTAGAGAAAGAGCCCAAAGACTGGGACATAGCGACGGATGCCGAACCGGAAGAAATAGAGAGGTTGTTTGAAAATTCTTATTCCAATAATGAGTTCGGAACGGTAACCGTTTTAACGGGAAGTGATGAAGAGTCTTTAAAAGAGGTGGAAATTACCCCTTATAGAACGGAAGAAAACTACGTGGACGGAAGACATCCGGAAAAGGTAAGTTGGGCGGAAAGTATAGAGGAAGATTTATCCAGAAGGGATTTCACCGTAAACGCCTTAGCGCTGAAAGTTCAAGAAGGTCCAAAAGTAATTGATCTTTTCAGTGGCAAGAATGATCTTGAAGAGGGGATAATAAGAGCGGTGGGTAATCCGAATGAAAGACTTAGCGAGGACGGACTCAGAATGATGAGGGCGGTCAGATTCGCTACGACGTTGGAGTTCAAGATTGAAAAAGAAACGAAAAAGGCGATAAAGAAAAATGCGAATCTTCTGAAAAAGATATCCAAGGAAAGGATAAGAGACGAGTTTTTAAAAATAATAATGAGTGAAAACGCCGCCGTAGGTGTGGAGCTCCTCCGGCGCTTGGGTCTTTTGAGCCATATAATTCCCGAATTGGAAGAAGGGTATAAGGTAGCCCAAAACAAGCATCATGTTTACGACTGCTATGAGCACTCCATACTTTCTCTCCAATATGCGGCAAAACAGGACTATAATATGCATGTTCGTATGGCCGCCCTGCTTCATGACGTAGCCAAACCGGAAGTGAAAGAAGGAGAGGGTGAGGAGGCTACCTTTTACAACCACGAAGTAGTGGGTGCCCGTCAAGCTGAAAAAATTTTGAAGAGACTCAAATTTTCAAAAAAAGATACGGAGAAAATAGTCAAATTGGTCCGATACCACCTCTTCTATTATAATGTAGGAGAAGTTTCGGAAAGCTCCG
>PWGJ01000026.1 GCA_003554445.1 Candidatus Nealsoniibacteriota bacterium
ATTTATCTTAATTAACTATAATATATACTTCTATTTTTTTAAACCTTGTGCCTCCGCCAGGGATCGAACCCGGAACCTTGTCCTTAAGAGGGACCTGCTCTGCCGGTTGAGCTACGGAGGCTTACAATTTATTCACACCTACAACGAGTCCAGTCCGCTTCATACCCCTCGCAATTACGAGAGATAGTGTAACTATCCATATCAGTAGAACAACTCCCTTCTCCATCATCGTAACATGTAATATTAGGGAAAGTTCCTCTATACCAAAAATCTCCGCTATCCGCACTGTCGTTTGTTCCTATGCTTACACAATTCATTCCCTCTTCAAGACAAACCTCATTACAGCTTTTTCCGGTTGCCTTATTTAATATTGTTTCCGGCTCCACACTTCTGAACGTAGCGGTTATTTCATAGTCTTGATCCATTGTAATTTCTACACTTTCATCCGTTGTGGCTATATCACCGCCCCATCCGTCGAAAGCATAACCGGGTTCCGGATATGCATGAATATTTATATCTTTTTCAGCTTCGTATTCGTGACTCTCGCCCGGCTCCGGAATGGTTAGACTATCTCCGACTTCTCCTTGGACTTCAATTCTTAGTGTGTGTTTATCAGGATCGGGGTCATCTTCATCGTTTTCATCTTCATCTTCCGGTTCTGAGTTGGTGCCGTTGTTGTCTTCTTCGGCGTGGGGGTCTTCCGAAATCTGTAAAGGGCATATGCGTCTTGCTTCCATTCCCGTCCATCCCAGCTCCCACTTTTCGGTATCCATAAACTGAAAGACGGCTAATGAAGTTATCGCCCAGGCGAGATAAGATAAAAATAAGCCGAGTATAGCATACAAGAAGATTTTTTTGGCTTTGTTGATCATTTCGGGATTTTTGGCTACAAACATCATCGTTACACCGGAAAAAACTATGGCCATGAGAGCCAAAAGCGGTATCAAAACGAAGAGAAAGAAGTTTATTATTCTGTCGAAGACTATAAAGAGATGACAAAAGTCACAAGGTATGAAGGTTTCTCCGTCTTCACATTCGTGAATGTCATCGAGAAACTCGCTGTATCCTCCTTCTCCGATAACGGTAAGGCACCTACCGCAAGAGACCATGCCGTCGTATTCCACCTCAATGGTTTCCGTCGGCTTTCCTTCTTCATCTATGATCTCGACTATGTAACTATCTCTCTCCAGATCACTATCGTTTTCTGCCCGGGAGAAAAAGGGAGTAAGGATTATAAAAACTACCAGAAATAGTAAAAAAAACTTTTTCATTGAAGTTATTATAAGATAAGTTCTGATAAAAATAAAGACGCGGCACCCCCGGAAGGATTCGAACCCTCAACCTTCCGGTCCGAAGCCGGACGCTCTATCCGGTTGAGCTACGGGGGTTCTTAGCTTACATTTTACCTGAAATTATTGAAAAAAACAAGCTTTTAAGGTAGAATAGTTAAGCTGTCAACTTGTAGAAACGGCTAAATTTATGAAAACACCTCGGGAAATAGAAAAAATAACCGAAAGTTTAGAAAAAGCGGGGCATGAGGCCTACGTAGTGGGAGGGTGCGTCAGAGATATGCTTTTGGAAAAGAATCCCGAAGATTGGGATATAGCGACGAGTGCCGAACCTGAAGAAATAGAGAAAATATTTGAAAAAACCTATTCGGACAATAAATTCGGAACGGTAACCGTTTTAACCGGAAGTGACACAGAAGGGTTAAAGGAAGTGGAGATTACTCCCTATAGAACGGAAGAAAATTATAAGGACGGAAGACATCCGGAAAAGGTAAGTTGGGCGGACACCATAGAGGAAGATCTCTCCAGGAGAGACTTCACCATAAACGCTTTAGCACTCAAAGGCGGAAAAAGTCCGGAAGTAGTCGATCTTTTCGATGGTAGGAAGGATCTTGAAAAGGGCGTGATAAAAGCGGTCGGTGATGCGGACAAGAGACTCAGTGAGGACGGCTTGAGAATGATGCGGGCGGTTAGATTCGCTACTACATTGGAATTTAAAATCGAAAAGAAAACCAAAAAAGCGATAAAGAAAAATGCGAATCTTTTGAAAAAGATATCCAAGGAAAGGATAAGAGATGAGTTTTTAAAAATAATAATGAGTAAAAATCCCGCTGTCGGTGTAGAACTTCTCCGCCGACTGGGGCTTCTCAGCCACATAATTCCCGAGCTGGAAGAGGGTTATAAGGTGGATCAAAACAAACACCACGTATACGACTGCTATGAACACTCCATACTTTCTTTGCAATACGCCGCAAAGCAAGATTATAATATGCATGTTCGAATGGCCGCTTTGCTTCACGACGTGGCTAAACCGGAAGTGAAAGAAGGTGAAGGAGAAGAGGCCACCTTTTACAACCACGAAGTCGTGGGAGCTCGTCAAGCTGAAAAAATTTTGAAGAGACTCAAATTTTCAAAAAAAGATACGGAGAAAATAGTCAAATTGGTCCGATACCACCTCTTCTATTATAATGTAGGAGAAGTTTCGGAAAGCTCCG
>PWGJ01000097.1 GCA_003554445.1 Candidatus Nealsoniibacteriota bacterium
AGTTCTTCTGGACATTATTATGCCTAATATGGGGGGTTTTGATGTTTTAAAAGAAGTGAACGAAGACGAAGATTTAGAGGATATATCGGTCGTAATTGTCTCTAATTCTGGGCAACCGGTAGAAATAGATAAAGCAAAAGAGATGGGGGTAAAAGATTGGGTAGTAAAAACTGAATTTGACCCGGAGGAGGTTTTAAAAAAAGTAGTCGATCAAATCGGGAAATCAGAAAATAAAAATTAATAAATAAAAATATGTCTAAAATATTAGTTGTTGAGGATGATAAATTTTTAAGAGAGATGATAACTAGAAAG
This sequence comes from Candidatus Nealsoniibacteriota bacterium, assembly GCA_003554445.1. GTDB lineage: Bacteria > Patescibacteriota > Minisyncoccia > Minisyncoccales > PWPS01 > PWPS01. The sequence continues at coordinate 313 of PWGJ01000097.1, forward strand.
CTGGATAAAGAAGGTTATGATGTCTCTCAAGCGGTAGATGGAGAGGAAGGACTGGAAAAAATAAGAGAAATCAAACCTGACCTTATTTTGCTTGACCTTATCATGCCCGGAGTTGGAGGATTTGAAGTTTTGGAAGAAGCTAAGGATGATCCCGAAATAAGCGATATACCGATAGTGATTCTTTCCAACCTTGGACAAAAATCAGAGGTTGAAAGAGGTTTGGATTTAGGTGCTGAAGATTTCATGATTAAGGCTCACTTTACTCCTAAAGAAATCATAAAGAAGGTAAAAGAAATCATAGAGTAGTATGCCCGAATTGCCGGAAGTCGAATCAAGTGTTAAATACCTAAAAAGAAAGGTCCTGGGAAGGACCTTTCTTAAAACTTGGACGGATACTGATAAAATGGGAGTAATAAAAGGATCTCTAAAAGAGTCTTTTGAAGAGAAAATTAAAGGGAAAGAGATATTTGATATAAGAAGAAGAGCGAAAAATGTAATCTTTGATTTAAGTGAAGATTTATCTCTTTTGGTTCATTATAAAATGACCGGACATCTGCTTTATGGTGAGTGGAAAAAGGTTGATGACGGATGGGAGTCAAAATTAGAAGGCCCTCTAAAGGAAGACAAGATGAATCAATATATTCACTTTATTTTCTTTTTAGATAACGGCAATCAGATTGCTTTTTCTGATCTGAGAAAGTTTGGAAAAATAGAGCTTTGGAAGAGTAAAGATCTAGAAGAAAAGCTTTCAGATTTGGGTCCTGAACCATTTAGTGATGAATTCACTCTTCAAAGATTTCAAGAAATGATTGAAGGAAGGAGAAAAATGATAAAACCTTTAATTATGGATCAAAGTTTTCTGTCCGGCGTAGGCAATATTTACGCTTCAGACGCTTTGTGGCTTTCTCAGATACATCCCGAGAAGAAGGCCAATCAACTAACTGAAAAACAGGTTGAGGATCTCTACGAGGCGCTGAAGGAGGTTTTGAAAGAAGGTATAAAAAACAGTGGAGATAGTATGGTTGATTTTCGATTGCCGGACGGAACCAGAGGCAATTATCAAAACAAGCAAAAAGTTTATAACAAGCACGGAGAGATTTGTGATAGATGTGAGGAGAGAGAAATAGAAAAAATAAAAGTTGGAGGTAGAGGAACTTATTTATGCCCTAACTGTCAACCAAAAGATTAATTATGATCATAGCTCTGCACGGAGAATATAGTCTCCGAATAAATGAGAAAATGAATCAAATAATTTCCGGATACAAGAAGAAAAATAAATCCGGAATTAATATTACTTATTTACCGGATAAGCCTTCTTTTACTGACTTAAAAGACGAGAGTAGACAGATTGGGATGTTTGAAGAAAAAAGACTTCTTGTCGGAAAAAACATTCTAACGAATAAAAAGATAAAAAAAGAATTGGAGAGTAATTTGGATGAAGTTATTGAGGGGGATAATATCTTAATTTTAAAAGAAGATAAAGAAATTAAAGGAAAATTAATTAAAAGTCTTGAAAAGAGAGACAAGAAAGAGGTTTTGGTTCAGAAGTTTGACAAGCTTGAAGGTCGGCGCTTACGATCTTGGTATAAAAAAGAACTTAAAAAGTATAATGTTGATTACCAAGCAGGAGTTGTCTCTAAACTTATAGATTATATCAATAATGATCTTTGGCGGGCCAGAAATGAAGTTCATAAGTTAGCGCATATGACTATGGGTGAAAAATTAACCACCTCTCATGTTACTAGATATGTACGTCCTGAATTCGATACTGATATTTTCAACACTATAGATTCTTTAGGTAGAGGAGAAAAAGGCAAAGCCTTGGAGTTGATTGAAAAACATATAAAAAAGGGAGATTCTCCTTTTTATATACTTTCAATGATTAATTATCAGATAAGAAATTTACTTACCGTTACTCAACTGGAGGGTGAGGGGTTAAGCCATAAAGAAGAAAAAAAAGAGAGCAGAATGAGTCCTTTTGTCTTTAAAAAAACGAAGTCACAGGCAAGTAATTTTAACCACAACCAATTAAAAAAGATCCACAATGAACTATTCAAAGTGGATCTGGATTCAAAACTGGGAAGAGTAACTCCGGAAACTGGATTAATACTTATTATTTCTCAGTTTTAGATTTGTTAATTAATTTTGTAAGCCTACTCTTTTTTCGGCTTGCGTTTTTCTTTTTAAT
>PWGJ01000056.1 GCA_003554445.1 Candidatus Nealsoniibacteriota bacterium
AAGAGGCTAAAGAAGCCAGGGTCAGTGAAGGAGGAGCCGTTGATTTTTCCCAAGAATTCAACCCCAAGGGAAAATCCTTGAATTTGATAATCAAAGCTGATGTTTTGGGGTCTCTGGAAGCGATCAAAAATACACTTAAAAAACTTCCCAGAGAAAAAGTGGGAATAAACGTGGTTGATGCCGGAATAGGTGAAGTGGGCGAAAATGATGTTGATTTGGCAAAGACTTGCAATGGAAAGATATTGGCTTACAGAGTAGGAGTGGATAAAGTTGCAAAAGACTTATCGAGACAGGCTGATATGGATATAAGAAAGTATCAAGTTATTTACAATTTGGTTCAAGGTGTCAGGGAAGAGATGAAAAATCTTTTGGAGACGGAGGTAGTGGAAGAAAAGATGGGCAACGTCAAGATACTGGAAGTCTTTAAAACCGACAAAAGAAGACAAATTTTAGGTGGAAAAGCGATCGGCGGAGATATAGAAGAGGGAGCACTGGTGAAAGTAATAAGAGATAAAGAAGAAATAGGCTCCGGAAAGCTGATTAATTTGAAAAAGAAAGAAAAAGATGTTAACAAGATACCGGAAAGAGAAAATTTCGGAATGCTTTATGAAGGAAATGAAAAAGTTGAAGAGGGAGATATTTTAATAGCTTATAAAGAAAAAGAAGTAGTTCCCGAACTTTAATTTTTTAAAGGCCTGGTGGCCAAGTGGTTTAAGGCAGAGGTTTGCAAAACCTCCATTCGCGGGTTCGAATCCCGCCCAGGCCTCCGAATGCCGCGGTGCTGGAATTGGCATACAGGGCGGACTTAAAATCCGCTGAGCTTTTAGCTCGTGTGGGTTCAAGTCCCACCCGCGGCACAAAAAAAGACCCTACCGGGGTCTTTTTCTTTTTGATTAAGGCACCATTTTAAATTTAATAAAAAATAAGCTATAATCCTAATAGTAATTTTATAAGTTTATCACACTATTGTAGTGTAAATTATCTCAACAAATAATTTATGAAGCCAAAACTCGAAACCGGTAAAATATATCATGTTGCAAATCACAGCGTAAATCGGGATAAAATCTTTTATTCCGGTGAAGATTATGTGAGAATGGTCCGAGGAATGATCTTTTATTCTCAAAAAGGAAATTTTCCTAAATTTTCCCAATTTTTAAAATCAAAAGATGTCAGAGAAAATAACTTTAAAAAAGCAGTTGATGAAAGAGCTGAAAAATCGATTGTCGACATAGTGGCTTATTGTCTGACTCCTACTCATTTTCGCTTTATATTAAAGCAAAATGAAGATGGTGCCATAAGTCGATTCGTGCGGGACTTTTCCAATTCTTATTCTCGTTACTTCAATAATAGACACAAAAGAAAAGGCCCTCTCTGGCAAGGACGTTTTAAGAGAGCTGAAATTGAAATGGATGAACTTGAATGTGTAACCGGATATCTTCACTTAAAACCGGTTTTTGATGGCTTGGTAGAACATCCGGGACAATGGAAAGCCTCTTCTTACTTGGAGTTTGTCGATCCCGCTTCGATTGAAAATCCGATATGTAAATACGAAGATATTTTGGATATAGATCCGGAAAGTTATAAAAATCTTTTGGAAAGCGGTAAAATAAATAGAGATAATTTGGAAGTCGACTCGAGCAAACTCTTGAATTAATCATCCAAAAACAAAAAACTCGGAGTTATCCGAGTTTTTTATTTGTATTAATTTTCTATTATTTTAAGATTTCAACTTTTCCACGCACTCTTCCAAAGTTATTGGCTTCACTTCTGGTATGAAACCATATGTCTATATATCCTTCATAAGAATTATCCTTGGGATAGTCGTATCTTGTATTCATCCTGTCTTTTACTACGAAAACTTTATCTCCGAAGTATTCCGGTATTCGTAATTCGGTTCCGAATTCCAAAAAATTAGCTGCAACTATTCCATCTCTGACTCCGGCACCGGAGGCGGTCACAAACGGATTGGAATTCGTTTGATCCACGGTGCTGGAATATCCGGTGAGTTCCGCCGTTATTTCTCTCTTAACTTTTCTCACATCCTCTTCATGATGATCATCGATAGCTGTCACTTGTGGATGATGATAGTTGGGAGAGGAATTGGAAACGATAACTCCTTCCGTAGAAATAATAAATCCTTCCTTGTAATCCAAAGCGGCTTCAGCCGTATTGAAAGAGGAAGGAAAACTTTTCAACTCATCAGCTTGAGTTGCCAGAGTAACTCCGATAAGTGAAAGAGAGGCTACTGTCGCTATCAAAAATTTAATACAAGAACTTCTTAAATTGTTGTTTGTACACATCTTTTAAAATTGTAGCACAATCAATGCTTGTTTCAATAAGTCAACGGCCTTTACAATAACATAAACTAAAAAGATGTCAAGTGAGCGGGAGATGGGATTCGAACCCACGACCTTCTGCATGGCAAGCAGACGTTCTTCCACTGAACTACTCCCGCAGTTTTGTTTTAATAAAAACCAATTTTTAAAAGCGAATCAACCGAAAATACAAAATGTGTGCCGCGGGCCAGATTTGAACTGGCGACCTCCTCTTTTTCAGAGAGGCGCTCTACCCCTGAGCTACCACGGCTATTAATAAAAAAGGGTGGGCGGTGAAGGATTCGAACCTACGACCCCCTCGATGTAAGCGAGATGCTCTGCCACTGAGCTAACCGCCCTTTTTAACTGCTAATCCATTTTAAGATAAAAAGAATAATTAATCAACCCGTTTTGGACAATCTTCTCATTTCAAAACTGAAAATATGTGCCCAGGGTGGGATTTGAACCCACACGCCCTAAAAGGACATAACGCCCTCAACGTTACCTGTCTGCCAATTCCAGCACCTGGGCTTTTAATTTGTTTTAAGCTTCCTTCGAATCTCTTTTCTAGATTTGTTTCTGAGGAAATATAATTTTGACTTTCTGGCTTTGCTTTTTTTAACCACTTCTATCTTTTCTATTTTCGGAGAATGAAGTGGGAATATTTTTTCCACTCCAACCTTGTCGACAACCTCTCTTACCGTTATGGTTGCGGAAATATCTCTTCCGTGTTTTCTGGCGATTATCAAACCTTCGGTAATTTGAGTTCTTTCATCATCTCCTTCTCCGACTTTTTTGTAAATCCTGACCCTGTCTCCCGTATTTATTTCGGGAATCTCTCTTTTCTGCTTCTTTTTAAAATTTTCTAATTTTTTAGACATTGTTACTATTCTAATTTGTTTATTATCTTTTCTAAGTCTTCCGACAAAGCCGATTCAAACCTTTTTACTTTTTCATCTACTTTTATCTCGAGAAAACTACTGTGTAAAAAGTGTCTATCCATCTCTACGGGGTCTTTTTGATCTTTAAAACCGTACAAACTGTCTCCGACTATCGGATTTCCCAAATAGGCGAATTGGCTTCTTATCTGATGTCTGCGACCGGTTACGGGCAGCACCTCTATTAAACTATAATTTTCAAAAAAATCAAGTACCTTATAAAAGCTGACCGCTCTCCTTCCTTCTTCTTTTTTATCGTAAGATTGATGTTTTCTTCTATCTCCACCCCTTCGCATGGAAGTAACGATCTTTCCTTCTTTTTCTTTCAATCTTCTCCAAACCAAGCAGATATACTTTTTTTTAACCTCTCTTCTTTTGAATTGCTCCTTAATATTTTTAAGGACTTTTTCGTTTTTTCCAAAAAGAAGTATTCCGGATGTTTCTTTGTCTATTCTGTGAGCCAATCCGTATCTGGGCAAACTTTTTAACTCTGCAACTTCTTCTTTCAGTTCTTCGGCCAAATCGGTGACGACTTTTCCCGATGGTTTGTCAATCACCAGAATATCGTCATCTTCATAAATTTTCATACCTTATTTTCAATAATTTTGTGGGCGGTAGAGGACTCGAACCTCTAACCTCCTCCACGTCAAGGAGGCGCTCTGCCTTTGAGCTAACCACCCGTATGTCCATTATACAGCCGATATTTGCAACGCTCATATCGGTTAAAGTAATGGACATGATGTGGGCACACCAGGAATCGAACCTGGAACCTCTGCTTTATAAGAACAGTGCTCTGACCGTTGAGCTACGTGCCCATTTGGTTTATTTTTCATTGACAATCTTTTCGAACTCTTCTTTTTCTATCGTTTCTTTTTCTACTAAAACCTTTGCCAGCTCTTCCAACTTTTCTTTGTTTTCTTTGAGTAATTTCAAAGCCTTCTTTTCCGCTTCTTTAATTATTTTTGTAATCTCTTTGTCTATTTTGGCTGCGATCTCTTCGGAATAATTTTTTTCTTCGGAAATTTCTTCTCCCAAAAAGACATGCTCTCTTTCTCCTCCGTAGGATATCGGGCCCAGAGAAGACATGCCGTATTTTTTCACTAACTTTCTAGCATATTTTGATGCCTTTTCCAAGTCACTGGAAGCGCCCGTTGTTGTCTCATTATATATTATTTTTTCTGCACTGTAACCCCCTAACAATACTGCTATCTCAGAAAGAAATTCGGTCTTGTTTTTAATCTTCTTTTCTTCCATCGGCATCTTTAAAGTGTATCCGGCCGCCTGCCCTCTTGATATTATGGAAACTTTTCTTACTTCTTGCGTTTCAGCTAAAAGCGAAGAAATAAGCGCATGCCCCGCTTCATGATAAGCGCTGATCTCCTTTTCTTTATCGGTTAGAATATGACTTTTTCTTTCCGGTCCGAGCATTACTTTCTCTATTGACTCCAAAAGATCAGTTTGGTTGATTTCGTCCTTGTCTTTTCTGGCGGCGAGTATGGCCGCTTCATTGGTTAAGTTTTCCAAATCCGCTCCGGAAAAGCCGGGAGTTCTTTCAGCAACTTCTTGCAGAACAACATCTTCCGCCAAAGGTTTCTCCCTGGTGTGAATTTCCAAAATCTTTTTTCTGGCTTTCAGATCGGGCGAGTCCAAAATTACTTTTCTGTCGAACCTTCCCGGTCTCAGAAGTGCCGGATCCAACACGTCCGGCCTGTTGGTGCTGGCCAAGACCACTACTTTGGTGTCCTGTGCAAAGCCGTCCAATTCAACCAATATCTGATTTAGGGTTTGTTCTCTTTCATCATTTCCACCTCCCACACCGGCTCCTCTCTTTCTTCCTATTGCGTCCAATTCGTCAATATAAACTATGCAAGGCTGCTTCTCTTTAGCTTTTTTGAATAAATCTCTGACTCTTCCGGAACCTACTCCGACGAAGAGCTCTATGAATTCGGATCCTGAAACTTCAAAGAAAGGAACATCCGCTTCTCCGGAGACAGCTCTGGCCAACAAAGTTTTACCGGTTCCGGGAGGGCCGGTGAGAAGCACTCCTTTTGGAATTTTTGCTCCCACTTTATCAAATCTTTTCGGATCCTTTAAAAATTCCACTATCTCCTTGAGCTCTTCTTTTGCTTCTTCCAGACCGGCCACATCTTCAAAGTCTACATCCTTTTTGGGCATTCCTCCTTCTCCGAAAAGTCTCGCCTTTGCTTTAGAAAAGTCCAAAGCGCTACTCGCACTCCCTTTTGCTTGTTTTAGTATCAATTGAAAAAAAATCAAGATAAAAATGATTGGCAAAGCGACAATCAGAAGAGTGGTTAACCACCCCCAATCGGCCTCTTCTTCATAATTTATTGTTATTTCTTTTACACTCTCTTCGTCAGCCCCCCATCTTTCTAGAAATTCAAAGAGCGAAATGTCAGCTTCTTTTCTCGTTATTACTCTTTCTTCATCTTCAAGAAGAATATCAAGCTCGTTTCCGGTTAAGGTTATCTTTTCTACTCGGTTTTCATTTATTTTTTCAACCAATTGTCTCGAGGACACTCTTTCGGGAGCATCAAAAAGACCTCCTTCTTCTGAAGCGATACCGAAAAGCCCCACTAACAAGAGCAGTATTATCAAAAAAGAAACTAAGTTTTTGCTTAAATTTTTAAACATTTTGTTTTTATTACGTCTATTTAGAATAACATATTTTTAATATCTTTCAAGAAAGACCATTGACTAAGTTAAATTAATTTGTATAATGGTTGTGAAGTAAGACACCTCCATAGCTCAACGGGATAGAGCACGGGCCTTCTAAGCCCGGTGTCCGGGTTCGAGTCCTGGTGGAGGTACATTGCAGAATTTGGCGACCGTAGCTTAATTGGTAAAGCACCTGATTGTGGTTCAGGAGTTGGTGCGGGTTCGAGTCCCGTCGGTCGCCCACTCAGACCCGGATTTCCGGGTTTTTTGTTTTCTAAAAATCAGTAGTTGATTTTTTACTTAATTTAGGTTGCGTAGAATCTCTCCTATGATAAAATAAATAAAGATAATAAAAAAATAAAATTTAGTTCAAAATAGCGACTAGAAATGCTATCCTTTTCTCCTTACTACTTTTCCGTAAAGGAGGCTGCTCAATTAAGCGGCCGGTCTTTGGATTACATAGAATCACTGATTGAGCAAGATAAAGTAAGAACCAAGAGAAGACTGATCATAATGGATAAAAAAGAAAGGGGAATGAATACTTTTGTTCATATCACCGATCTTTTCAATCACGCTTTTCCGGGAGCTGAAATGAAAGAGAAAAGAGAAAAGATAGTCGCTGACAAAAGAAAAAAATTGATAAGAGGATTTACTTTTACTTTTTTTGTTTTTCTTTTATTTATAACGAGTGTAGCTTTAACTAATCCGATAGAATTGATCTCTTCCGCTTTAGCTCCGGAAGAAAAAGTTTCTCTGTATGCCGAAAATTGTTACGGGGATTGGGATTTTACAAGTAAAAGTGAAGGAGAGCCGGATGTTTTGGACGATGCGGGCTTGGAATTTTTCTCAAAAAACAATTCTGCAATATACGAAGGAGGAGCTAAGGATATAATTTGTAATCAGTTTTCCAAAAATCAAAAAATAGAGGAAATAAAAGAAAAAGATATTATTGAAGCGGAAGTGAAATTTTCTTTTGCTTTAGGAGAAAAAGATCCGGATATAATCCCTTCTGATGAAGATAAAGACGAAGACGACGCTGATGAAGACGAAGATGAAGAGGAGGAAGAAGATGATGAGAGCGATGAAGACGAAAGTGATGAAGATGAAAGCGATGAAGATAATGAAGATGAAAGCGATGAAGATGATGAAGATGAAAGTGATGAAGACGAGACAGATGAAGAAGATGAGGATGACGACGAAGACGACGCTGATGAAGAAGACGATGAGAGCGACGAAGAAGAAGACGACGACGAAGACGAAGAAGACGAGGAAGAGGATGAAGAAACCGACGAAGACAAAGAAGACGAAAGTGATGAAACTGAAGAAGACGATGAAGATGAAAGTGATGAAACTGAAGAAGACGAAGATGAGGAGGAGGAAGATGATGATCAAGACGAAGAAGATGATGAGAGCGATGAAGACGAAAGTGATGAAGACGAAGAGAGCGACGAAGACGAAGAAGACGATGATGAAGATGAAGACGAAGAAGATGAGGAAGAAAGCGATGAAGACGGCGCTGATGAAGATGAAAGTGATGAAGACGACGCCGATGAAGATGACGAGAGTGATGAAACTGAAGAGACAACCCTTAGAGATAATATATTAGCTGCTTCTCAATCGATAAAGGATAAAATATGGAAGCCGGCAGAAGTTTTTGCCGAAGAAATAGATGAAGAAGAAGGTCAGTCCGGATTCAGTTCGGACACCAAAGTAATAATATATTACACTTTTGAAGATGAAGACCCGGAATGGCATGATTTATATATTCTGTCGGGCGAGGAAATTTCAAATAAACTCAATGGAGGTTATTTCAGTAAGAAAATTGATTCACTTGAAGATTGGGATGATTTAAATAATCTGCAGATAAAAGCCGAAGGAGTTGCCGGTGGAGACACTACTTTTACCGCTTACATGGATAGTATCTGGGTAGACGTCACTTATGGAGAAAAACAAGAAAGAGAATACTTTTTGGAGGCGGAAAAAACTGATTTCAGAGCTGATGAAACCCCTTCTTTTACTCTCAATGAAAAAGATAAGGGATTCGGTATTATGAGGTCTCAAAGAGATTGGGATGTGAGAGAGGTTTCGCTCAGAAAGGCCAATGGAAAAAGCAAAAGACTTGAAAAAGGAAAAGGATTTTCAATGCGCGCCAATTCTCCGATGGTCATAGAAATAGACGAAACTTATCTATCCCCCGGAAAGCATACTCTCAGTTTAAAAGTGGGTGATGGAAATCAAGAAAAAACTCTGGAAAAAGAGTTTACTTGGGGTGTTTTGGCTTTGAATTTTAATAAATCCGTATATAGTAATTCGGACGACGAAAAGGCTTACATTCAAATGGGTGTTCTTGATGACGAAGGACATACGATTTGTGATGCCGATTTGGAGATGAAGATAAAAAATGAAGATTTAAGAATTGAAGAAAATCTTTCTACCGATGACGGAACGATAAATTACAGTGACGTTTGTGCCGGAGACAGTTATGTAGAGATTCCCGACTACTACGCTTATTATGAATTCCCCGAACTTGACTCGGAAGAAGAGTTAATTTTTAATGTTAAACTTACCGCTCATACTGAAAACGGAGAGAGAACAACTGAAGATTCTTTCAAGATAGGAGAGCCCGAATTTAAAATTGAAAGAAAAGGACCGACAAGAACTTTCCCGCCCGCCGATTATAATATGGCTTTTAAAATTACGGCCAAGGAAGATTTTTTAGGAAAAATAGTGGAGCAAGTTCCCGAATCATTCGAAATAAGAGAGAGTGATGATTTTGAAGTCGAAGTTAGTGATAATAGAAAGGAGATAATTTGGAAGGATATCGATCTGAAAAAAGGAGAAGACGCAAATCTCCGTTACATATTCAACGGACCCGATATATCTCCGGAATTTTTCTTACTCGGACCACTAAGCTTGCAAGGTCAAGAAAATGAATTTCAAGAAAACAGGAAATGGCAGATAGCTTCCGATGATCCCGGAACTTCGGGAGAGGCTTATCCGATTGAAGAACTTGATAGTGTTAATTTAACCGGTTCTATCGACTATCTTCAATTTGATCCTCATGATAGTGATGCCAGAAATGACTGGTATCGACAAACCAGTATTGCTGACAATGAATTGTATGTAGAGATGGATTCTCCTTCCGGCCATATCAGCGGAACTCAAACAATTAGATTTTTGGTCAGAAGAACCAATAATTCCGGTGACCGTATACCGGAAGTGGATATAGATCTCTATCAGGATGGATCTTTGATTGAAAATTTGGAAACGGGAAGAGAAGTAACCGGTGCAAGTGGTGAGGTTTGGACTTACACCTTTGAAACGGATGCTTTGGATGATCCCTCGGGAGATAACCTTGAAATATTAATGGAAGGTGACAGAACCGGTGGACCGCCTGCGGATAGAAATGTTCCCGAATACGGAGCGATAGAGTGGGAAACCTCTCTTACCGGAATTGAAATGGACACCCAACCCCAAGACAGCGTCGCCGGAGAACATCTGGTAGGTCCGCCGACCGTTTTTTCCGGTGACACGGAAGGAAATCCGGTAGAAGGAATAGATATTACCGTCACCGGAGCTGATTTTGACTCCGGAGCTACGACGGTAACGACGGACTCGGACGGCTTGGCCGTATTCGACGATCTGGTTATAAACCAGGCGGGAGAATATGAACTCAATTTTGAAGGCGAAGGCATCGTTACCAACACAATTTCCAATACCTTTGAAGTTTTGCCCGCCGATCCGGACGAGTTAACAATCGAAACTCAACCCGAAGACAGTGTTGCCGGAGAGATTATAGGAGGACCTCCGACGGTTGAGCTGGAAGACGAATTCGGAAACAAAATTGAGGGTGAGGATATAGAGGTTGATATAGATGGACAGTTCAATTCCGGAAATATGACGGTAACGACGGACTCGGACGGCTTGGCCGTATTCGATGATTTAACTGTCGGAGAAACCGGAACTTATCAACTTACATTTACTACAAGTGAATATGAAATATCGATAACGTCGGACCCTTTTGAAATTTCACCCGCCGATCCGGAGGCGGTAGTAATTGACACTCATCCCGAAGACACAACCGCCGGAGAACATCTGGAAGGCCCACCGACCGTCTTTATTGAAGATGCATTCGGCAATACAACGGAGATACAAGGAATAGATATTACCGTTACCGGAGCTGATTTTGACTCCGGAGCTACGACGGTAACGACGGACTCGGACGGCTTGGCCGTATTCGATGATCTGGTTATAAACCAGGCGGGAGAATATGAACTCAATTTTGAAGGAGATGGACTCAGCATGGAAGCTGTCTCCGATCCGTTTGAAGTTTTGCCCGCCGACCCGGATGAATTAACAATCGAAACCCAACCCCAAGACACTGTTGCCGGAGAACATCTGGGAGGACCTCCGACGGTTGGTTTAAGGGATCAGTTCGGAAACGTTTCTTATGCGCAAGGAATTGAAGTTATGGTAGAAGTGGAAGGTAGTGATTTTGACTCCGGAGCTACGACGGTAACGACGGACTCGGACGGCTTGGCCGTATTCGACGATCTCGCTCTGGAAGAGATGGGTATTTATAACCTACAATTTTATTCAGTAGAAATAGATTCGGAAATAGAATCCCAGCCTTTTGAAATTTCACCCGCCGATCCGGATTCGATTTCCGTAGAAGTTCAGCCGGAAGATACCATATTTGGTGAACCTGTTGAAGGCCCGCCGACCGCCTTTGTTGAAGACGAGTTCGGTAATCCTACTCAAGGAATAGAAGTCAGTGTGGATGTAAATGGAAGTTTTAGTTCCGGAAACACGACGGTAACGACGGACTCGGACGGCTTGGCCGTATTCGACGATCTCGTAATTGACTCTATTGGTAGTTATGAATTAACTTTCAGTGTGCAAGGAGTAACGGATGCAACAACCGACACTTTTCAAGTTGAAGAGGGTGAAGCGGATGCCGTTTCCGTTGACACTCAACCCCAAGACAGCGTCGCCGGAGAATTTGTAGGAGGTCCACCGACCGCATTTGTAGAAAACGAGTTTGGAGAGGCGGTTGAAGATGTCGGTGTTACCGTTAAAGTTGAAGGAGCTGATCTTGCGGGAGAAACTTTTGTAAGGACGGACAGTAACGGCTTAGCCATATTCGACGATCTCGTAATTGAAGAGGCCGATGACTACGAACTAATCTTTGATGCTCAGGGAGTGGCAACGGATGCCGTTTCCGCTTCTTTTTCAGT
>PWGJ01000074.1 GCA_003554445.1 Candidatus Nealsoniibacteriota bacterium
TATAAAATAAGCTTTAAACTCTTAAGAGGTAAAAAAGCTTTAAATAAAATGGCTAAAAAAGAAGAAGAAAAAAAAGAAGAAAAAGAAGATAAAGAAGAAGAAAAAGAAGAAGAAAAAGAAGAAAAAGATGAAGAGGTGGAAGTCCCTGAAAAATTTCAGGATTTAGTTGAAGAGATTTCCAACCTCTCCGTTTTGGAACTTTCCGAATTAGTTTCCGTTTTGGAAGACAAGTTCGGAGTTTCCGCTGCCGCTCCCGCCGTAGCTGCCGCTCCCGCCGCAGCCAATGGAGGCGGAGAAGAGGAAGAAGCTAAGAGTAATTACGATGTAGAACTACAAGGAATTGGACAAAAGAAGATCGAGGTAATTAAGGCTGTTAGAGACATTACCGGAAAAGGACTGAAAGATGCAAAAGAGTTAGTTGATTCTGCAGCAGACTCACCTCAAACCATAAAAGAAGACGTTCCCGCTGAAAAGGCGGAAGAGATGAAAGAGAAATTAGAAGAAGCCGGTGCGGAAGTAGAACTCAAGTAACTACTTTACAGGTTAACTTCTACCATATATACCTCCTGGCCATCCAGGAGGTATATTTTATTATTATCTATTGCGAGATCCTTAATATTTTGGGAGTTCGGAAATATAATTTGTTTTAAAAGCTCTCCTTCCTTTGAGAATATAATAACTCTTTTATTTCTGGATTCCAGAACATGAATAGGGGAGGTCGAGTTGGTTTTAATGCTTGAAAATCTTTCAGCTTTTGGAAATAGTTGTTCATGTTTAATTTTGCTTTGAGCTATGGGTCTGTTTGAACCGTATTCCCATATTTCATTATTATCTTTTAACATCCAAATATTTCCATCGATTGCAAAAGAAACAATATTACCGGGAACTCGTTCTTCTATCCATATTTCCGGATTATCCAGGTCCGGGTAGCTGTAACGAATTATTTGATTGTTTCTACGCTCAAGAAAATATAGATAATTTTGAAAACTTTCCAATTGCTGATAACTATAACTTTCATAAGGTGAAGCCAGCTGTCTTGAGGTATTGGTGTCGTTGTGGCTTATTATTTCATTGGGCCTGCTGAAGAAAAAGAGGTCATTGTCAGTTGAGCTTATTGAGAATATTCCTCCATCGTTAAATCTTATAGGGGTAATTAATTGTTCATCAGTTGCTAAATTATACTTTTCAGCGCTTGATAAGAACGGGTTATATGAATATATTTCATCTCCCACCAATTCAATCTTGCTCGGAATTATTTCATTAGCTTCAAAAATAAGCTGAGGATCTTCAACTATCCGAGTGTTATTCATCTCCAATAGTTTTTGAGATGTTTGGGATTTGAGCCTTTCCGCCTTTGCTTGATATGCAATTCGTTGATCCGTAAGATCTTTTAGATTTTCATAGTGATAAATTAGATTTTCATATGCATCCGAATCTTCGACGTCAATATCTTCTATTCGCTCGCTAATTTCTGAAAGGAGGGCCTCTTGGTGCTCAAGCTGAGTTCTTCTTTCCGAATGAGCAACAAGAGAGCCCGTTATAATTATAAGCACAAGCAGACTTATCAAGTAGAGGTTTCGTTTCTTTATTCTACTAGTTGGAATTTTAAATTTTGGAATTTCGGGAAGATAATTTTCTTTTTTTAATTTTTTTATTGTGGATTTAAAACCTTCATAGGTTTTTTTAGATTCTTTCGTTACGAAAGACTTTATATTTGAACAAAGATCTAAAAATAATCCCTTCTTCTCTTTTACAAGGTTGAAAATCTCTTTACTTTTATTTCCGCTTTTATCTCTATTTTTATCTCCACTTTCATCCTTACTTTCTTCAATTTGTGAGTTTTTATTTTCAATCTTTTTTAATTCTTCTTTTCGCTCTTTTCTTTCTTCAACTTTTTGCTTAAAGCGGTTTTTAAACTGAACCGCTTTGCTTTTTAAAAAAGAAAAAAAGGAGACCGTTGCTTTTTTGAGATCTTTAATTAAAGCTGCGGACAAACTAACTCCTTTTCTCAGTAGCGGTTTTCCATTTTCTCTTACTGCTTTGAAAAGTCTCAGCAAAAACTTTTTAAGATTATCAAAAAGAAGAATGGACAATCTTTTAGCTGATTCAGCTGCTTTTAGAAAAGTTTTCTTAAAAGAAAACTGATCTTTATTTATAATTTTTTCTTGTTTCGAAGTTTTAATCGTAAAGTCTATTAAAAGACAAATCCCCGCAACTTTCGGGAATTTTTCTTTTTGAATTTTAGAAATTTTTTCTAATTTTTGATCACTTATGGGTTTATTTTCTGCCAGATCAATTAACAAGTCTTGATCAACGAATTCATTATAAATTTCTTTTGTTAAAACTATTATTTTATCCGTTTTTTTAATTTTTCCGGTTACTATACTTCCGAAAGACTCTTTTTCTTCGTCAGCATTTTTACCGATATCGGTTATCTCTTTGTTTCTTGAAAGAAGTATCTTGAGATTTCCGACTTTGCTGAATTGAAGCTCGTTGTTTTTTATTGATAGAACTGCAACATTTAGATCTCCATCCCATTTTTGTTTTTTTAAAAAATTATTTCCTTCTTTTAGACCCTCTCTCAAAGCCTCCTCTTGGCTTCTGGTCGGTAACGAATGGTAAGTCCCTTTTATTTTATTAGCTAAATTATTGAGAAGTGTTTTATTGGAGGATCCGTTGGTAAGCTCGCCGCCTATGGTTAACGCTCCCAATCTTTTCTCATAAACATCTTCGGGTTGATAGGAGAAAGTGTCTATCAGCTTACCTTCCTTATTTTTAGGATTGAAGTGTAGTTCAAATATTTGCATAACTTTATACATTATAAACTCTTTTTTATGCTTGGGCAAGTTGCTTTTTTATAAATAATATTATATAATAAAAAAAGAGGAGGGGTAAAAATGAAAAAGGTGGTTGCAGTTGATTTTGATGGGTTTTTAACCTCATTCGGACCTACGGGACGACTTAAACTTCCTGGTTTTATCTATTTTTTATTTTTACTTATATTCAATCCGAAGCCGAACTTTGATAATTTTGAAATTGTTGAAAAATTAAAGGATTGCGGATTCCGAGTTGTAGTTTTATCTGCCAGGCCGGAGTTAACCAGATCGCTCACAAAAAAATGGCTTGATTTTTATGAATTGGAAGTAGATGAGATAGTTTTAGTCGGTCCCGGAAAAGTAGAAGAAAAGAAATTGTCAGTTATTATCGATAAGGAAATCAGCTATTATTTTGGTGATAGTCTCGCTACGATAAATTACCTGAAAGGGGAGGGGGTCAGCGCTTTTAAGTGCTAAAAAAGGACGATGAAAATCGTCCTTTTAATTTATCTTAAAAGCTTGATTTTTAGTTATTAATTATTATAATTATTTATAGAAAAGGTCGGAATAAACCAACTCACTCAAAATTATGCCACTTATTCCATATGAGCCATTTAAAGACATAGAAGAGTTCTTTAATGATGAACACTTTTTCCCCAGCATTTCTCAAAGAAAAACGACTCCGGAGATGGACGTTTATGAAACCGAAGATTCGGTAGTTGCCGAAGTAAGCACTCCCGGAATGACTGCGGATGATCTCAATGTTTCGGTTGATGGTAATGTATTGAAAATAAGAGGCGAGAAAGAAGTCGAAGAAGAAGATAAGAAAGAAGAAAGAGGTTATTACAGGAAGGAGATTAGAAGAGGTGCGTTTGAGCGAGCTGTCAGACTTCCGTCCAATATCAATTCAGAAGAAATCAAAGCAACTCATGAAGATGGAATTTTAAAAGTTGAAATTCCAAAAGCTGAAGAAGAGATTGAAGAAGGAAGACAAGTTGAGATAGAATCCAAGTAAGTCTAAAGAAATTGACCGCGACCCATTCGGGGTCGCTATTTTTTTATGGAAACCGTTATCCTTATTTTTATATTCGTTGTATCGACAGTCGGCCTGGTCAAGGGAGCAGATTGGTTTTTGGAATCTGCAGAAAAGATCGGTTTGGCTTTGGGACTTTCTCATTTTATTATCGGAGTTACGATAGTATCTTTTGGAACTTCTTTTCCTGAATTATTTACTTCCATAGTTGCAGTAATACAGGAAGCTCCGGAGATGGTCACAGCCAATGCAATCGGTTCAAATATTGCCAATATCTTTTTGGTAGTCGGTTTTTCAGCTTTAGTTGGGGGAAAATTAACCGTAGGAAAGAGTCTTATTGATCTGGATCTTCCTCTTCTGGCTGCCGGTACGGCCATCTTGCTAGCGGTTATATATCCTTTTAACGATTTGAGCGGAGAAGTTTTTATTTCCAGACCGGAGAGTTTAATTTTGGTTTTCGGTTATGTAATCTATTTTGTCTATACGATACTTTTTGAAGAGGAGGATGAGAAGTTTATAGAAAAGGAGGATGATTTGAAGACATTACCATCAAGAGAAGAAAGAAGAGGGCATGGAAGAGAGGCTTCAAAGCTAAAATCTTCAGACTTTATTTTGCTCGTACTGGGGATAATTCTCTTAAGTTTTTCTTCAAATTACCTGGTTAAATCGGTAGTTGCACTGTCTGCGTTGCATAGAATTGCAGTTGGAGCAATTTCGATAGTTGCTGTTGCTATCGGTACGACTTTACCCGAGCTTTTTGTTTCCGTAAAGGCTGTAAGATCCGGAGACTCGGATATGGCTTTGGGGAATGTTTTCGGGTCAAACATTTTTAACTCTTTCGTAGTTATAGGCATTCCCGGATTAATAGGTGGTCTTCCTTTGGATTCGGAAACATATGCTATCGGTGTTCCGTTTTTAATCTTTGCCACCCTTCTTTTTACATTTTCGGGAATATCTCGTCGAATTCATGCTTACGAAGGAGCTTTTTATATTCTTTTGTATGGTCTTTTCATACTTAAGATTTTTGGAATCTTTTAACCAAATAAATTATGAAAATTTTTAGACTCTATATAGTCGATATTATCGCTATAATACTGACAATACTGGCTCTTTATTATCTAATAGTCGAATTCGGAATTTTTAATATATAATAAAAAAACCCATCTTGTAGAGAGATGGGTTTTTTTAAGCTTACTTTATTCCCAGTCGTCAATTTCCTCTTCGTCCAAAAGGTCGTCATCCCAGTCTTCATCTTCTTCGTCATCCCAATCTTCTTCTTCGTCTTCATCTTCCGGCATTATTTCTTCTTCTCTTAGTTTGTTCATATTATTTCTCTTGGTTTGACCTCGACCTTTCTTGGGGTCATTATAATTCTCCCGGTTTTTTTGTCAACGCCTTTTTTATTTTCAAGAAATCATATATAATTGACAAAGATGATTAGAGTAATAAAACAAAATTTACTCATTAAGTGGGCCTTTTGGCATTTTAGAGAAGCTCCTGCGGACTTATTGTCTATTTGGGGTAATTTTTTACGCTTCAGCGTAGAATTTTTCTCTATAATTCCATTAATAAAGACTCTCATTACTCCGTGGCAACGTCTTGCGGAACCGTATAAAAGCGGTCTGGTTAATTTGCCATTTAATTTTCAAGTTTTTTTATTGAATTCATTTTCTAGATTTTTAGGATTTTTAGTTAGAAGCATTGTTATCATTATCGGTACCGTTATCACTATCATAGTATTTATAGCAGGTCTTATTTGTTTTGTCGTTTGGTTTGTCTTACCGATATTAATTTTTGCAGGAATAATATTCGGCTTTGCTCTTTTAATTTAATGTTTAAGTTCTCACCTCAAAAATCTCATATTTTTAAAGCTGTAAAAACTCCCTTATTCATTAAGAAAGCTTCAATGGGTAAGAGGCTCTTTTTCTATTTATTCTTGTTGAGCTTTATATCTTGGGTTTTAATGACAGTTGAACCTTCCTTCAGAGTGATACCCACCACCAAAGTAATAGGTTTAGGTTTGATATTTTTTTGTGGCTACGCATTGTCTCGGTACTTGAACCTCTTTTTTCAAACCAAGTTAAAAAAACCGAAGTTACCACTTACACTACAAGAAGCTAATTCAAGAATAGAAGATATTGATTTTGCCGACTTTTTCAATTACGATGCTGCGAGAATATTATCAAAAGTGATTAGAAGCAAGGAGAAAGACTCAAACACTCTTCTTTATTACCTGCTGAAAGAAACCGAATTTACTCATTTTGTATTTACCAGATTATTGATCGATAAAGGAAAACTAATTAAAGAAATTCGGTCAATAAGAGGGCAAACACGAAGAGCGGAGATTTCAGATTGCTTGAAGGCGACGATTACAATGAGTTTATCGATAGCTTCAAAAAGAGGTCATGACAGAATAAGAGCTGAAGATTTATTCGTAGCCCTAACTGATACCAATGATTATTTTGAGCAAGTATTCATTAGAGGTGATATAAAGAAGAGGGAAATTAAATTTTTAACTTCCTGGTGGGTTAGAATTGAAAAATACCGAGAAAATAGAAAGAAGTTCTGGAAGTATGAAAATTTGGTTAAATTCGGAACTTTAGGTAGACAATGGGCTTCGGGAAACACCTTCGTGCTTAACAGGTTTGCTATTGATTGGACTGAAGCATTGTCAAAGAGAGGATTCAGAAAGATCATAGGGCATGAAAATTCAGTGAAGTCCTTGGAGAGAATTATTTCCGGAGATGAAGCTAATAATGTAATGTTGGTAGGGGAGCCCGGAACCGGAAGAAGGGCGGTTGTTAATGAATTAACCAGAAAAAGCTTTTTGGGACTTTCTCTGCCGGGTGTAAATTATAAGCGGGTTTACAAACTAAAACTAAAATCGTTAATTGCCAGAGTTGACGGTAAGGAAAAGACGGAGATGATGTTGGATAAGATATTCGGGGAAGTTGCCGCAGCGGGTAATATAATATTGGTTATTGAGAATATACATGAATTCATTTCCGGACATGATCGAGCCGGTATTGTCGATATTTCGGGAATTATTGAACCTTATCTTGAGCATCCTGACTTTAAAGTGGTTGCGATTACCAATTACAGAGACTACCGAAGGATCGTAGAAAGAAATCAGGGTATAAATTCAGAGTTTAAAAAAGTTGAGTTGTCAGAAATTTCACAAGATGAAGCAATAAAGCTTTGTGAAATGATAACTCCGGGATTGGAGGATAAATATAATATCTTTATTTCTTATCAATCACTGCGTGCAACCGTTGAGCTGAGTGAGCAGTTTCTAACATCCGAATTTTTTCCCGAAAAATCGATGCAGCTTTTGGAGGAGGCTATAATCTCTGCAAACCAAAAAGATAAAAAAGTTTTAAAGAAAGAGGATGTTGCCGAAGTTGTTTCTGAAAAAGCGGAAGTTCCGGTAGGAGAGGCTGCCGATGAAGAAAAGAAAGCACTTTTAAATCTTGAAGAAGAAGTTCATAAAAGAATTATAAATCAAGAAACGGCAGTTACCGAAATTGCCAAAAGCCTTCGTCGCTCCAGAGCCGACATAGATACGAGAACGGGGCTTATAGGATCGTTTCTCTTTTTGGGTCCGACCGGAGTCGGTAAAACGGAGACGGCAAAAGCAATAGCTGAAGTTTATTTTGGATCCAAAAAAAGAATGATAAGAATTGACATGTCGGAGTATCAAAATATTTCGGATCTGTCTCGACTGATAGGATCCGAGGATAGGGAAGGTATCCTGACTGAACAAGTCGTGGAAGATCCTTTTTCATTAATATTACTGGATGAGCTGGAAAAAGCGCATAAGGACATCTTGAATGTTTTCCTTCAAATTTTAGATGAAGGACATGTTACGGATGGGGGGGGCAGAAAAGTTGATTTTAGAAACTGCATGATTATTGCAACCAGCAATGCCGGATACAAAATAATTATGGATTCGGTTGAAAAAGAGATACCGCTGGAAAAAGTTAAAAAGAAGATAATGGATTACTTGTTTAGAGAAGGGTTATTCAGGCCGGAGTTTGTCAATAGATTTGATGGAACCGTGATTTTCGAACCACTTTCAAAAGAAAATTTAATGGATATCGCTCAACTTCAACTTAATAATCTTAAGAAAAACTTAGAGGAAAAGCATATTGATTTTGAAATAACTGAAGAAGTTAAAAGAGAGATAGTTGAAAAAAGCTACGAACCCGTTTTTGGAGCGCGAGAAATGCAAAGAGTCATCCAAAATGAAGTAGGGGACGCCTTGGCGTCAGCAATGCTTTCTGATAAACTGGAGGCCGGGGATAAAGTAAGAATAAACCCGAATGATTTTTCGGTGGAAAAAATAAATTAATTAAGAAAGTTATGAAAGATATTAAAAAGAAGATAATTAAATTTACGATTGTTTTTATTTTAATTTTCGGTTTTTATTACGGATCTCAAGTGGTTCCGGTAGAGGAAAAAAGAGTTCAAGCTTCTTTGGATAATTTTGAAACTTCAACATTCAACTTTGACTTCAACGGTAGCTTGGAAAAAGCAAGAGAAGGCTTTTATGACTTTTCAGCAAGCGGTTATACCCAAGAGGGTGGAGCTGAAGGAAATTTCTCTCTATCGACACGCCTGGAAGGAGAGGTTCAGGAAATCGAAGGAGAGTTTGTTTACAAAGAAGGGTTGTATTTGAATTTTTCAGAAGACGGCCTTCCGATTGTTTTGGAAGGGTTTTTAACTGAAAATTATGATTATCAAATAGAAGAGGTGAGAAATAAGTGGGTTAGGTTACCGATTGAATTGGAGCGCCCGACCTTAACTCTCAAGGAAGAAAGCGTTCAAGTGCTTGATGAGGAAGAATCGATTAATGATAAAGAGATGTATTATTATTCTTTTGATTTAATGGTGGATGAGCTGTTTGAGGGAGAGTTGTCTCCTGAAATATTTACTGGCAAGGAAGACCTTCAAATTTACAGATTGATGATTGACCAAGACATTGAGCTTTCTCGAGGATTTGAGCTTGATGATCCTTTCATAGGATTTTCTGCGGGATCTTCCCCCACTTTAGAGTTAACAGCTTCTTTTTCTGACTTCAACCACGAAAAAGAATTGGAGTCACCGGAAGAATATATTGATTTTTAGCTAGTACGGAGCTCAGGGCACCCCTCTGTAAGAGGGGTGTTTTTTAATTTTGGAGAAGGAGAAGTGTTGACATTTATTGAATAGTGGGATAGAATGGAAGTGATGTGGAGAGTTGTGGAAAAAAGTGGGGAAAACCCCTAAAACCTGTGGAAAACTAAATGTTTATAGGAGAATTCAATTATAAAATAGATGCAAAAAAGAGGTTGGCGGTTCCAGCCAAATTTCGCGATGATCTTGATGGGAAAGTTGTTGTTACCAGAGGTTTAGATGGTTGTCTTTTTCTTTACACGATAGATGAATGGGAGAAGTTAGCGGAGAAGATAAGTAATCTTCCGTTATCTCAATCAAATGCCAGAAGTTTTGCCAGGGTAATGCTTGCCGGAGCTATGGAGTTAGAGATTGACAGCTCCGGAAGAATTTTACTTCCGGATTATTTGAAAGATTATGCCGACCTGGAAAAAGAGGTAACTATTGCCGGTGTTTATAACAGGATGGAAATTTGGAGCAAAGAGAAGTGGGAAGACTATAAAAATGAAGCGGAAAGTGAAGTTGGTGACGTTGCAGAAGGGTTAAAAGAATTAGGGGTTTAACCAAAAGATGAAGAAAGCCCATAAAACGGTTTTAAAAAAAGAAGCGATCGATCTTTTAGAAGTTGATAAAGATAGAAATTTCATTGATTGTACTGCCGGTGAAGGAGGGCATATAAAAGAAATATTAAAAAGAAACGGTCCCGATGGAAAGGTCTTAGCCTTCGAGTGGGATAGTAAAATGTACCGAAGGCTTAAAAAAGAAGGTATTAAGAGATTGAAGTTAGTTAACAAGTCGTACGTTTTTTTAAGGGAGGTCGTGGAAGACATCGGTTTTAAACCTGTCTCAGGTGTCTTGCTCGATCTAGGCATGTCAACATGGCACATCAAAAAATCCGGAAGAGGTTTCAGCTTTCGAGGCGATGAACCACTTGACATGAGGTATAATAAGAGGTCACTTCTGACGGCCAAGGAAGTGGTAAACAATTGGAAGGAGGATAATTTAAAAAAAGTCATTAAGGATTATAGCAATGAAAGATATTCTGAAGAGATAGCGAAAGAGATTGTAAGATCACGACCGCTCCGGACAACCGGTGACTTGGTTAAGGCGATAAAGAGAGCTGTTCCGGGAGATTATGAAAAGGGAAGAATTCACCCGGCAACGAGAACTTTTCAATCCTTAAGAATCGTGGTCAATGCGGAACTTAACAATTTGAAAGAAGTTCTGCCCCAGGCTTTTGAAGTTTTAAAGCCCGGCGGGAAAATCGTGGTCATATCCTTTCATCATTTGGAGGATAGGGAAGTAGAGAAATTTTTTAACCAAAAAGAGGGGTTGAGACAGGTAGATCTGGTGACCCCCTCAAAAAAGGAGGTCACCAGTAACCCTTCTTCAAGGTCGGCAGTATTAAGAGTAGCTAAAAAAATAGATGACAAATAAAACTCTAAAGATTCAATATGTAGTTTTTTCAACCTTGCTTATTTTGTCAATTTTTACATATGTAATTCAGGTTGGTGCTTTAACGCAAGAAAATTATTTAATTGAAAATTATCAAAAAGAGATAAATTCTTATTCTAGAGAAAGCAACAATCTTGAATATAAATTCTTACAAAGCAATTCTTTCTTTGAAGTCGAGAATATTGCTCAAGAACTCAACTTCGAAGAGGCAAACAGAGTCAGTTATATTGAGGTAACGGGAAGCGAGGTAGTAGTTAAATAAACATCCGAATTGATGAATAAAACAAGGTTAAATTTACTCCTTGTCTTTGTTTTAGCTTTAAGCGGAGTTTTAATTTTTAGACTTTACAGAGTTCAAATTACGGAGGCTGAGCATTGGCAGGCAGAAGCAGAAAGACAGCAAAGAACACAAAGTGAAGTCGAAGGGGGAAGAGGAGGTATTTTTGCTCAAAACAAGGACGGGGAGTCAATTCCTCTCGCCGTAAATAGAGTTTGGAAGATGGCTCTAATATCGCCCCGAGAAATAATTCGGGAGGATGAAGATAAGGAAGAAATATCTTCTTCTTTAGCTTTGATTTTGGATCTGGATGAAGACTCAATAAGAGCTCGAATGGATAATGAGAAGAGCTCTTTTGAAGTTTTAAAGCGACAGCTCTCAGAAGAGGAAGTTGAAGCA
>PWGJ01000093.1 GCA_003554445.1 Candidatus Nealsoniibacteriota bacterium
CTTTTTCAGTAGTTCCTTCCGGAAGAGAAAATTTATGATCAAATTCCAAAAAATTAACATCTTCAGACAAAACAATAACTCCTCCTAAATCGAATATTAAGTTTTTTATTTTATTATTCATAATTTCTAGATTTACACTCTTAAAATCTAAAAAAAGAGAGTAGAGTTTATCTACTCTCTTTTAAACCGAAAAGGCGGTAGCAGTTCCGAATTGTGTATCTGGGCAACCCTCCCATCGGTCATTGAGTAAAAGCTTATCGTCCAAAAAGTAAAAGCATAATATACTTTTAAATCTCCGATGTCCATAAGGTCCATACCTCATTCCAGCACAATCAATTCCAATATCTGTTTCTTTTGTTAGCCAATCAGAGTGGGTAAGCAAAAAAATAGCAATTTCGAAAGGGCCTAGCCCATATTCATTATCTTCAAAAAGAGCTCGAGCTCTTCTTGGAGAGCAACCTACATATTTTAAACCAATCTGAGCTGGTGCAAGTAGAAAATCACCTCTCGTAATTATTTTTTCTTTAATCAACAGCTTTTCAAATCTTTTACTTAATTTAATATATTTTTTGCCTAACTCCTTTTCCCTACCACACACAAAGTCCCTATTGGATCCCAACTTAGATAATGCATTTTTAAGGGCAGACCTATAGTCAGAAAAATTTTTTAAAGGGTTAGGAAAAATCAACCATCCTTCTGCAGCATCCGGTAGAGCAGGTAAAGAGCCCTTTTCATAATTGAGTTCCGGAAATTTCTCACTTAGAATTGCTGCTTGTTTTTTTATAGGTTGAATTTTTCTACCAGGAGGATAAGAAAAAGAAGAATCCATTTCTTCAGTTTGAAAGAACTTTTCCTCTTCTTGCTTTAATCTCTCTACCATCTCTTCCAACTCTCCTCTTATCTCTACACGCTCTTCTTCAAGCTTAACCATTCTTCTCTTAAACTTTTTTTCTTTCATTTGTCATCCCTCCTTATGTTGATTTTATTGTAAACATTATTATATAATTTGTCAACACAAAAAAATATGGTAATCTAAGATAATCAACCAAATAATAAAATATGAAAATTTATTTTGCTGCCTCCCTAACAAATAGAATCTTAGAAATTAATTTTTATAAAAAAATAGTAACTTATCTGGAAAACTACGGAAAAATAGTAAACCCTCATATAGCCAATTATGATAAATTGGAAAAGGGTAACTACTCAGCTAAAGAAAAACATGACTATGATATAAAAAAATTAGAAGAAGCAGATGTAGTGATTGCTGAGATAACCGCACCGTCTTTAGGGGTTGGGTATGAAATTGGAAGAATGATCAAGAGCGGCAAACCTATTTTAGGAATATACAATCTTGAAAAAACAAAAAAAGTATCTCCAATGTTTTCCGGGTCAGAAAAAATAGAAATCTGTTCTTATGAAAATTTTAATGACTTAAAAAAGAAATTAAAGTTGTTTTTTAATAAGTGTTAAATGAAATAGCGCCATAATAGAACAATTCCAAATAAAATAAGAAGCGCTATTACAACTTTTGTAGAGCTTAACCATTCTTGAAGATAAACTTTCCACTCGGCTATAAAATCAATTTCTTTTGCCAAACTGAAATCTTTTTCCGACAAGCCTTTTATCTCACTAGTGGTTAAATTAACCTCAACTTCATCAAATCTTATAATTATTGATTCGGGATGATGGTTCGTCTTTTCTGAAAATTCCGCCATATTATTAACGAAACTTATAGCTTCACTGAACGAATTGAATTCAATGGTTCTGGATATTTTTGTCCTATCAGAAGACAGGCTCCAACTTTGAAGTTCTTTCAACCTCTTTTCTATCTCCTTATTTTTTAGAGGTTCGGGTTCGGACTCTGTGATGTTTGTATCACTCATAAATAAAAGCTAAAGCAGGTCTATTTCCTGCTCTTTTAAATCTTCTATAAACTGTTTAGTTTCTTCTTCGGACGTAAATTGAAAATCTCTCTCTTTAATAATTTCATCACCGCTTTCAACGACCACGGAGACTATAAAAACGGGATCCATTTTCGTAGGACCTTCTTCAAGATAAACATCTATATAGAAATGTTCATCACCTATTGAAAAATCTTCTCTATGCATAAATTTATATCCATTTGTACTCGGGAGAGGTTGGACCTCTCCCGAGCTCTTCTCTGATCATGTTTGGGAGAGGTTGGACCTCTCCCGAGGTTTTATTTTTTATTATCTCTTTTTTTAAACTTCAATTCAATTTTTTCACCAACTTCCTTCTCTTTTTTGTTTATATAATAATCCAATGATCTACTGTTAAACTTATCCCTCTCCATGCCAAGCTTGTCTATCATCTTTTCTATGTCTGCAGGATCTCCTTCTATCTCCACGAAAGATCCTAAAACCGGATATTCTTCAAGTTCAACAGTGCAATTATCGCCATGATAAGTTTTTCTCATCTTTTCCATCTCGAAAGTTACCTGAAGCCCTACTTGTTCTAAAATTTTCTTTAGTTTTTCCGGATCGGAAATCTCTAATTCGATCTCTTCTCTAACCTTATATTCTTTCATTTCGGAAGGTCCTTTATAAGCAAATAGGTGCTTATCATCCTCTATGCTTCTCAACCTAATCATAATCCCTTTTTCATAAAACTCCCCTTTTGGATTATCAAAAGCGCAATCTTTAATTAATCTTTTTTCGGTTGCCTTCAAATCCGATTCGTCAAGCTTATCTTTAATCTTTCTAAGATTATTGATTTTAGCTCTTAATTCGACTTCTTTACTCATTTTATTTTATTTTCAATTATATTCAAAGCCTTTTGAGCACTTTTTTCTTTATCCTTAACTTCCAAAATAAGATCGAAGTCCAAGCAATTCGTTTTTTCTAAAAAGTTTTTAAAATGATCTTCGTCAATATGATCTACGTGCCTTCCTTCTCTTTCTTTGGGTTTTTGAGAGCTGTAATGAACAATCGGCAACCCGTCATCTTCTTTCCAGGTTTTAAAAACTTCCTTTAATAAGCTAGCAACATCTTCTCCTTTATTATTAATGGTGTGGTGGAGGTTATCAAAAGTCACCGGAATGCCGGTTTCTTTTGAAATATGAAGGCAATCAAAAACGGAATAACTTTTTTCGTCATTTTCTATGACAAGCCTGTCTTTAATATCTTGTGGTAATTTTTTATATCTATCAATAAACCTGTTTATGCTGGCTTTCTTATCTCTATAAACACCACCGACATGAATATTTATCTTTGCCTCTTTGCTGAGCTTTAAAAGGTTTAAAACTTCAGCGTGATAATTCAATTCATCAACAGCTTTTCTGAAAACGGCATCTTTATCAGAATTCAAAACGGTATACTGACCCGGATGCATAGTTATTCTCATATCAGCCTTTTTAATCTTTTTTCCAATTTCCTCAAATCTGTCTTCAAACTCCCTTTGCCAATCAAAATCATTTATTTCATGAGATGCGAATGGAATTAAATCAGAGGTTATTCTTAAAAAAAGTAAATTATTTTCTATGTTGTAATCGATCATTTTCTCCAGACAATCTAAATTTCCACTCACTGTCTTTATCAGTTTTTCAACAGAATAAGATTTCAATCTAAAAGTTCTACTAGCTCTACAATCCAAAGATAAATTTATACACGGATACCCTATTTTCATTCTTTAGCTCTTTTAAAGTTAAGCTTTATAACAAACCCAAAATAAGCAATGCAATCTGTCCATTAAATCCTGAAAAAACCGGTATGAGCAGATTATCATCGATCTTCCCGGCAAAGGTCTCAACAATAGTCGCTGTCGTTGCCATTACCAAGATAATTATCCAATAATTAAGGTTAGAAAAAGAAACTCCCGGAAAGATGAAAAACACTATAATTCCAATTACTATATTTACAAAAAATTCAGCTAAAATTCCTTCCCATGCCGTGTCTTCGGGATAGGAAAGATAATTTTTACCAAAGCGACTTCCGATTAGAGCAGCTGCCATGTCGCCAAAAGTAGTCATTAAAATTGCTGCAACTGCAATTTGAGTATCAAAAACAGCTAAAACCAAAATTGCTCCGACTAAGAAAAATATTTCTGATCCAAGCGCTTTTTCCTCTTTTTTTCTTCTTAAGTGTTTCCAAAAGCCTCTCAAAATAGGTATTTTAGCTCCCAATTCAAGTCTCAAATACTCCAACTCAAGAAAAGTTATTAAAACAAAAACCAAAATAACGAGCGCGATATCCGGATTAAATATATCTACAGCTAAAAAATATACCAATAAAATAAAAAGAGAAAGCAAGTGAACAAATTTTCTGGCTAATTCATTTTTAAAGCTCCACTGCATATTTTTAAATAGTTATTTATTAATCGACAACTTGAAATTAACAGATTCAATTAAAATAAAAGAGGAAGATTCCTCTTTTAATGTTGATAAAATATTTCCATTTTTAAATGTATGAAATTAATAAATTTACTGTTTTCCTAACGAAGTTTTGATTATATTTTAAAACGCCATTCTTTTTTTGCCCACTCACCCGCATAATCCACACCGATTCTTTCAGTTGTTTTTATATCACCCTCTTTTACTTTTACTCCCCTATCTTCAATCCAAAGTCCGGTTTCGGGTGTTATCTTTTTATTTTCAAAATATTCTTTTTTTATTTTCAAATCTCTGGTAAGTATTCCCGGACCGTCCATTCCCTCAACTCCCCTTATTAGAACCGCAGAGGGTTTCTTACCGGGACCGGTAACTACATTAAGCATGTTATATAGCCCGTATATCAAATAGATATACCAATAACCGGGTGGCCCGAACATAACCTTCGTCCGCTTAGTAACTCCTTTACTTGCGTGACAAGCTTTATCCGTTACGCCGTCATAAGCTTCGACTTCGGTAATCTTTTTTGCCTCTTTCTTACCATCAAAATCCTTGACCAGATATTTGCCCAAAAGATCAGGGGCTACCGAAACAGCGGATCTATTAAAAAAAGTTTGGCTCAGCACATCTTTTTTCAAGTTTTTCATCTCTTTATACAAAAAAGTGTTCTCCTTTTATTTTTTATTAATCATTCAGTAAAACAATCTTTAAAAGGTTATTTATGCTTTAGAACACTAACTTGCCTTTTAAATTATACAAAATGTTAAGCTATTATCAATTAAAGTTTTACATTTAACTTAAAAAATTGTATGGTATAAAACAGGAGGTGTTAAAGATGGATGCGGAAAATAAAGATTTAAAAGAAAAACTTGCTGAGAATAGAAAAAAATGGAAAGAAGTTAATTCTTCATATAATAGACTGGAATATATACTTGAAGAAATTGAAGGGCTTAACTGGGAAGAAGAATTTAGCATAATTTGCAAGATAAAAGATAGAGAGGAAAAATTAAAAAAACTGGAAGAAGAAAGGCGAAAGATAAAAGAACAAAAAAACGACTCTTGAAAAATGGAGTCGTTTATTTTTTATCATTATTGTAAATTAAATTGAGAATTCGGTTTGCTTTTCAAGCCACTCCGAACATTCTTTACAGACCTCATCGGAAGAGTGATTTTTAGAATAAAATCTTCCGCAAATTATACACCTTGAAGATCCTTCTTTTTGAATTCTTTTTCTAAATCTATTCTTTCTGTCACCTTTTGCAAACCACTCTTGAATCTCTCTTACCACTCTTTTGTGTCCTTTATCTTCTATCTTTTCAATATCCTCTTCAAGCACCTGACTTATATCTTCATAAGCTCCATAAGTCCAACTTCTACTTCTACCTATTATCTCTGCTGCTTCTTTTCTGCTTAGATCCTCCTCTAAAAAGCTTTTAGCGGTTATAAAAGCTCTTTCCAGTCGCGAGCCCATGAATTTTTTATAATTTTCCACGATGTAACGACTTTAATTTTTAATCGCTACCATCTAAATTATACAATAAAAACTTTGACTTATAAAATAGTTAACCACAACATGATTTCTTTTCCGGTAATTTAATCGGAAAATCTATTCCTTCACTTATCGATACTGCTATTTCTTCTACTAATTCTTTGTATTGTTTTCGGCTTTTCATGTAATTTTGAATTTCATCTTTCGCGAGCACTTTATCGGCAAGCTCTTTTACTTTCTTTTCTTGCTCTTTAATTCCCTCAAAATTTCCTTGCTTTAAGATAGCAAGTTCGCTTTTTGCTTTTTGAAAATTATTTAAAATCTCTACCGCTTCCGGATCATTTTCAAAATCTTTTTTAGCTTTTTTATAATTTTTATATTTTGAAGTCTTTTTTACGGAATCAACTAATTCTGTAATTTTTTCTTCTAAATTCATGTTAAAAGATTTTAATCATTAATTTTTAAAAATTATAACATAATAAAAACCCGACATCTAAAAGAATGTCGGGTTTTTTATTTCCATTACGCTTCAAATCTTTCTTCAATCTCTTTCCAGTCAACTACTTTCCAAAAATTTTCTACATAGTCACCTCTTTTGTTTTGATACTTGAGATAATATGCGTGCTCCCAAATATCCAAGTTTAAAAGCGGTTGATATCCGTCGGTAATCGGACTGTCGTGACCGCGAGTTGAATAAACTTCTAAATCATTACCACTTTTTACCAGCCACGCCCATCCGGAAGCGAAGTGGGATTTAGCAACTTCTTCAAACTTATTTTTAAATTCTTCAAAGCTACCAAAAGACTCTTCTATAGCCTCTAAAAGAGGTCCTTCCGGCTTATTTTTTCCGTCGGAAGTCAACCCTCCGAAAAAAAGAATGTGGTTGGAGTGACCTCCACCATTATTTCTAACGGAAGTCTTTACTTTATCAGGAAGCTCATTTAATCCCTTTAATAGATCTTCCAGGGACCGATCTTCAAAATTAGTCCCCTGCAAGGTTTTGTTTAACTTGTCTACATACCCTTGGTGATGCTTGGTGTGATGAATCTTCATGGTTTTTTCATCAACAAAAGAATCCAAAGCATCATAAGAGTACGAGAGATCGGGTAATTTATGTTTCATAAATCTTAAAAGTTAATTAATTTTTAATCTTTTTTTCTATTTCTTTTTTACTTATATTTTTTTTGCAGAAAAACCAATCATCGCAGGTTATTGAATCGTCATTCATTCTTTCTTCCGCTTCTTCCGAAGTTCCTGCAGGAGGAACGATTACATCGTCACCCGGCTGCCAGTCAGCGGGAGTAGCTACACCGAACTCATCCGCAGTTTGAAGGCCGATGAGAATTCTATAAAGCTCATCAAAGCTTCTTCCCAAACTAAGCGGATAATAAAGAAGTGTTCTTATAATTCCATCGGGATCGATGAAAAATACTGCTCTTACCGCTTCCGTCTTGCTTTCTTCCGGCTGTATCATTCCATATTTTTTAGCTACATCCATACTTATATCTTCTATCAATGGAAATTTTACGTCAGCTCCCTCAATCCCATTATGAACCAGCTTTTCCTTTATTGTTCTAAGCCAGGCAATATGAGAATGAATTCCATCCACCGAAAGTCCAACCAGTTTAGCATTCAAGTCCTCAAATTTTTTCTCCATGCTGGCAAAAGTCATAAACTCAGACGAACAAACGGGAGTAAAATCAGCCGGATGACTAAAAAGGATAACCCAATTACCCTCAAAATCATCAGGGAAACTAATTTTTCCTTGAGTCGTCTTCGCCTCAAAAGAGGGTGCTTTTTCTCCGATTACGGGGATTCTATTCTCCTTCTCATCTATATTTTCTTCTTTATTTTTTGTTTCTTCTTTTTTATTATTCATGTTCTTTTTCTTATTAATAATCACTACTATTAAGATATCATATTCACAAATAAATGCAAACCAATTCAAAAAAGAAGGTAAATAATTTTGCCAAAATTAAAACCCGGTAATTTAACCGGGTTTTGTAGATTTAGTAAAGGATCACCTCCTTTTGTCAGATCTTCTAAATCCCCATAGTCTTCTCCGAAAACGACAGAAGAACTATTTACTAAAATCTCAACCAATAAGTATGCACAGACCGTGAGAGCTATTATTAGAATAAAAATTAAACCTATCCGGACAGCAGCAACACTTTTCATTTTTACGCCTCCCTTTTCTTTTTTTTATGTACCAATTCCTCTACTGTTTTTATTATATAATTATTATTATATTTTGTCAAGTATTACCCTTTTAAAAGCTGTCTACCTCTCTTTTAAAGATTTTCATTAATTTTTTTGTTGCTTTTCCGACTCTGCCTTCTCCGATTTTTAAATCGTCCACCTTAACTACAGGTAAAATTTCTTTGGTTGTAGCGGTTATAAAGGCTTCGTCAGCCTCTTCTAGCTCTTTAACTTTCACTTCTCTTCTTTCAATTTCAAATTGGTCTTTTGCTAACTCGATAACGAATTCTCTGGTTGTTCCCGCCAAAACTCCCTCTTTTGGGGTTATAAGTGTCTTATTTTTAACTAAAAACAGATTGCTTGTCACACTCTCTAAAACCTTGCCATTATAAACATATAAAAAATCAAATTTATCTTTCTCCTTCAACTCTTTTTTCTTTGAAATTGGAAGTATGTAATTTGTGTATTTAACTTCCGGAAGTATTCGTTGATGTTCCAGAGTTAAAAGTTCAACACCTTTTTCATAATACTCCTTCGGTAAAGATTTTGATTTTTGACACAAAATCATGAAAGTCGGCTTTTTGGGATCATAGCCGGTATGAGAAGTTACTCTACCACCTGTTACAACCACCCTTATCGAGCATTCTTTCAACTTGTTTTTGTCTTTTAGTTTTTTGGAAATCCGTTCAATATCATTTCTTGTATAAGGTAAATCGATATTCATTTTTTTCGCAGAATTAAAAAGCCTATCCATATGCTCTTCGAAACGGAAAAATTTTCCGTTATAAGTTCTGAAAAACTCAAAAATTCCGTATCCTCTGAGAAGACCGATGTTGTCAGGAGTAATTTGAGGATCTTCCAACTTTTTATACTCACCGTTTATGAAATAAATATCTTTCATATTATTTTTAATTACAAAATATTCTCCAAAAGATCCAACGCTATCTTGGACCACTCTTCAACCGTTTGACTTTCATCTTCAATTATCTTTTTTAGTTCATCAATTGACCTGAAATCCTCATTAGTTATTTCTCCATCCCCGGCTTCAACCTCTCCATCGATTCGAACCATATAAAGAATTCCGAAGTGGACCCTGCCGACACTGTCCGTGTCATCATTTATATACCCCAGGACCTTCATTTTTCTTATATCTCCATCGATATCAACCTCCTCCTCCAGCTCTCTTATTACACTTTCTTTTATCGGGTTCTTTGCCTTATTATCCTGTTTGTCTACATGCCCTCCGACTCCCCAGGACCATTTTCCCTGGAGTCTTTTTTCAGTATAATCATCATCCTTTTTTGCTCGTTGATAGGCAAAAATGTCTCCCTCACTATTAACCAATACGGAATATCCTATCGGCTGTTTTAATTTTTCATCTTTTTCCGCCTCCCCTCTTTTTGCATACTTATAATTATCCAAAATTATCTCTTGGAAATCTTTTTCTTCTGCTTTTTTTAATCCCTGAAAATCTTCCGATAATAAATCACTTCTCTTTACCACCATTATTAGCTCATTATATTTTTCTTCATTCATCTTTTTTTTGATTGATTTTTAATTTGTCAACTATTATTTTTACTTTTTCTTCTCTCTCTATTTGTCTATAAAATTCTTTTGCATCCTTCAACGGTAAAATCGGCAGCGGTAAATCTTTCCACGTTGAAATTTTAATTTTATCCAGTTTGCTTAAACTGCTGTCATTGTAGGAATTTATTTCAACTTCCTCACCTTTTACACTCAATTCCAAGATTATCCCACTGGAGACCTCTCCAAATTTATCACTGATTATGAATTCTTCGAACAACCCATAAAAAACTTCCAATCCTTTATCATCGGTTGCTATATCCAAATCGTTGGGCTTTAAATCAATCCCCTGAACTAAAAGATTGGCGCTTCCGTCCAGCCGCCAATTAGGATCAACTCCTTCCAGTCTGTTAAAGATAAATTTTAATAAATTATATAATTTTTTTTCATCCATGGTAATTGTCAGTATATCAAAAAGATTGCATCAAATAAATTATATCTCCCAGCAAAGCCGATCCCTGCCGAAGTGGCCCCACCTGGCTAAATCCTTATAAATCGGTTTTTTGAGTTCCAAATCTTGAATAATATCCTCAGGCTTTAAATTAAAGCCCGTAATTTCTTCGCCTTTTCCGTCAACTACAACCTCTTTCATAACCGGTTCGGTTTTACCTATCACATAACCCAATTTAACGAA
>PWGJ01000034.1 GCA_003554445.1 Candidatus Nealsoniibacteriota bacterium
AAAACTGGCTACCGCCTCGCTCTTCCAACTCCTTCTCGGTTCCCTTAAAAACTATCTTTCCATACTCCAAAAGATAAATCGTATTGAAGTGTTTAATATCCTCCTTGTTACTAACGGCCATAATGACCGACATTCCGTAATTCTTACAATAATCATCTATAAGAGAGGTTACCTTTTTTAAGCCTTCCGGATCTATCTGATTAAAAGCTTCATCCAAAACCAAAAGCTTCGGTTTTAGCGCTAAAGCTCCGGCCAGAGCAACTTTTTTCTTTTGTCCACCGGAGAGGTAATGAATCACTTTTCCTTCCAAATTCTCTATATTCAACCGTCTCATAACTTCTTTTGTTCTCTTTTCTATCTCCTCTTTATCAAATCCATAATTAACCAGAGAAAATTTAATATCCTCTTCAACCGTCGGCCCTACAAGCTGATCTTCAACTTGCTGAACAACGACTCCGACCGATTTACCGATTTTGGAAAAATCTTCATAAGGATCAATTCCCAAAACCGAAACGCTTCCTTCGCTGGGTCTCAACATTCCTACGAGATGCATGATCAGTGTCGTCTTTCCCGATCCGTTACCACCGACGAGTCCGACTTTTTCTCCTTCTTCAACCACAAAATCCAGCCCGCAAGCGGAAACTTCAGTTTGATCCGGATATTTATGTTTTAGGCATTTAAGCTCAACTATTTTAGACATAAGTTAAAGATATAATAAATATTAAAATTGCTACCGTAAGAATTAAAAGGTCGGCCAACTTAAATTTAAAATCGGGAGCAGTTCCCACTTTTCCTTTAAACCCTCTTACCTTTAAGATTTTATACATTTCTTCGGATTTATTTAAAAAGCTGATTATAAAAAATCCGACCACTCTTCCTATTGACCGAAGTTTTTTATTTTTCCCACCTCTTATCTCTACCATCTCTACCTTTCTTTCGACCCCGGATATAAATATAAAAAAGTATCTGTAGGTTAAAAAGAGCATTGAAGCCAAAAAAGGAGAAAGCTTGGAGAAGATTCCGAAGGTTTTGTAATAAGGAGTAGAAAAAGAGAAAAATAGAGCCAGAGAGGCGGCACTGAAGGCTCTGAGGAGAATTATTAACCCGAAATGGATATCTCCTTGACTGATTGCAAAAATAAGAGCAAAAAAAGTCGGATAGAGAGCCCATTTGAAGATTCTGGAAACGGGAAAAGATCCGGCGAAAGCCAACAAATAGACGGAAGATAAGACAATGAGTAAAACCGAAAGGCTTTCAGTAAAGACTATCGATATCAAAACAAAAAAGAAAAATGCCAGCTTGGAATAAGCTGACATCTTTTGGAAGTCTCCCTTCCTGTTTGCAAAGTCGTCTATGGAATAGATTGAACTCATAAGAGATCCGGCTTTCCTTTGGATATAAAGCTAATAGCCAATCCGACTACGACCGATTCTATTATCGCCGCATACAAAAATATGGGCAAAGCGATAGCAAAAAAGGCTCTCAGAGAGATTTCGTCATCGTAATAATCTTCCGGGTCGTGACTATGTCCGTGGCCGTGATCTTCTTCATCTTCATGACCTTCCAGATCTCCTTCGTGGTGGTCACTTTGGTCATTTTCACGTTCATGGTTGTGACCCTCTTCATGATTGTCCTCATGATCTTCGTGGTGCTCTCCATGGTCATGACTCTCTTCATCTTCATGGCTATGCTCTTCTTCGTAGTGATCATCTCCATGATCTCCTTCGTGGTGATAATGGCCGTGTTCATGACTGTGATCGTGAATCAAAATTTCTTCCGGGTTCAAGTTTATTGCAAAAACCATTCCTCCCAAAAGAAGGAAAGAGATCATGAGACTTAAAAAGGTTACCACTCCTCCTGTAACCCCTTTAAGAGCTGGGCTCTTTTTGGAGATCATTTTCTTAACCAACCCAAAAAGATAAAACCCTAAGAGAGCCTGCGACCATAAAAGTAGAGTATTGAGCCCTATCACCGTCACTCCACCATGCCCGATCGAGGCTAAAAGGGAATTGACGATAAAAGAGACTATCAGAGCCCACCACGGTCCGACTATAATCCCAACCAAAACCATTAAGTTGATATGGACCGGAAGCCCTAAAGGAATCGACATAACTATCAGCGACAGAGCAGCAAATAGAGCCGCCAGAGGCATCTTTTCTTCCTGTTTTTTTGCGAAATAAATCGCGATTACGAGTAAAGCCGCAACCAATACGAATCCGGCTATCCAAAGCCAGGGCGGCAATACTCCGTCGGGTATTTCAATGTGCATATTATTTTGCGTATTCGATTACTCTTTTTTCTCTTATAACGTTGACCTTTATTTCTCCGGGATAATTCAATTCTTCCTCTATTTTGTTGGCTATATCTTTGGATAGTTTTTTTGCCTCCAGATCATTCACTTCGTTCGGCTTAACGAAAACTCTCACTTCTCTTCCCGCCTGAACCGCATAAGACTTTTTAACACCGGCGAAGCTTCTGGCTACCTCTTCCAATTCTTTGAGCCTTTTCAGGTAATCGTCCAAAGTATCTTTTCTCGCTCCCGGTCTACTTCCGGAGATTGCATCTGCGGTTTGCACTATGACCGATTCCAAGGTTTCAAAATCATATTCTTCATGATGAGATTTCATAGCGTCAATTACTTCTTGAGAAACACCGAATTTTTTCAAAACTCTTATCCCTATCTCAACATGAGACCCTTCAACCTTGTGATCAAGAGCTTTACCTATATCATGCAACAGTCCCGCTTTTTTGCAGACAAAAGTATCGGCACCGATTTCAGCGGCTAATCCTTCTGCCAGATAGCTTACCTCCCTGGCATGAAGTAATACGTTTTGACCGTAACTGGAACGGTAATAAAGTCTACCCAAAAGCCTTATTATTTTTGGATCAAGTTCAACTATTCCCGTGTCATAAACCGCCTGTTCTCCCGCTTTTTTGATCTGATCGGAAATTTCTTTTTCCGCTTTTTTAACCATTTCTTCAATTCTGGCCGGCTGAATTCTTCCGTCAAAAATCAACTTCTCAAGTGCCGTTTTTGCAATTTGTCTCCTTATCGGATCAAAGCTGGAAATTAAAACCGTTTCGGGAGTGTCATCGACAACGACTTCCACCCCTGTTAATTTTTCCAGAGTTTTAATGTTTCGTCCTTCTTTTCCTATTATTCTTCCCTTTATATCGTCATCGGGAAGCGATACGTTGGTAGTCGTTAAATCTTGAGCTTGTGATGCGCCGTATTTTTGGATAACGGTAGCTAAAATCTCTTTGGCCCTCTTTTCATACCTCTCTTTGCCTTGCTTTTCAAGTTTTCTCATTCTGTCGAATATGTCCGATTCCATATCTTTTTCAATCTTTTCAAGCATCTCTTCCTTAGCTTCTTCTTTGCTCATTCCGGAAACTCTCTTCAATTCATCTTCAGCTTCTGATCTTAACTCTTCAACTCGCTTTTTTACTTCTTTTAATTTTTCAACTCTTCTTTCGAATTTCTGTTCTCTTTCTTCAAAGTTAGCGATCTTTTCGTCTATATTATTTTCTCTTTTGAGAAGATATTGCTCTTTTTTTCTTAGCTTTTTCTCTTTTTCTTCGGCTTCTTGTCTTGCTTCTTGGAGAACTTTTTCCGCCTTTTCTCTTGCTTGTTTTACAATTCGTCTGCTCTTTTCTTTGGCGGCCTCCATTCTGTTTTTTACTTTCGTCTCTATTGCTTCATAGTCACGTTTGGCTACTTTTTGGCGAGCATGGTAACCCAAGACCGAACCGGCCATGAGAGCCACCACTCCCACCAGAAGTATGATTAAAATTTCCATATTCAATTATTTTTGGCACTTTATTTTTCATCTTAAAATTTATACCAAATCTAGGCTAAACCAATATAACAATCGATTGAAATATTGGCTATATTTTTAATAGTTTGTATTCAAAATATACCAGAGAAAAGAGTCGGTGTCAACGAAAAAACCGCCTTCAAAGGCGGTCTTTTCTTTTCTTTTTTTGTCTATTTTTCCATCTTTTCCGCTTTGGAAATAACTTCGTCTATAAGTCCGTACTCTTTAGCTTCTTCAGCACTCATATAAAAATCTCTGTCGGTATCCTTTTTAATCTTTTCGAACGGTTGTCCGGTGTGGTCCGCTAGAATTCTATTTAATTTCTCTCTTATCTTGAGGATATGATTGGCTGCGATTTCAATCTTAGCCGCTTCTCCTTCGGCTCCTCCCATTACTTGATGAAGCATCGCTTCCGAATTGGGCAACCCGTATCTTTTTCCTTCCGCTCCGGCAGCCAAGAGCACCGCTCCCATCGAAGCCGCTATCCCGACACAAACGGTTGAAACATCCGGTTCCACGTACTGCATAGTGTCATATATGGCCATACCCGCAGTCACCGACCCTCCGGGACTGTTTATATAAAGCTGAATATCTTTTTTTGAGTTTTCACTGGCCAAAAAGAGAAGCTGTGCAATTATTGAGTTGGCTACTTTGTCATTGACTTGCCCACCCATAAAGATAATCCTCTCTTTTAGGAGGCGAGAGTATATGTCATAAGCTCTTTCTCCTCTGGGACTTTTTTCTATTACCGTTGGTACTAAGTTCATATTTTTTGGTTTTTTATTCATCTTCTTCTTCGGAATCTTCCTTTTCGGAAGATTCTTCACCTAAAGCTTTTACATCAATTTTCCAACCCGTAAGGTTGGCGGCCAATCTGACATTTTGTCCGTCTTTCCCGATCGCCAAAGAAAGTTCGTCTTCCGAAACCGTGGCGACAGCTTTGTTTTCTCCGATTATTTCAACTTGATGAACGTTGGCCGGAGAAAGAGCATTACCGATAAGTTCTTTTTCATCTTCCGACCACTCGATTATATCTATCTTTTCACCATCAAGTTCAGAAATTATCGCTCCCACTCTGGTTCCTCTTTGTCCGACGGCGGTTCCGACCGGATCAACACCTTCTTCATCGGAATAAACAGCAACCTTGCTTCGGGAGCCGGCTTCCCTGGCAATCGCTTTTATTTCTACCGTTCCGGTTGATATTTCGGGAACTTCCAATTCAAAAAGTCTGGAAACAAGCTTCGGAAAGGCTCTGGAAAGATAAACCGTCGGTCCTTTCGGGTTCTTTTCGACCTTCAAAACATACATTTTATATCTCTGTCCGGATTTATAATATTCTCCGGGGATCTGTTCCTCTTTCGTCAAAACTCCCAAAACTTTACCGATATCAACCAAAATCTTTCTTCCTTCAACTCTTTGAACAACTCCGGAGATAACCTCTCCCTCTTTCTCCTTATACTCTTCATAAGTCAAATCTCTTTCCGTCTCTTTTACTTTCTGAAGAACTACCTGCTTTGCAGTTTGAGCCGCAATTCTTCCAAAGTGCTCCTTGCTTTCCAAAGGTTCTTTTATTTCGTCTCCCGGCTCTCCCTCATCGGTATCCTTTGCCATTATATGTCTTTTGGGATTGAATCTGACTTTGTCTCCTACATCCGATATCTCACCTTTTTTCAACTTCTCCAACTCCTCATCGGAGAGGATCATCTCTTCATCGACCACTTTTTTAGCCTTCCAAAACTTAACTTCTCCCGTCTCCGGATTGAAATCGGCTTTTATCAGATCTCCTTTTTCACCGTATTCTTTTTTATATGCGGTAGCTATTGCCTGTTCGACAATATCCAAAATCTTATCTTCCGGAATCTCTTTCTCCGCAGCAATTTGAGACATAGCTGATGCAAATGATTTTAAATCCATAGTTACTTTTATTTATTTTTTTAAAAAAGGTCCGCTTTGATGCGGACATTCAAGTCTTTCTTTCTTGCTTTTAAGATAACTCAATATTTTTTGGTTGTCAAATTGAAAGTGCTATAATGTCATCATGAAACCTGAAAAAACTTCGCAATTGTCAATAGTGGTAAACATAGTCCTGACCGGTCTGAAGCTTTTTGTCGGGTCACTGACTGCCAGCATGACTCTTATAGCCGACGGACTCCATTCGGGTTTGGATATTCTTTCTTCCGGAATAACTTACCTCTCAATAAAACAATCGAATAAACCCGCTGACAAGGATCACCCCTATGGACATGAAAAATTTGAAAGTTTGGCCGCCTTTACTATCGTAATTTTTCTCAGCCTGTCCGCATTTTTGATATTGACCGAGGCGATTGAATCTTTAATAAAAGGAGAAGCTCTAGCCCAAATAGGTATTAGCGCTTTTTTGGTAGTCTTGTTTTCAGCGGTTATGAATGTAATTATCGCTAAATTAAAAGTTTCGGTAGGAAAAAAACACTCTTCAAAAGCACTGATTGCCGACGGAGGGCATTCTCATGCGGATGCAATCTCGTCTTTCGGTATACTGGCGGGTCTTTTTTTAATTCACTATTACCCTATAGCGGATAGCATTATAGCTATTCTGGTGTCATTTTTTATCTTCTATCAGAGCTACAAGTTGGGAATTGAAAACATCGCCCCACTGGTCGATGAGTCCGATCCGGAAATGAAGAAAAAGATAAAAGATTACTTGGATCAAAATGAGATATCTTTTTCAGCAATAAAAACAAGAAAATCGGGAGCAAGCAGTTTCGCTGAAATTCACATTAATCCCGATCCTGAAAAAAATATGAGGTTGATCTCGAAAAAAAATAAGGAGATAAAAAATAGCCTCGAAGAAAAATTTCCAAGATTAAAGAGAGTTATTATCGTAATAAGTTGAATTGTCGGGCTGCCGGGATTCGAACCCGGAATCACACGAACCCGAATCGTGCATGTTAGCCGTTACACCACAGCCCGGTTTGAAAAAAACGAAAAAATATTCTAAAATTTAACCAATTGAAAAATAATAATAAAACAGATGACTTCCAGAGCTAAAAAACTATTAATCGTTCTACTCTTTTCAATCGTAATATTGATTTTGAGTGCAATATTTCGCCCTTTTGAACCGGAAGATCAAACTTTTGAAACTCCTCCGCCTCCACAAACCGACTCTCAGGAGCTTCCTGATTTCTAAATTCAAGTTAACCAATACTTCTTTTTAGTCATCTTATCTCTTTTGGTCTCTATTCTTTCTATCTCTTTACGGCTCGCCTCGGCGAGCTCTTTTAATTTACTCTCATCCATCTCTCCCAATTTTTTAACTTCCCGAACTAAAAATTGTTTGTTATTTCTGTCCGGATCAGCCAACACCTTGCCCAAAAGAACTGTCAATATATTTCCGATTGCGGGACCCGGATCAATATCTAAAATCTCCATAACCTCATTGCCGTCTATTTTTAACATTTCGGTGGATATCGGATCCCTGGAAACTTTTTCTATTACATATTGCAAATGTCTCAGCTTGTAAGGCTCCGCTTTCGGAACTCCGGAACCGATACGGTCCGCTTTTCTCACTTTGATTAAATCATCGATATTTTCTTTTCCGACATTTCTAACCAACCTTCTGACGGAAGATTCTCCAACTTCTCCCACATTGTAATAAAAGAGATGGTATCTTACCAGTTTTACAATTTTTTTAATATCTTTATTCGAAAATTTTAGCCTCTTCAGGATCTTTTTCGCCGTTTTCGCTCCCACTACCTCATGGTTGTAAAATGTAGCTTCTTCACCCTCACCTTCTTTTACTTCCGGTTTTCCTACATCATGAAGCAGGGCGGCCAACCTGACATGCATGTTGTAATCATTTTCTGCGGCATATTTTAAAGAAAGAATTGAGTGCTCATAACAATCATATACATGATGTTTATTCTGCGCTACTTCGTATCCCTCTTCAAGTTCCGGTATTATATGTTTTAAAAGCTTTAATCTTCTGAGAATCTCTATTCCGGTTGCAGCATTTTTACTCATAATTATCTTTAAAAGCTCTTCCTTTATCCTTTCATTCGATATATCTTTTAAAAGAGATGAATTTTCTTTTATCGCTTCTTTTGTCTCTTTTTCTATCTTGAACTCCAATACCGTAGCGAATCTTGCCGCTCTCATCATTCTTAAAGCGTCTTCCCCGAATCTTTCTTCAGGATCTCCGACTGCTCTGATTATCTCTTCTTTTAAATCCTTCTTTCCATCAAAGAGGTCCACTAATTTATCTTTTGCGGGCCTGTAGGCTAAAGCATTTATTGTAAAATCTCTCCTTGATAAATCTTCTTCTATCGTTTTTGCCCACTCCACTTTTTCCGGATGTCTTCCGTCACGATAATCTTCTTCCGTTCTGTAGGGGGTAATCTCCACTTCCTTGAGAGTCGGATCTTCACTCTCGGTTAAGACGGTTACCGTCCCGAAATCATTATTGGAATAGCTGTTTCCGAATATTTCTCGAACTTCTTCCGGTGTTGCATTGCTGGCTATATCCCAATCCTTCGGCTTCTTTTTTAAAAGCCCGTCTCTGACACAACCGCCTACCACAAAGGCTTCAAAGCCTTCTTTTTCAAGATTTTTAGTTATCTTTTTTATTTCTTTTGGAATCTTCATGAATGTAATACATTCTATCTTAAAAATTTGTTTTTTTCAATAATTTTAGGTAGAATGAATAAAGTTATTTTAGCCTCCGTAGCTCAACCGGATAGAGCGTCCGGCTTCGGACCGGAAGGTTGAGGGTTCGAATCCTTCCGGAGGTACAAATTTTCTTTATTTATAATTAAGCTTGTTTTATAATAAGTATCAATGAAAAAAATATTCTTTATTTTTGCCGTAACACTACTTTTCTTTCCCTTTTTTTCTGAGGCGAATGGTAGTTATGAAGAGGTTGACAGTTATCAGATAGAAGTTTATGCTGAAGCGGGTGGACTTGTCAGAACTATTAATGTCGAATATGAAGGTATGGTTCCTTGCGGAAGATGTCTTCCTTCTGATAATTATTACAACGCCTATCTCGACACGGTCCACAGTTGCGAATCCGGTACGGCTTTTATTCCTTGTACTCTTTGTCACACATTTATAATTTTCGACAGAATAATAAGTTTTGTTCTCGGTATGCTGATTCCCGCACTGGCCCTTTTGGCCATAGTCGGAGCGGGTGTTATCTTAATCGTATCGACCGACAATCCTAATTTGGTAACCAAAGCTAAAAATACACTTCTCTGGGCTGTAGGCGGACTTTTTCTCGCCTATTTTTCATGGTTGGCAGTAAGTATTATCATATCACAATTCATGGATAGTGACTGGGATATAAGTTGGACCGGAATAGAAGTTCAGCAT
Source organism: Candidatus Nealsoniibacteriota bacterium (assembly GCA_003554445.1). Lineage (GTDB taxonomy): Bacteria > Patescibacteriota > Minisyncoccia > Minisyncoccales > PWPS01 > PWPS01. The sequence continues at coordinate 9,165 of PWGJ01000034.1, forward strand.
ATGTGCAGTCTGGAAATAGAAGAAAGTGATCTCGAAGCACCGGAATAAAAAATCAGCCCTCGTAGCTCAACCGGGAGAGCAGGTCCCTCTTAAGGACAAGGTTCTAGGTTCGATCCCTAGCGAGGGCACAAAGGTTTAAAAAGCAAAAGGTCTGTAGTATAGTTAACTAAAGTAATTAAAGAAAAATGTCTACAAAAAATGAAATTGAAAACGACAAACGGGAGATACTAAAAAAATACGATCTTGACACCGAAGATACCGGTTCGCCGGAAGCTCAGATCGCAATCCTGACTGAAGAAATAGATAACCTCTTCAGCCACCTCGAAGATCATCCCAAAGATAAACATTCCAGAAAAGGTCTAGTAGGAATGGTAAACAAAAGAAAAAAACTTCTCAAATATCTAAAGAAAAACGACGAAAAGAAATATAAGGAGATCGTCAAGAAGACGGGCCTTAAGAGCAAATGACGATAAAACACAAAGGACAACGAGTGGTTGTTTTAATGGATGTTCAAAATCTTTACCACTCGGCAAAGCATTTATATAAATCGAGAGTTGATTTTAAACAAGTCTTGAATCTCGGCGTCAGCAAAAGAAATCTGATTCGCTCTTTTGCTTATGTGATAAGAACAAAAAGTGGTGAAGAAAAATCATTCTTTGACGCTTTAACTAATCTGGGTATAGAAACAAGAATAAAAGATCTTCAAGAGTATCAGGGTGGATTTAAAAAAGGTGATTGGGATGTCGGTATAGTAATAGACGCGGTTCGTCTTTCAAATTCTGCCGATTCGATCGTTTTGGTCACCGGAGACGGTGACTTCGTTCCATTGGTCGGATACTTGCAAAACAAAGGAGTTCGCGTAGAAGTTATCGCCTTTCAGAGGTCCGCTTCTTCAAGACTTATCGAAGCCGCTGACGAATTTATGAATCTGGAAGATAATCCTAAAAAATATTTACTGAAAAAATAAAATGGAAAAAGATGAAATTCAAATCGGAGGAAGAAAATTAAC
>PWGJ01000076.1 GCA_003554445.1 Candidatus Nealsoniibacteriota bacterium
AGCCAGGTGCCTCCTCTGTGTAAATTCCCTCCCAACCAAATGCCGCCATCACGGAGATTACTCCACAGCTTGCTGCTTCCAGTACGGAGGCTTCTTCCCAGCCAACTGCCGCCATTACGCAAGGCCTTAAAAAGCAGGGCGCCACCGGTGGGAATATTCCTGCCCAGCCAAATGCCGCTCTTACTCAGGCCCAGCAATAAAACACTGCCGCCTTTCTGCAAGCATTGCAAAAGCCAGCTCCCACCAATACTAAGGGCTAATAATAGCCAACTGCCACCCCGGGAAATGTTCCTGCCCAGCCAGGCGCCTCCTCTGTATAAATTCCTTCCCAACCAAATGCCACCATCACGGAGATTGCTCCACAGCTTGCTGCTTCCAGTACGGAGGTTATTCGCCAACATGCTGCCACCCCGGGAAATGTTCTTACTCAGCCGGGGAGTTCCTCTCTGAACTAAAACACTGCGCTTGCCCCAGCTGACCAAAAAACTCAAGCTCCAACCTAACAAAATAATTAGCGGTGGTAACAAATATTCATACGTTGGAATATTTGCCAGGGCGTAATTTTTAAAAGACTGCTGCACAACCAACATGTTCGGACAGGTTATGCTGACATCAAATACCTGGTGTCCCAAAGGAGCGCCAAACTGGGCATAACCACCCATCCAAAATGCTCCCAGCCATAATTCATTGACGGGCCCGGTAACTTCCGGCCATTCTCTGGTAATTTGTTTAGTTCCGTTTACATATAAACTAACTTCTTGCGTGCCGCGGTCTAAATATAAAATAATATTGTATTCTCTTGGCATTTCCACATCAACAAATTCCGGTATTTCACGAGCATCAGTAACTAAAGCCATTTGCCCATGAGTATTTACCGCCACTGCCAGGTAATTATCCACCCCTGTTACCACAGTAAGCAAGGTATACGCCCTATCTGTATGGCCACTCAGGTACCCGGAGCTATAAATAAGTATTTCTTTTTGCTGATGTATTAGCGTTTCATCAGTGGTGTCCGTCATCAGGTAAGGAGCATAATAATCTTTTCTGGATATGTAGGCATTATTGGCTTCTATTTCATAATCGATCCCCTCCCATATATTCCAGGAAAGGGGAAGATACAATTCGTAATCCTGGGCGCGGGCTTCGGTGTACTCGTAATAATACCAGCCACCCAACACTCCATATAACAACACCAATAAAAGCAATATTAACAATAAATATGAAAGGACCCGCACAAATTTTCTGTGCCCCCTGGGCTTTCTCTTTCCGCCAGATGCGAAACCTGAAGGTTTTCCTAAGTCAGGGGAGCCTCCGATGTTAGAAGTATTCTCTTCATCTAACGATTCGGGGATATCCTGGGGGCCTCTACTGTTATTATTTTTATTACTCAAAAATGACCCTCTCCTTGTCAGCACTTTACATATTACCTTATTCATTTTCTAATTAGGTTTATTCAAACAAAAAGAGACCATTTCCTGCTAAAAAAATAAGAAAATAAAAATTGAGCCTTATACGTAACTTCTTTATTATCTTTATTCAACTATCAATTAATCAGCATCTAAATTTCTCTATATGAGATGAGAATCTTTAACAGGGAATGTATAATTATAACCAGTAGAAGCTTTGTGGGAAAACAATCAAGGGAAATAAGGAAGAACCTCTACTCTACTCACGGGTTTTTTTATAAGAATAATTTGTTTAGGAAAAGAAAAAGGTCTCCTGCGCAGGAGATCTTTTTTAAAATCTTTGCAGAAAATTTTCTTTTTGTGATAAAATTTAAAATACATGTGAATAAACTTAATGATTTTTAAGCTTTATTATAATGGCTTAAACCCCGAAAAGAAATTTAAGGGATAGAAAGCTTTCTTATAAATATTGCCAAATATGAAAGGAGTTTAATGTTATGGAAAAGCCGGGTTACCTTGGAGATCGGCTGGTCTGCGAAAATATTATTACACAAGAACAATTAGAAGAAGCCCTCAAAAAACAAAATGAGAGGGTGCAAAAAGGGGAAAAGGTTCACCTGGGAAAAGTGCTCACGGAATTGGGATACTGCTCTGATGAAGAAATAGCCAAAGTGCTGGCAGAAAAACATGAAGTGCCTTACTTAGAAGTAGATCAGGTAGAAATAACCGAGGAAGTATTAAAGTTAATTCCCCAGCAAACCGCTAATCGCTACAAAGTTTTTCCCGTAAAACTGGAAGATAATAAATTGATGGTAGCCATGATGAATCCTCAGGATATTATGACCATCGATGATCTTAGAGTAATTACGGGAAAAGAGATTCAGCCGGTTTTCATTAAAGATTCCAACTTAGAAGATCTTATTAATAAGGTAAGTACCAAATACAATGTCAAAGTAGATAATTACGAGTTTTTAAAGAGAATGGACACTAAAAGCAAGCAAACAAAAACCCAGCCCAACGTAACTTTTACCAGTTCTCCCGGCACTTATGCCAACATAACTCCCGAAACCTCCGCCATTGAGATGCTCAACAGCATTGTGAATATTGCCGTTCAGGAAAAATGCACCGATGTTCATATAGAACCTTTTGAGGATGAAGTGCAGGTAAGATTCCGCACCGACGGTACGCTCCGGAAAAAAATGAACATTCCCATGCAAAACCTTGAATCACTTGTAACCCGCATAAAAGTTTTAGCCGACATGGATATAATAGACAGTCGCATTCCTAATGACGGGCACATTTCCATCGAACATCAAGGTAATATCATTGATATCAGGGTATCTACCCTGCCAGCTTTATTCGGAGAAAGAGTTACCCTGCGCTTTTTACTGCATGACCCTTCCCTTTCTGACATAAACAAACTGGGTCTTAAAGAAGAACAGGCGGTAAAACTCAAAGAGATTATAAACCACCCTTACGGCTTTATACTCGTTACCGGCCCGGCAGGGAGCGGTAAAACCACCACCCTTTATACCGCCCTCATGGACTTAAACATGGAAAATAATAATATCATTACCCTGGAAGATCCCATCGAAAGGCCAATTAAAGGCATTAACCAGATTAAATGTAACAAGGGCGCCGGTTTTACCTTTTCTTCCGGGTTGCGGAACATGCTCCGCAATCATCCCGATGTTATTATGGTAGGCGATATAAGAGACAGTGAAACAGGCAAAATGGTTACAGAAGCATCTCTTACAGGGCATTTGGTGATGTCGACCCTGCACACTAATGACACTGCAGAAGCCATAGTCCGTCTTTTAGATATTGGGGTTCAGCCCTATCTGTTGGAATCGTCCTTGACGGCCATATTATCTCAACGGTTACTGCGGAAATTATGTAACTACTGTAAGGTTAATTATAGTGTTCCCAATGAGGAACTTTTGAAAATGCTGCCCGGCTTTCCTGTAACTCAAGAAAACAGCACTACGGAGTTATCCAGAACCAGCGGGTGCCCTCTCTGCGAAAGCACCGGCTACAGAGGCCTTACCGGTATTTTCGAATTAATGATGATCACCGATAGCATAAGGACTGCCATCAAAGATAAGAATTCATCCCGTGAAATTAAAAAAATTGCCCAAAACGAGGGTATGGTTACCCTGCGGGAACACGCCTTTGATAAAATAAAAGATGGTATTACTTCCATCGAGGAGTTCCAGCGAGTGTTTGTTTAAAATCCCACAACGGGATAATACGTTTTCGATCATGCTGTTCCTTTATAATCATTTTTAAACATGCCAAATCTTTCTTCCCTTTAAAGACAAGGGGGCTTCATGGAGAGGCCCCCGTTTAATGGCGCAATTAAAGTCAGGAGCGGTTGGCCAGGCCAACCGCTCCTGTTTGTTCACACTTACTTTATTTATCTGATTTTTTTCGGTGGTTACTCAATTACTTCAACTTCCACCATACCGGTTATTTCATTGTAAACATCTTCATTGTCCGGGGTGAAAGTCCATTCATAATATCCCGTTTCCTCTACCGTCTGGGAGCCATCTGTCCAGTAAAGATCCCCTTCTACCTCCATACCACCAAAATTGGGATTCTCAAATGTTCCGCTTAAAACAGATTCAGAAAGAATAGCGCCTTCCTCCACCGGAGTGGCTTCTACTGGATCTTCGTCACATTCCACGGGGTCAACTGGACCTTCGCCCGGGAACATTAGATGACCTTCATCAGTGTCTATGCATATTTCGGGATCTCTTCCACCTACATCGTCATCATTAACATAAATCATTACCATTATCTTTTCAGTATGTCTCCATGCAGGGGCCATATTGTCTTCAATAGCAATCTCATGCACGCCCTCTCCAAGCCTATTCTCTCCGGTATATTCCTCTACATTAAGCGCCCATTGATATCCGCCTCTATAAGAAGCTACTATTTCCATTGCTACATCTTCTACCCCCTCAAGGTCAGAAATTTCAATTGTTACTGTATAGGGTGGCTCTTCTTCATCAGGTTCCAGGCAAATAAACTCCACGCTACCAGCAGCTACTGCTACTTCTACCATGCCGGTTATCTCACTATAAGCTTCATCATCCGGGGTAAAGGTCCATTCAAAGTCACCCGTCTCGTCTACTGTCTGGGTATCATCCGTCCAGGTAAGTTCCCCTTCTACTGGTTCTCCCGTGGTGGGACATTCAAATACGCCTGTTAGAACAGATTCCGATAATTCTGCTCCCGATATCACCGGGGTAGCTTCTACACTCACTAATACCGGTTCTAATATAGCCACCACTTCTACCATGCCGGTTATCTCATTGTAATTAACCAGATCATTCGGAATAAAGGTCCATTCAAAATAACCCGTCTCATCTACTGTCTGGGTATCGTCTGTCCAGTAAAGATCCCCTTCTACCTCATCCCCTGTTTCAAGGCACTGAAATTCTCCCGTTAGCTCAGATTCAGATAATTCTTCGCCCTCTTCTACCGAGGTGGCTTCTACATACACTACTACCGGATTTTCCACATCTAACTCCCATTCTTCTATCTCAACACCTTCTGCGGGAACCCCTACTCTATTTTCATTCACGTTTAAAATATTTTCCACATCTATAACTCTGTAATCACAGATGTTTGCGATAATCTCATCCTCACTATCTAATGCTTCGGAAATGTCTCCTGCATTTATGACTTCAATCTGCAACACCCCTGTAAATTCTCCAGGCACGGAAAATTCTAAAACCCCATCTATATGCTGCATGGTATATTCAGTTTCATCATCCGTTATAGTAACTGTTATATCCTCAATAGCTTGATCTTCCTCGGGAGCCAGGGGAATATCGAAGATTAAATGTAGAGATTGCTGCTCAAACTCACCAAAGTGTTCGGAGCCGTCCCCACATTCAAATCCGGCAAAAATCAACTCACCTTCATAAAAGCTCACGCCGATGTTGTACTCCCCTTCTATGATCACGGTAAAGCTTTCTTCAGTCTCAACCGCTGCATCCTCACTCCAGGAGTCAAAGGTCCAGCCTTCCGCCGCTATAGCACTGATGGTAACCTCGGCGCCATCGGCCACCATAGCCGTTTCGCCTACTTCACTTAGCTCCTCGCCATCTACTTCTACACTTCCTTCGCCAACCAAATCAATGAGGGTTACTTCATGATATTCTACAAAGCTCACCCCTATAAAATAGTCTTCTTCTATGGTAACGGTAAAGCTGTCTTCATCCTCACCAATAGCATCCTCGCTCCAGGAATCAAAGGCCCAGCCTTCCGCCGCTATAGCACTAATGGTAACTTCAGTGCCGTCGGGTATCAATACATAGTCGCCTTCCTCACTCAGCACGTCACCGTCTACATCTACACTTCCCTGGCCTATCAATTCGGTAAGGGTTACCTCGTATAGCTCAAGGAACGTTACTCCTATGTCATAATCTTCTTCTATGGTCACAGTGAAGCTGTCTTCATCCTCACCAATAGCATCCTCGCTCCAGGAGTCAAAGGCCCAGCCTTCCGCCGCTATAGCACTAATGGTAACTTCAGTGCCGTCGGGTATCAATACATAGTCGCCTTCCTCACTCAGCACGTCACCGTCAACATCCACACTTCCCTGGCCTATCAACTCGGTGAGGGTTACTTCATATAGCTCCAGGAACGTTACTCCTATGTCATAGTCTTCTTCTATGGTCACAGTGAAGCTCTCTTCTTCCTCAACCGCTGCATCCAAACTCCAGGAGTCAAAGACCCAGCCGTCCGCCGCATCTGCACTGATGGTAACCTCGGTGCCATCGGGTATCAATACATAGTCGCCTTCCTCACTCAGCACCTCACCGTCTACTTCCACACTTCCCTGGCCTACCAATTCGGTAAGGGTTACCTTCAGCCCTATTACTACTTCCACATCGCCGGTTATCCTATTGTAACTTACCAGATCATCCGGGGTAAAAGTCCATTCAAAGTAACCCGTCTCTTCTACTATCTGGGTATCATCCGTCCAGGTAAGTTCCCCTTCTACCGGTTCTCCCGTATCGGGACACTCAAACTCACCCGATAGCTCAGATTCAGATAATTCTTCACCCTCTTCTACCGGAGTGGCTTCTACCGGGTTATCCTCACATTCTACCGGGTCTACCGGTATACTAATTAATTCATCCTCAATTATAACGCCTTCTTCGGGAACACCCATTCTATGCCCATTCTCATCTAAAATATACACAGCCATAACTTTATAATCACAGATGTTTTCAATATATCCAGAATCCAAACCTTCAACTGCCTCAGAAATATCACCTGTATTTGTCACAACTCTAATCTCAAGTATTCTTTCATTATCTTCTACTATAAGATCTTCAGCAACAGAAAATTCCAAAATACCATCCACATGCTGTAAAGTATATTCATTGCCATTATCTTCTATAGTAACTTCTATATCCTCAAGTTCTTGCTCAGAATCCAATGGAATGTCGAAAAGCAAATGCAAATATTGTTCAAATTCATCACCAAAATGTTCGCCACCCAAAGCAGGATAATAGCTGGCATATATCAACATGCCCTCAACAAAAATCACACCGAAGTCGTAGTCACTATCTATGGTAACGGTGAAGCTGTCTTCTTCCTCACCCGCTGCATCCAAACTCCAGGAATCAAAAGTCCAGCCTTCCGCCGCTACAGCAGTTATATCAACCTCGGTGCCGTCAGCTACCGTTACATAGTCGCCTTCCTCACTCAGTTCCTCACCGTCAACATCCACACTTCCCTGGCCTACCAAATCGGTAAGGGTTACCTCGTAAAGCTCAAGGAACGTTACCCCTATGTCATAATCTTCTTCTATGTTAACGATGAAGCTGTCTTCTTCCTCACCCGCTGCATCCAAACTCCAGGTATCAAAGGTCCAGCCTTCTGCCGCTATAGCGCTAATGGTAACTTCGGTGCCGTCGGGTATCAATACATAGTCGCCTTCCTCACTCAGCAAATCACCATCTATATCTACACTTCCCTGGCCTACCAAATCGGTGAGGGTTACCTCATATAGCTCAAGGAACGTTACTCCTATGTCATAATCTTCTTCTATGGTCACAGTAAAGCTGTCTTCTTCCTCACCCGCTGCATCCAAATTCCAGGAATCAAAGGTCCAGCCTTCATCTGCTATAGCGCTGATGGTAACTTCGGTACCATCAGCTACCGTCACATAGTCGCCTTCCTCACTCAGTTCCTCACCGTCTACATCTACACTTCCCTGGCCTATCAATTCGGTGAGGGTCACCTCGTAAAGTTCAAGGAACGTTACCCCTATGTCATAATCTTCTTCTATGGTAACGATGAAGCTGTCTTCTTCCTCAACAACGGCATCTACGCTCCAGGAATCAAAGATCCAGCCTTCCGCCGCTACAGCGGTTATATCAACCTCAGTGCCGTCGGGTATCAATACATAGTCGCCTTCCTCACTCAGCACGTCACCATCTATATCTACACTTCCCTGACCTACCAACTCGGTAAGGGTTACCTCGTAAAGCTCAAGGAACGTTACCCCTATGTCATAATCTTCCTCTATGATCACAGTGAAGCTGTCTTCTTCCTCACCCGCTGCGTCCTCGCTCCAGGAGTCAAAAGTCCAGCCGTCCGCTGCATGAGCACTGATAGTAACTTCAGTGCCGTCAGCTACTATTACATAGTCGCCTTCCTCACTCAGTTCCTCAGCGTCTACATCTACACTTCCCTGGCCTACCAACTCGGTAAGGGTTACCTCGTAAAGCTCAAGGAACGTTACTCCTATGTCATAATCTTCTTCTATGGTCACAGTAAAGCTGTCTTCTTCCTCACCCGCTGCATCCAAACTCCAGGAGTCAAAGGTCCAGCCTTCTTCCGCTATAGCGCTAATGGTAACTTCGGTGCCGTCAGCTACCGTTACATAGTCGCCTTCCTCACTCAGTTCCTCAGCGTCTACATCCACACTTCCTTCCCCTATCAAATCGGTAAGGGTTACCTCGTAAAGTTCAAGGAACGTTACCCCTATGTCATAATCTTCTTCTATGGTAAAGGTAAAGCTCTCTTCTTCCTCACCCGCTGCATCCTCGCTCCAGGAGTCAAAAGTCCAGCCTTCATCTGCTTCAGCACTGATGGTAACTTCTGTACCATCAGCTACCGTTACATAGTCGCCTTCTTCACTCAGTTCCTCACCGTCTACATCTACACTTCCCTGGCCTACCAAATCGGTGAGGGTTACTGCATGATATTCAAGCTCAATAAATATCACACCAATATCGTAATCGTCTTCTATGGTCACGGTGAAACTCTCTTCAGTTTCACCAACAGCATCCTCGCTCCAGGAGTCAAAAGTCCAACCTTCCGCAGATTCAGCACTGATGGTAACTTCAGTGTCGTCAGCTACCGTTACATAGTCGCCTTCCTCACTCAGAACATCACCATCTATATCTACACTTCCCTGGCCTACCAATTCGGTGAGGGTTACTGTATGAGTTTCAAGCTCAATAAATATCACACCAATATCGTAATCGTCTTCTATGGTCACGGTGAAACTCTCTTCAGTTTCACCAACAGCGTCCTCGCTCCAGGTGTCAAAGACCCAGCCTTCTGCCGCTACAGCGGTTATGTTTACATCTTCACCTTTCTTCAATCTTACCGGCTTATCTATATCTTCTTCCCCTAGCTCTTTTTCATCACCATCAACATTAATCAAAGCATCTCCCTGCAGGAGTACTTTGCCTTCACCATCCAATTCAGTAAGGGTCAACTCATGATATTCTACAAAACTCACACCGATATCGTAATCGTCTTCCATGGTAATGGTGAAGTTCTCTTCTGTCTCACCAACAGCATCCTCGCTCCAAGAGTCAAAAGTCCAGCCTTCCGCCGCTACAGCAGTTATATCAACCTCGGTGCCTTCTATTACCGATACCTTTTCGTCTTCAGCGCTTAGAACTTTGCTATCTCCATCAATAAGTCCCTCTCCTTCCACATGAACTTCACCTTTTCCAGACAAGCTTTCAAGGGTAATTGTCAGCTTTACTCCTACCTCCACATCGCCTTTTACTACATCATAAAGATAATCATATTTCGGGACGAAGATCCAGTCAAAATCGTCAGTCTCAGTTACTTCTGGAATCTCCTCGTAATCCCAATAAAGCTCTCCTTTTACCGGATCTCCCGTATTGGGATCTATAAATGTTCCGCTTAGCTCAGATTCCGTTAATAATTCTCCTGAATTCACCGGACTAGCTTCTACTTCATCTACTTCTGTTTTTATCGGAATTCCAATCCATTTAACAATAGGAATTCCACCTGCAAAAATTTCTATCTCCTCTCCATCCTCATCTAAAATATTCACATCAATAATTTTATAATCACAGATGTTTTCAATATATCCAGAATCCAAACCTTCGACCGCTTCAGAAATATCACCTTCGTTTGTCACAACCCTAATCTCAAGTATTCTTTCATTGTCTTTAATTATAAGATCTTTAGCAACGGAAAATTCCAAGATACCATCCACATGCTGTAATGTATATTCTTTGCCATTATTTTTTATTATAATTTCTAAATCCTCAATATCTTGCTCAGGATCCAATGGAATGTCGAAAATCAAATGCAAATATTGTTCA
>PWGJ01000004.1 GCA_003554445.1 Candidatus Nealsoniibacteriota bacterium
ATCAGATCCACTAATTTTATAAAGTTTTCAGCAGTATGTTTTCTATTCATTCTTCTTAAAACATCTGCTGAAAACTTTATAAAATTAGTGGATCTGATACGTAATAGATATAATAATTTCTTGATTTCAACTGACATTATCGTAGGATTTCCCGGGGAGACGGAAGAAGATTTCAGTAGAACTATCGATTTAATCAAAGAAACCAGACCGCATATCGTAAATATAACCAGATACTCCGAAAGACCGGATACTAAAGCAGCTGAATTTAAAGACATGCCAAGCAAAATTAAAAAAGAAAGATCCAGAAAGCTTACAAAGCTGGCAAAAAAAATAAGAATTGAGGATAACCAAAAAATGATGGGGGAGAAATTTAATGCTCTAATTGTCAGAAAGGGAAAAAATAATACCAAATTAGCCCGTATATTTAACGGTAAAGCCGTTGTTTTAAATGAGGGGAAGATAGGAAAAACCGTCGATATTCAAGTAACAGATTATAAACATAATTATCTGGTCGGAAAAGTTATTTCTTAAGAAAAATTCGGATGGTTTAACTTTTAAAAGCTTGTTAAATATGCTATTATTCTAGAAGTATATGACAAAAAAATTATCAAAAATAATATTAGTTTTAGCGTTAATCGGACTCTTTTTTGGTATAGGATACCAAGCCGGCCTAGAGGAGGCTGAAATTAGAACTCAACCCGATGATGTCGACTTTTCCCTTTTTTGGGAAGCCTACAATCGAATAAATGACTTGTATGTCGATTCTGAAAAGATAGATGATGAAAAGATTGTCCATGGTGCAATAAGAGGTATGCTCGAATCACTTGATGATCCGTATACCAGTTTTTTTGACCAAGAAGAAAGCAGACGTTTTTTGGATGATGTTTCCGGTTATTATGAGGGTGTCGGAATGGAGGTCGGTATTCGTGATGGTAACATTCAAGTTATTTCCCCGATAGAAGGAACTCCGGCTTCCAGAGCCGGCATAAAGTCGGGAGATATAATTTTGGAAATCGATGAAAAGTCAACTTCCGACATGGAGCTTGAAGAGGCCGTAAATTTAATGAGAGGAGAAGGGGGAACCGCAGTTACTCTAATTATCGGAAGAAATAGAACCACCCAAGAAATAGAGTTGGAAAGAGAACAAATTCAAGTACCCTCGGTTAATTGGGAGCTGGTTAATGATGATATAGCTCATATAAAGATACACTACTTTCATCAGGAGTTAACTAATGAATTCAATGAAATGATACCGGAGATAACTGCATCGACTGCAGATAAAATTATCCTTGATTTGAGAAATAATCCGGGAGGAGCTCTGGATTCAGCTCTTGATGTAGCTAAATACTTTTTAAATGAGGGAGATATTATAGTTAAAAGTCAGGGTGCTGATGGAGAGATTAAAAGAGAATATAAAGCAACCAGAAGTTCGGTAACATTCGATCATGAGATTGTTGTGCTGATAAATGAAGGTTCGGCATCGGCATCGGAGATATTAGCCGGAGCTATCAAGTATCACAGAGACGCACAAATAGTCGGGAAAAAATCATTCGGTAAAGGATCCATTCAGACAATGGTTAACTTGTCCGACATGTCGAACTTGAAAATTACAATATCAAATTGGGTTACTCCCGACGGATCACTCATAACCGGAGACGGAATAACCCCCGACTACGAAGTCGACATGGACTTGGAAGATTTTGAAGAGGATCAGGATCCGCAACTGGAAAAAGCAATTGAAATAATTAAATAAAACTATGAAAGTAATACTACTTGAGAACATAAAAAAATTGGGAAAGAAGTATGAAGTCGTTGACGTTTCCGACGGTTATGCCAGAAACTTTCTACTGCCGGAAGGTAAGGCTGAAATGGCTACCGAAGGGAATCTAAAATCAATTGAAAAGAAAAAATTAAAAGCTGAAAAAGAACGTAAGAAAAAGAAGGAAGAAGTTGAAAAGTTAATTTCTGAAATTCAAAATAAAGAATTTACCATTAAAATGAAAGCCGGCGATAAAGATCAGCTTTTTGAATCGGTGGACAGCAAAAAGATCAGTGAGAAATTAAAGGACGAAGGTTTTGAAATCTCACCCGATAACATCAATCTAAAAACTCCAATAAAAAAGTTGACTGAAAAAGAGGTCAATCTTAACTTCGGTAACAATTTAAAAACTAAAATAAAAATAAATATTGAAGAAGAATAAATGAAAAAATATATATTTGTCGCCGGCGGAGTGATGTCCGGTATCGGAAAAGGAATCGCTACCGCATCCATAGGTAAAATACTTAAAAGCAAAGGTTTTGGAGTCACTGCAGTTAAAATAGATCCTTATGTAAATGTTGATGCGGGGACTATGAATCCGGTCGAGCACGGTGAAGTTTTTGTAACCAAGGATGGTTCCGAGTGTGATCAAGATATCGGTAATTATGAAAGATTTTTAGGAAGGGAGCTGACTAAAAAAAATTATATTACTACCGGAAAAGTGTATAAAGCGGTGATAGAAAGGGAGAGGAATTTGGATTATGACGGAAAGTGCGTGGAGGTAGTTCCCGATATACCGAATGAAACAATTAAAAGAATTAAGAGGGCAGCAAAAGAAGACGAAGCTGATTTTACATTAATTGAAATAGGGGGGACGATAGGCGAATATCAAAATTTATTATTTTTAGAAGCAGCCAGAATGATGAAGTTGGATGAACCTGAGAAGGTTCTTTTTATATTGGTAAGTTATCTTCCCACCCCGAAAACAATAGGGGAGATGAAGACAAAACCGACTCAAAATGCAAGTCGCAGACTAAACGAAGCGGGTATTCAACCCGATATGATATTGGGTAGAGCCGAACAACCTCTTGACGAACCGAGAAAAAACAAGATATCCAATTTTTGCAATGTTGAAAAAAAATATATAATATCCGCACCGGATGTAGATTCAATATATGATATTCCGCTAAACTTCGAGCGAGAAGAATTAGGTAATATGATTTTGGATAAATTCAATATGAAAAAGCAAGATACCGAGATGAAAGAGTGGAAAAAAATGGTAAAAGCATCTAAAAACGGAGGAGACAAAGTTTCAATTGCAATAGTTGGAAAATACTTTGAAACCGGCCAATTCACCTTAACTGATTCATACATTTCTGTGATTGAGGCTGTAAAACATGCATCATGGGATCAAGAGATAAGTGTTGACATAGACTGGATTTTTGCTGAAGAATATGAAAAAGATGAAGAAAAAATAAAAGAGTTGGATAATTATGACGGTGTCATTATTCCCGGTGGATTCGGAAGTAGGGGAGTGGAAGGAAAAATTAAAACAATAAACTATTGTAGAGAAAATAAGATCCCATTTTTGGGTCTTTGTTTGGGTATGCAGCTCTCGGTAATTGAGTTTTCTAGAAACGTCGCGGGTCTTAAAAAAGCAAACTCTACTGAATTTGATAGTAATTGTCAATACCCGGTAATAGACATGATGGAGGAGCAGAAAGAGCTTATTGAGAATAGTAATTTCGGGGGAACTATGAGATTGGGCGATTACAAGTGTAAACTAAAAAAGGGGACAAAAGCAAATACTTTATATGAAAAAACCGATATCCTGGAAAGACATCGGCATCGCTACGAATTTAATGATAAATTTAAAGATACTTTAAAAAAATCCGGCTTAATATTATCCGGAAAGAATCCGGAGACCGGTTTGGTTGAGATTGTTGAGCTGGAAGAACATCCCTTCTTTGTAGGAGTTCAATTTCATCCGGAATTTAAATCCGCACCGCTCAAGCCTCATCCGCTTTTCAAAGAGTTTTTAAAAACTGCTAAAGAACATTGACTTTTTTAACCTTCTTTCTCTTTCCGTTGAAATTCTTTTTTGTTTTTGTCTGAAACTCAACAACACCTTCGGTAGCCGCATAAAGAGTGTCATCACTTCCTTTGCGTACATTTTTTCCGGGTATGAATTTGGTTCCTCTTTGTCTTACAATAACAGATCCAGCTTTTGCTTTCTGACCACCGAAAAGTTTAACTCCTAAATATTTAGGCTTAGAGTCTCTACCGAGTCTTGTTGTTCCAGATGATTTTGTTGTTGCCATAACTTTGGATAAATTTTATGAAACTAAAACTTATATTAACAGAATTAAGTGATATTGTCAACGAAAAATTATTTTTAACAATTTTAATTGTCATACTTACGGCAACACTCTTTTATATGATCGGGTGGATTTCTTGCTCCATGCAAGAAAGTAAACCACTGGAAATTGAAGATTTTTCAAAAAATAATAAAATAGGGTACTTTTAGGCGAAAAACAGGCTTTTTTAAGTAAAAGAGCCTCTCAGAGCTCATTAGAGCGATTTTTATACACTTTACTACTTACTCCTCATCTTTTTTTGATCTATTTTCAAGATTTTGACCGCTATGATGCTTTTTGTGAATCTCTTTTAATTTTTTGCTAGTTATGTGAGTATAGATTTGTGTCGTGGCAATATTTTTATGACCCAAAAATTCTTGTATAACACGAAGATCAACACCTTGAGCTAGAAGATCCGTGGCATAACTATGACGTAAAGTATGAGGAGTAGTTTTTTGTGGAAGCCCGGCGCTTTTGACATACTTCTTAACGATATTTTCAATTGATCGAATGGTGATTCTGCGATCTCCGGTTTTGGGTCCTCGATATCTGATAAAAAGAGCTTTCTCATCATCGTCTCTAATTGACAAATATTTCTCAATAGCTTTTATTGATCTGGGTGAAAAATAAACCGTTCTAGTCCTGTCTCCCTTACCGGTAACAACAACTTCCAGAGCCTCTCCGTCACTTAAGTCTTTGGTATTGATCTGCTCTCGATCCAAATCAACCAGCTCAGAGACTCTTAGACCGGTAGAAAATAAAGTTTCGAGGATAGCCCTGTCTCTAATACCGATTCTTCCGGTTTCGTCGGGTTCATTTAATAACTTTTTAATCTGATTAAGTGTTAAAAAATTCAAAGATTTACTATCATCCTCTTTAGTCAATTTAACTTTTTCTGCAGGAAGAGAATCTATATTCCAATCAGCAAAAAAATTGAGTAAATTTCTTACCGCTATAAGATAGTAATTTCTGGTTTTTTTGCTTATCGGCTGATTTTTGTGATTTTTCTGTTTTGAAAGATAAACTCGATAATCCCAAATATGTTGATCACTTAACTCGTGAGGTAGAAGATTTTCATTTCCTGATTTTTTTAGCCATTTCTCGAAGCGGACCAGAAAACGTTGGTAAGTTTCTTGTGATTTGGGAGAGAGGCCTCTTTCTATATCCAAATATTGAAAAAACTCGTCAAAGTGCTCAATTATCGGTTTTTTTGATTTTTTCATAGGAAGTAGTGTACCGGGTTAAATTTTGTTATAAACTTCGATAAAGTTACATTATGCGAAGTTTTAAATCTGTACCATTATACCACCTATCTTTCACTGCAGTCAACCAACTTCTTATTTTTACGATAATGATTAAAAGGAGAAAGGTTCTCGAATCTTCTCTAAAAGAGAATCAATAAAAGAATTTACGGATTCAACTATTGTGTCCCTGACCCTTATAAAAAAATTGTCTTTTCGTTCTTCGACCTGATCTTCAATTATCTTTTGACGTCTTTCAACTTCATCAGTAGCTCTTCCGGTAATAATCTCTATTCTTCTCAAGACACTCTCCGATGTATCAATTAAATTTCCTGCCGCTATAGCTGCGGGACTCTCTTGCTTTTCATCTTCAATCGCCTCCCCCGTCCCAAAAACGGGTCCTCCGATTAAGATTATTAGACTTATGGTTAAAACCGTTAAGAAAAGCTTCTTCATAAAACTTTTTTAGCCTCTTTTAATCTGCTTGAAGACTCTTTCTTGCCTAAAATATATGCTACTTCAAAAGGTCCGGCACTCGCCTCTTTTCCGGTAAGAGCTGCTCTCAGTGGCCATAAAAATTTGCCTCTGTCATCATATTCGTTAGCTTTTTCCAGAAGTTTTTCACTTACTTCATCTTGAGTCCAATTTTCTATATTAGATAATACCTTTTTAGCTTTGTCAATGGAGTCAGCTACTTCTTCCGGAGACATATCCTTCCACTGTAATAGTTTAAAATCAACGTTTACCGGCTTAAAGAAATAGTCCGTCACTTCGGTTATTTCGGATAAGGTTGTTATTCTGTCTTGATGATCCTTTATTAAAATATTCAAAACTGAAAAACTGAATTCTCTGCCGTCATCCGTTTCGTAGTTAGCTTTTGGAGCCTCATTACCGAGAGAAGTTTTTTTCTTTCTGTCATCAGCCGGCTTTAAGTAACCTTCTTCGACCAAGTAAGGAATGCAGAGCTTAGTAAGTCTTTCCGGGTCAGCTTCTTTCAAGTGTAAGGTGTTTATATATTCCAACTTTTCTTTATTGAATACCGCACCCGCTTTTTTACACCTATCCATAGTAAACTCTTTTTTTAATTCCGTAAGTGTAAAAAACTCTCTGTCATCACCGGGACTCCATCCTAAAAGAGCCAAGAAATTGACTAGAGCTTCGGGGAGAAAACCCTCCTTTTTATATTCCGATACGGAAACCGCACCGAATCGTTTGGACAATTTTGATTTATCAGGTGCAAGAATAAGAGGTAGATGAGCATAAGTAATCGGATCAAATTTCAATGCTTTTTGAATCAAGATCTGCTTGGGTGTGTTTGAAATGTGGTCTTCTCCCCTAATTACATGTGAAATATTCATTTCGTAATCATCAATCGCACACGCAAGATTATAAAGAGGACTCTTTTCATCCTTAGCAATTACATAATCACCCATTATCTCAGTTTCAAAACTTACTTCTCCCCTAATTAAGTCTTTAAACTTAACCACCTCCCCCTCTTTTACTTTCATACGGATTACGAAACTTTTACCTTTTTCCAGTTTTTCTTTAATTTCATCTTCTCCAAGATCTCGACAAACTCCCGAATATGTAGGAGCTTCCCCTTTCTTTCTCTGCCGCTCCCTTTCTTTTTCCAACTTTTTCTGACTACAAAAACATCTGTAAGCATGATCTTCAACTAGAAGTTTTTTAATGTATCGCTTATAAGTGTCGCTTCTTTCCGATTGTCTATAAGGTCCGTAATCACCGCCTTTCTGAGGTCCTTCATCATAGTCCAGACCCAACCACTTCAAACTGTCAATAATATTTTTTTCATACTTTTCTTCTGATCTCTCTTGGTCGGTGTCCTCTATTCTTAAAACAAAACTGTCCTCTTTCTTTGTAAAAAGATAATTGGCTAAAGCAATTCTTGCTGAACCGACATGAAAAAGTCCGGTCGGTGATGGAGCGAATCTAACTCTTTTGTTCATAATAAAGATAATTTAACTTAAATATATAATATAATTACTGCATTAAAAATTCTTTAATATAGGCGGCTAAAATCCTTCCCGCCTCGGGCTTCGAGAAATTTTCGGTACTATCCTTCATTTTCTCAATATCCGATGTAGAAGAAAACAGAGCCCTTATTCTTTCTAGAAAGAAATGGGGGGTCAAATTTTCTTCTTCCATAACCATTGCGGCTCCTGTTCGAGCTATTCGATAAGCATTCTCCGCTTGATGATTCTGCGCTGCTTCGGGTAATGGTATTAATATACTCGGCTTTTCATTTGCTACGATTTCAAATATTGACCCGGCACCGGCTCTGGAGATTATCAAAGTTGCAGCACTGTAGGCATCCTTCAATTGATTTTCATCAAAAAAGGCATAAGGATGATAAAAATCTTTTAACCTCTCCGGTAGAAATGCATCCGTTTCCTCCCTTATTTTTTTGATATTATCTCTCCCACACTGATGAATTATTTCAAAATCTTCCAAAAGCTGAGTTAATACCGCTAAAATAGTGTTATTTATTCTTTCCGATCCTTGAGATCCCCCCATTACTAATAATACCGGCTTTTCATAAGTTAAATTAAATCTCCTTTTTGCTTCTTCCCTGTCTCCGTCCAAAACTTCTTGACGAATCGGATTACCGATGACAAACTTTTTTCCGATATTAATTCCCTCCGTATCTTGAAAAGAAACAAACACTTCCATAGCGAACTTGGAGACTATTTTATTTGCCAGCCCGGGAGCTGCATCAGATTCATGAAGTATAATCGGTATCCTTAATATTGAAGCGGCTATTGCAACGGGAACGGATCCGTAACCACCTTTGGAAAAAACCAAATCGGGAGAAATAATAAAAAGATAAGCAATCGATTGAATAATTCCTACCGGAATTTTAATCATATCAATTATGTTCAAAGCTATCGATAACGGATCAACATATCGCCTTAACTTTCCCGCAAAGATATATTTTGTTTTTAATCCTTCCTGAGTAAAATTAAAATCGGGAATATTATCCTTCGGAGCCATGTAGTACATCTTTAATCTTTCATCCCCGGGGAATTCTTTTTTAAGGTTTCTGATTACGGCAACCAAAGGAAATACATGCCCCCCTGTTCCACCGCCCGTAAATATAATCTTTTTCTCTTTCATTTTTTTATTATGATTTAGATATATTAAGCAAAATACCGACAGCCGCCAATTCGGCTATAAAATGAGCCCTCCCATGACTTACAAAAGGAAGCGGAATTCCCGTCACCGGCAAAATTCCCACCATTGATCCTATATGGACAAATGCCTGGAAAAATATCCAAAAACTAATTCCGACAGCCATTAAACTGAAAAAACTATCTTTGTTTCTTTTTGCAATTTTAACACCTCGCCATGCGAATATCAAAAAAAGTAAAATTAGAAGTAAACTTCCAATAAACCCGGCCTCCTCCGCATAGGCAGCAAAAATGGAATCACTCATTGCAAAGGGAAGAAATCCGTATTTTTGGTGACCTACACCGAATCCCAAACCGAAAAGCCCTCCCGAGCCTATAGCCAGGAGAGCCTGCTGAGCTTGATAAGAGACTCCTTCCGGATCCGTTATCGAACCCAATAAATCCTTCACTCTTTCTAATCTGTAAGGAAAAAGAGCGATAAAAGACGCAAGCCCGGCAACTCCCCCTATAATCAGTAATAAAATATGACTAAGTGGTGTTCTGTAGGTGAAATACATCATAAAACCACTTGCCATTATAACTATTAATGTACTCAAATCCCTCTGCAATAAGATTAATCCACTTATTAAAACACAAACTGCACCGAAAGCTAATAATGTTTCCGAAAAAAGACGATTATCATCTTTTACCGTTCTGTTTGAAAGCCAGCTGGCCAAATATATTATAAAGGTTAATTTTAAAAATTCACTCGGTTGAAAAGATATTCCCCCGATTGAAAGCCATCTGGTAGCTCCTCTTATCGTTTGACCTAGTCCGGGAATAAAAACCATAGTCACCACTATGAGATTAATCACCAAAGCAACCGGAGCCCATTTTTTAATGTGTTCCAACTTAGCTTTATATAACAAAAATCCAATTAGAAGACCGGGAAGAACCCCCAACACGAACTGTCGAAATAAAAAATATCCTAAATTTAGTTCTTCAAAGCTTTCCGTAATTTCGGCCATCCTGGCCATTGAGACACTGGTAAAGATTATAAACCCCAAAAGAACGATCAAACAAGTCGTTACCAATAAAATTATATCCGGGTTTTCTCTATTGTTTACCATACTTTTTCACATATTTTTTGAATTGATCACCTCTATCCTTGTAGCTTGAAAACATATTGAAGCTGGAAGATGCAGGAGAAAGAAGGCAGCTTCCGGATGATATATTTTCATAAACATTTAACACAGCGTCATTCATACTGTCAGCATAGATTATTTTTGGTGGATTTTTTGTTATCTTCCTTAGTTTTTTCTCTACATACTTGCCGGTTTCAGGAAAGAGCACAAGCAGCTCAAGCCCACTCTCAGCAATTTCTTCAGCTAAAACGTCATAGTCTCCACCCTTGTCAACTCCCCCGGTTATTAAAGCCTTCAACGCTTTAGTGTTTTTAACCGCTTGTGCTGCCGCTTCCGGAATTGTGGCGGCCGAATCATTAAAAAACTTTATCTCTCTAAACTCCCCTACCAATTCCATACGATGCGGCAAAAAGGAGCTTTTTTTAATCACCTTTCGAGCTTTTTTTTCGGAAACACCGAAGAGTTTTACAGTTTTTAAAATCGGCTCCAGATAAACTGCTGAGTTTTTTATTCTTCTCTCGGGATTGAAAGCTATCTTATCAGCTTTAGAGCTTTTAATCATCTCCAAAATTATTGGATCTTTTTCGTTGTAGATCAATTTATCACCTGTTTTTTGAAATTTTAGAATGTTCTTTTTCGAATCTCTGTATCTCTTAAAGTTTTTATGTTGATCCAAGTGATCTTTGAAAATATTAAGGATAAGAGCAATTCCGGGGCTTGTTTTAGTGGTTTGTAGTTGAAAGCTGGATAACTCATATATAAAAATTCCGCTCTTCTCTAAAAAATTCAATACCGGCTCCCCTATGTTTCCCAGAAGATACACATCTTTACGCTCTTTTTTTAATATATTATGTATTAAAAGAGATGTTGTACTCTTCCCTTTAGTCCCCGTAACTCCTATAACGCTGTCTCTTTTCTCTTTTAAAAAAATATCGGTCTGGCTGGTAATTACTCTATTATCTGAAAATTTTTCAATTAAAGAGAAAGGAATCCCCGGAGACTTGATTATAACCTCATAATCCTTAATTGAATCCAAATATCCTTCACCAAAATAAGTTTCTACATTTTTTTGAGCCACCTCTTTTTTCTTTCTGTCCGCAATCCCTATTTTTTTATTCGGGAATCTTCTTTTAAAAAACTCAAGGGTGTCCCTCCCTTCTCTCCCGAAACCGAGTATCAGTATCTTCTTTTCTTTAAGCTGATCAATCATAATTTAACCCATTAATCTTATAACTACTCCTATTATTGCTGCAAAAACACCTATAATCCAAAAACGCATGGTTACTTTATAAGAAGGCCAACCCTTTCCTTCGAAATGGTGGTGTATGGGTGCGGCAATAAAGATTTTTTTCTTTAAGAATTTTTTGGATAAAAGTTGTAAGATTACAGATCCGGATTCAATAACCAAAAGTATCGCTATTATCGGTAAAACGATAACCGAATCGGTTAAAAATGCAATAACGGTCAATGTCGTAGTAAGTCCCAATATTCCGGTTTCCCCCATGTAAAATCGTGCCGGAGGAATATTAAACCATAAAAAGGCCAGCATACTCCCTACTAAAACCAAACAAAACGCAGCTAAATTAATCATCCCCGACTCAATCGCAATAATTGTGAAGGCAGTAAATATGGCCGCAAAAGCTCCTCCCGATAGACCATCGAGGCCATCTATAACACTACCGCTGTATGTAGCCAGCATAACAATTATAAAAAACGGTATGAATAAAATTCCCAAATAAAATTGTCCCACTCCGGGAATAAATATACTATCTTGGCCGAGACGAAAATAAAACCACCAGCTTCCAATTATTCCAATTAGAGACACTAAAAAAATTCTATATTTAAGAGATAGACCACCTCCGATATATCTTTTCATCTTGCGAAACATAAATTTAAGAAATCCATTCTCCGGCTTTTCTATAATCTGCAAAATATCATCCGTAAGTCCGATTATTGACGCTGCAACCAATGTGAATAAAGGGAGCCATGTCTGATTTCGACTTAAAAAATTAAGTTTTTCAATCCAGAAGTTATCCGACAAAAAAGTAAGTCCGTAAAAAAAGAATATTAAAATCAATGGAGGTATCCAAACCAAAAGACCGCCCAGTCTGGGCACACTCGTCTCTTTTTCAGAGTGATGTTTTTTAAAAACTTTCAGCTCTTTCCCGTCTATCCCTTTTTCTCTAACCTTATTCTTCCAGAGTTCATTTTTATACATGAAATGAGTTAAGGCGGGCGTGACGAGAAAAGTAAAAACAAATGAAATAACCCCCAAAACAAAAACCTTTGTAATATTTACTACTGCCGGATCCATAAATTATATTTTTTATATTTCATAAGCTTGATAAACCCAATCGATAAGCGCTTCCATCTCTTCGAATCTTTCATTTCTTCCATCGGCACCCAAAATAATATTTACCACATAACCGTCATCAGTTTCCAGAACCATCACCAAACATCCCATCGCTCGATAAGT
Organism: Candidatus Nealsoniibacteriota bacterium; assembly: GCA_003554445.1. Taxonomy (GTDB): domain Bacteria; phylum Patescibacteriota; class Minisyncoccia; order Minisyncoccales; family PWPS01; genus PWPS01. Next base: position 12,107 of record PWGJ01000004.1, read on the forward strand.
AAAACCGGTCTTTCCCCCTATAATGTCTTCGTACCAATCCGGCTTTTCAGAAAAATAAGTTCCATCCAAGAATTTGTTAGTGGTATCGACTTGATAATACAAATCGGATCGATGAGAAGAAATTCGGTAATTCGGCTTTTGCATAATTTTCCAAAATTCCGGTATCTCCAAAAGCTCCTCAATTAATTTCGCTGTGTCTCTTGCGGTAGATAAATTAACTCCGCGCACGGTGTCAAGCCCACTGGGATTATGATAAACAGTTCTATTCATTCCCAAATAATCAGCTTTTTCATTCATGAGTGAAATGAAATCATCAAAGTCAAGATCATCTGGTGCGGTTGCTGCCGCATACGCTCCACTATTATTCGATTCCAGTAATAACGGATAAAGAACTTCGCCGTAAGTGGTGTCCGTAAATACACGTAAATCATTCAAATGCTCATTAGTAAAAAATTCCGAATCGGGAATACCGATCGACTCATCAAGATCATAGTTTTCATAAACTACCAAAGCAGTCATCAATTTAGTTATACTTGCAACCGGAAGTCGTTTATTTCTATTTCTGCTGAAGAGTACCTGTTTTTCACCATCACTAAAATAGACTGAATAAGCAGCTTCCGCCTCAATTTCAGGAATTTCAACCCCTCTGTTTCTTGATAATATTAAATTTTCATCAATACCGATTGATGAATTATTGTCTTTATCTGGATCTCTCTCACGAATTATGGGGTCTTCATTCTTTTCCGGGTTTTCTGAACTAGCAACATAGTAACCACTAGCAAAAACCAAAACCAAAACCGAAATAAAAATTATTGCTTTTTTACTCTTCATCATCTTCCAAAACATTGATATGTAATTCTTTTAACTGATCTTTTTCTATATTTTTGGATGGAGTACCCATCATAAGACCTCTTCCGTCACCCGTTTTCGGGAATGCCATCACCTCTCTTATATTCTCCTCATCCAGTAAAACCATTAAAAATCTTTCAAATCCGAAAGCTATTCCTCCGTGAGGTGGAACTCCGTATTTGAAAGCGTCCAGCAGATGTCCGAATTTTGCCCTTATCTCCTCTTTTTCATGTCCCAGAACTTCAAAAACAGCTTCCAATATATCCGGGTCATGTGATCTTATACTCCCCCCACCTATCTCCTCACCATTCAAAACCAAATCATACTGAAATGCTGAGATTTTTTCAGGATTCTTCTTTATTTCATCAATTGATGCATCCGGCTTTGTGAAAGGATGGTGTTCAGCTCTAAAGCCTTTCTCAAATTTTTCAAACATCGGGAAATCAACCACAAAAGCGAAGGCTAATTCATCTTCATTATCTCTCAAGTCAGGGCGATCACTACCCCATTTTTTCATAGCCTTTTCATGGCTGATTCTCGGAAACGGTTTTTCTTTTATTTTTTTATCCGGGAAAACCTCTTCAACAACTTTTATGAACATCTCCTCGACCAGATCCAAAACATCTTCACGTTCAACAAAGGACATCTCCATATCAAGTTGGGTAAATTCGGCCTGCCGATCCGCTCTTATATCTTCATCCCTGAAGCAGCGAGCAAATTGAAAATATCTCTCCACTCCTCCCACCATTAATAATTGTTTGTATTGCTGTGGGCTTTGAGGTAATGCGTAAAAAGCACCCGGTTGTTTTCTTGAGGGAACTAAAAAGTCTCTGGCTCCCTCCGGAGTTGATTTGGTAAGATTTGGAGTTTCAACCTCGATAAATCCTTTTTTAGTTAAAAATTTACGAAAAAAATGAGCGGCCTCATGTCTTTTTCTTAAATTTCTCTGCATTCTTCTTCTGCGTATATCAATGTAACGATACTTCATTCTCACCTCTTCATTGATCTCCTTCCCATCTCCGGCAACATGAAGTGGAGGTGTCTCCGCTTGATTTAAGATTTTTATAGCTTCCGCTTTCATCTCTACCTTTCCGGTAACTATTTCTTGATTTATCATATTTTCAGGCCTTTCTTTTACTTCACCAACAACTTCAACTACCCACTCCCCTCTTAAATCTTCCGCATTATTGATCTCTTTAGGATTGACAACAATTTGCAAAACACCGGATCTATCTCTTAAATCCAAAAATAATATTTTGCCGTGAGCTCTTATTGAATCAACCCACCCACAAACCGAAACTTTCTCACCTACCTTTTTTACCGTATCTTCATTTAATATTCTTTTCATCTTTATTTTTTTAAATATTTAGTTGATTTTTCAAGTATTTCTTTTGGAGTATTTTCAGTTTTAATTAAATACTCTTTTGCATCAAGATTGAAGGCTTCTTTTTTTGATTCCTGATCATCATAATTTGAAAAAGCGACAACCGGAGTTTCCGCTATATCCGAATCGAGCTTTCTTAATTTGATTAAAAACGATATACCCGTTTCACCCGGAAGTAAAATATCCAATAAAATTAAATCCGGATTTTTGGTTTTAGTTTTTTCCAGAGCCTCATCAACTCCGTTGGCTAAAAAAACATCAAAGCCTTCTTGGCTGAAGGCTTCTTTATACATTTGCGCAAGAGTTTTTTCATCTTCAACTATAAGTACTTTTGACATGTTTAATAAATTTTATTTTGATTAATTATACTAAAATTAACTAAAAATTACAAAAAAATAGAGCACCTATACAAGGTGCTCCTTTTTGATCGATTGTTCAGCGAGAAAAATAGATAGGTAAACTGCTTCTTTCTGTAATTTTACCGGACCTCTGTCTATCTTTGTAGGTCTAACAACCCAAACTGCCGTGGGAAGATGTAAAGAAACCTTCCATTCTACTTCTGCAAATCTATTATACCTTTCAAGATAAGGGGTCAACTTTTCCACATCCTCTGAGCAGATATAAATCCAAGGAAAATTATATCTCGATTCATCCATATGTCCTTGACAACTGGATCTGGTCCTTACTCCCAAAAAATTTAAAGTAAATACCAGACAACTTATGCCTCTATCCAGACCGATCACCTCACGACATCCGAAATTAAAAAGATGGCATCTATCCATTAGCCTCCCCTCCTTATAACATTAATGTAGCACAATAATAGAAGTAATCAAGCTATTTATCCATCAAAAAGTCAAATATCTTTTGATTTTTCTTAATGTCGTGAATATAAGAACGTAATCTTTTCAAGTTTTCTTCGTTTTGGTTTTCAGCTGATTGACCGGTGTGTCGTAGATGCTTTTGAACTTCTTCTTCCACCTCTTCGTCACTAACCTCAATCTCTTCTTTTTCCGAAATCTTATGAAGAATAATTGCAGCAGCTACATTGTCTTCCGCCTTACCTTTCCATTCTTCACGAAGCTCTTCTTTGCTTTTATCAATTTGATCCAAGTAATCATCAAAAGTTACTCCACTTTGCTGAAGCTGTCTTTGCATTTTATTTTCCATATTATCCAGCTCTCTTTCTACTAAAATGTCGGGTATTTGAAGTTCAGTATTTTCAATTAGTTTTTGAACGATTTTCATCTTTAAACTCTCTTCCTTTTCGGTTTCTTTTTCGGATTGAATTCCCTCCTCAATCTTTTCTCTCAGCTCTTCCAAGCTGGAAACATTAGGATGAAGCGATTCAGCAAACTCATCTGTTAACTCGGGAATTTCCTTCTCCGATACTGATTTTAGCTCCAAATTGAAATCAATATCCTTGCCGGCTAACTCTTTATTGTTACTTTCTTCCGGAATCGAAACGGTAAAATCTTTAACTTCTCCGGCTTTCATTCCCAATATTTCATCCTCAAATCCTTCCAGAGCATTAAATTGTCCGCTTCCCAACTCAAACTCAAAATCTTCTTCTTCAATTCTTTTTTCATCTTCAACCTTTCCCGTGAAGCTGACGGTAACCTCATCTTCATTTTTTGCTTTTCTGTCAACTTGTTTGGAAACGGCTCTCGATTTTTGAATCCTCTCCAAAGTCTCTTCCACTTCACTATCCTCAACTTCCACATCTTCTACCTCTTCATCTGCAATCTTAGAAGCTATTTTTTTATAATCGGGAAGCTCAAGTTCGGGCATTACATAAAAACTTGCCTTGTAGACCAAATCATTGCCCGGCGCCAACTGAATGAAATCAACTTCCGGTTGTGATATGGGAAATAAATCATTTTTCTGAATGGCTTCGGGGTAACTTTTTTCAACTGCAATATGTGCCGCTTCATGCCAAACTTTTTCTTTTCCGACTGAGTTTTCGACAACCTCCCTGGGAGCATTTCCGGGTCTAAATCCCTCAATATCCATCTCTTTGGAGAGGGCTTGAGCTGCTTGATCAACATAATCTTCAAACTCCTCCAACGGAATCGTCACCTTTAACTCCTTTTTAGAATTTTCTTTGTCTTCTAATTTAATATCCATATTTTTTTAATTTATTTTACTGACATTAAGAATAACATATTGAGACTGACAGTCAAAGTTATTTTCCCAAAATTTGTACTTGAACTCTCCTATTTCTGGATCTGTCCAGTTCCAGTAAAAAAATTCTTTGCCACGTGCCGAGTTGTAATTTCCCATTTATTAGATTTATGGTGTTGGTCGGAGTTAAATAAACCGCTTTGCAATGAGAATGTCCATTTGCACATTCATCATCACACATATTTACGGTTCGAACATCAAAATTATCGTGCTTATAATCGGATTTCCGGGGAGCAACTTCTTCCAAGTTTTTCTTTATATCTTCAATTAAAAGAGGTTCATTTTCATTAAGGAGAAGAGTTGCCGTGGTGTGCATTGTCTGTACGTTTACCAACCCGTCCTTGATTCCGGTTTTATCTACAAAATTTTTAATTTCAGTGGTTATGTCAATAAATTCAAGACATTTTTCAGTTCTTATTTTTAAAGTTTTGTTTTCTATTTTCATTTTTTAATTCGCTACAAAATCTTGTAATTCACTTTATTAATTTTAATTTAAAAAGCCACCATAAAACAAGGTGGCTTTTTGTTTAGCTCTATTTATCTTCTTCTTCATCCGATTCCGAGGCTTCGAAATCCTCATCATCTTCTTCTTCAGAGTCATTGAAAGAAGATTCTTCCGGCTCCTTTTCACTCTCCGGGGTCACTTCTTCATCCACCGGAGTCATATCTTCATCCACATCCTCTAAATCTCCTTTGGTTACGTACCAAATAATGACAATTAAGATTACTATCAATATGACTAACCACTCCATGATATTTTTAAATTGATTTTTAACCTTTTAAAAAGTCTTCCACCTTATATATGTCTCCTGCCCCAATTATAACTATTAATTCATTCCCCTGCAAATTATCTCTTATTTTGCCGGATATCTCTTTTAGATTTCCGGGTAAATATTCAATTTTGCTTGATTCTACCTCGTCTACCAACGCTTTTGAGCTTATTTTATCCTTAATACTCTCCTTCTCCCTTCCCGGAACACTATAAATATCAACAATGGAAAGTTTATCAACCGGAGATGACTTAAAAACCTCTACAAACTCCTTTTTTAAGTGCATACTCCTTTGATACTGGTGTGGTTGGAATATCGCCCATATTCTTCTCTCTTCAAACTTTTCTCTCGCAGCCTGTAAAACTGCTTTCAATTCCGTGGGGTGATGAGCATAATCAAGAACCAAGTCATACTTCTTTTGATTAATTTGTATCTTTTTTTGTTCAAATCTTCGCCAAGACCCTTCATATTTTGACAATCCGTCCAGAATAAGATCACTTTCAATCTCCAAAGTTTTTCCAAGCCTGTAAGCAGCCAATGCATTTTCAAGATTGTGAACCCCGGGAACTTTTATTTTTTCTTTTACTTTTTCAGCAATCGAATCTTCCTTTGAAAAATAATTAACTTTTTGTTTAACTTTTAACCTCATCAAGTTTTCATCCTCATTATTTATGATTGCAACTCCGTTTTCATCCAATCTGTCAACATAATTTTGAAAAGTTTCGAGCAGCTTCTCCAAGTTTTCATAATAATCGACATGCTCAAGTTCTAAGTTGGTAAGAATTATTATATCTGGATGATAATTCAAAAGTGACCCCTGCCACTCATCAGCTTCAATTAAAAGAATTTCGGAGTTACCCTTTCGATAATTAGAATCATTAAATTCTTTCAATTTGGTTCCCACGATAACAGTCGGGTCCAATGAACCGGCTTCCAAAACCAGCGCAGCCATTGATGTAGTGGTGCTTTTTCCATGAGTTCCCGAAACGGCAATCGTAAAATAGTCTTTTGTCAGTTCTCCTAAAGCTTTCGGATAACTTCTGGTTTCGATTTCCATACTCTTTGCTTTTTTTATTTCAGGATTATCCTCGGGAATTGCCGGAGAAAAAATTACAAGATCAGTCTCTTTTTTGATGTTTTTACTGCTGTGTCGATAAGTAATATCTGCTCCGAGCTCTTCCAGGTCCTCAGTAATTTTGCTTTTGGACAAATCCGAACCGGTAACTTTATTTTTCTCCAAAAGAAAATGTCTTGCTAAAGCTGAAACTCCGATACCGCCTATTCCTACAAAATGTATGGTCATTATTTATTACTTTTAATACTTTTAATAATTTTATACTCGGGTCCGCCCTTTTTCAGCCTGCTTTCCATTATTTCGAATGACTCGATTTCAAAATTATCTTCAATGAATTGATCTTCCAGAAGAGGGATCTCTTCCAAGGAAATTTTTTTAAATTCAAAAGTTCGGATACGACCCAGAGTTATATGAGGTTTAAACTCTTTAAGATCGGGGCTGTAGTTGGTATCGGACCCCTTTAACGCATCCTCCACTCGTTTCTTTAATTCTTGTAATTTTTTATTATCTTCCACAATTGCCCAAATCATCTTCGCCTCCCTCCTATTCGGAATATATTTGATCTCATCAGTATTAACTCGAAAAGAATTAAAGTTAATTTTTTCAACTTCTCTTTCAACTGACTTTAGTTCCGTTTTTTTAATTTGACCTAAAAAAGCTAAAGTTATATGTAAATTATCGGAAGAAACCCACTTGACCGGATCGCTGTCGAAATCAAGTGAAATCTCTTTCTGCTTATCAGCTAATTTTCCGATTGTTTTTTTTGGCAAATTAATTGCTATAAAGACTCTTGGCATATTTTTTTATCTCTTCTTTTCAATTATGTAACAGCTCCTCAATTATTTCAACTTTTATTGTTTTTTAATTTTAAATTTTTATTAATTTATATTTAATTTTTTCTAAAATATGATAAAATGATATGTAATGAAAAGAGCTTTATTGCAAAAAAAGAAGGAAAATGAATTGGTGCAGTGTTTAAATTGTGCACATCTGTGTCTTGTCGATGAGGGTGGTTTCGGAATATGTAAAATGAGACAAAACAAAAACGGGGAATTAAAAGTTTGCAACTACGGAAAAGTAGCCGCTCTGAATATCGATCCGATTGAAAAAAAGCCTCTTTATCATTTTTTACCGGGAACTGAAAGTTTGTCTTTGGGAGTCCCCGGATGTTCATTTAACTGTAAAAATTGTCAAAATTGGAGTCTTTCCCAGAAAAAAAAGGAGGATATAAACGGAAGACGGTTATCTCCCGCAAATATAGTTAAAATCGCAAAAGATAAAAAATTAAAATCAATCTCTTACACCTACAGTGAGCCGATTATTTTTTTGGAGTACGCCTTGGATATAATGACAAAAGCAAAGAAAGAGGGAATTAAAAACGTATGGGTTTCAAACGGCTATTTTTCGGACCTGTCTCTGCAAAAGATTTTGCCGTATATCGACGCGATAAATATTGATTTAAAAAGTTTTTCGAAAAACTTTTACAAGGATGTATGTAATGGAAGACTGGAGCCCGTCTTGGATGCAATTAAGAAGATACAAAAAGATGACGACACCTGGTTGGAGCTGACGACACTGCTTATTCCGGGTTACAACGATGATACTTCGGAAATAACTGACATGGCTCGATTTATTGCCGACTTAGATAAAGATATCCCCTGGCATCTGTCCCGATTTTCAAGTCGCTTTTCCAAAGATATGAAAGATATCCCAGATACTCCGATGGAGACAATGGAAAAGGCTTATCGGATTGCAAAAAACGCGGGCCTGAACTACGTCTATCAAGGTAATGTCGTAAATGGTAAAACGGATACCCATTGCCCCAAATGCAACTTTACAGTTATTCAAAGAGAAAATTATAAAACAAAAAGATTTGACGAAAAAGATTGTTGTCCAGATTGCAATCGAAAAGTCAAACTAATTAATTAAAATGAGCTTAAATTTTGCAGCCGTAACTCCTCATCCACCTATCATAATTCCGGGCGTCGGAAACCAAAAAGATTTGACGAAAGTAGCCGATACGGTAGACGCAATGGAAAAAATTGCAAAAGGGTTTGACGAAAAAGAGGTCGAAACCGTAATTATAATTACACCTCACGGCTCCTCTTCAAAAAAGAAATTCAATATATCCGGAGCCGAATGCTTCACCAGTTCACTTCCGGGAGCTCTTCTCAGTTTTGACGGAGACTCGGAGCTTGCAGAAAAATTAACCGATTTAAAAGACGTAAAAAAAGTTCAAAGCGGTAATCTGGATCACGGTGCCTCGGTTCCTCTTTACTTTCTTAAAGAGAAGCGATCCGATTTTAAAGTTGTGCCGATTACCTACTCCCAAAAAAGTAGAAAAAAGCACTTTGATTTCGGAAAAAAAATATTCGAATTGATTAAAAAGGAAGAAAAAAATATCGGGGTAATAGCATCCGGAGACCTTTCCCACAAGTTAACTCCGTTCGCTCCGGCCGGCTTTTCAAAAGAAGGCAAAAAGTTTGACGAGAAATTAATTCAGCTTTTAAAAAAAGAGGAGACTAAAAAGATTTTGGAGATTGATCAAAAGCTAATCGATGAAGCAGCGGAGTGCGGATACAGATCAATTTTAGTCTTGCTCGGAATACTTTCAAACATCGATTATGAATCAAAAGTACTATCATACGAAGGTCCATTCGGTGTCGGTTACGGAGTAGTTCAATATTTAATTAAAAATGAAAATCAGACTTAAAAAATTTGACGGGAATATAGCTTATTTAATGCGAAGACTGGGATACCATCCCGACAAAAAATCAAGAAAAAATCAACTCTCTTTTTCCAGACCATTGCGCAATGGTAAATTCCCACGATTTCACATCTATTATAATTCGAAGGAAAATGTATTAAATCTTCACCTGGATCAAAAAGCTCCTCGATATCATGGAGCATCGGATCATGCTGCCGAATATGATGGAAAACTGGTAAAACAAGAGTACGATAGAATAAAATCTTATGTCAGCAATAATTAATTTGGTTAAAAAAACAGTTGAAAGTTATGTAAAGGAGCAAAATTTTCCTGACCCTCCTGAAGAGCTATCTCAAAAAATTAACAATGGAAGCTCCGGAGTCTTTATTACCATAAAAAAACAAGGTGATTTGCGGGGATGTATGGGAACCATTGAATCCGAGGAAAATATAGTAAAGCAGATCGTTTCGAGCTCGATAAGCGCGTGCCGAGACCCTAGATTTAAGAGTATAAAAGAGAGTGAACTTCCCGAGCTTAGTTATGAAGTAAATATCTTAAAAGAACCAAGGGAAGTTATGACGGTCAGTGATTCAAAGATCCCTGAAAATATACCGTTGTTGCAACCTGAAAAAGAAGGGATTATTGTAAAATCAGGAAATAAAACCGGCCTGCTTTTACCCGGCATTGAGGGAATCGATTCTCCGGATAAGCAGTTAAAATTAGCTTTAAGGAAGGCAGGAATTGACTTGACTAAAAATTATAAGATATATAAATTTGAAACCGATAAATATGAAGGAATGTAAAAAAATAATTAATTATTTTCCGGATTTTTTGAAAAGTATTCAAAACTCCAACCTTTCCAAATCAACTTTAAATTGCCACGAAAGACATCTCAGTCAATTTAAAAGATGGCTACTTGCAAATAATTTGGAAAATATAAAACCGAATGAATTAACTGAGGAAGATATTAAAAATTATATATCTTTTTTGAAAAACAAAAAAAACTCCAGGGGTGACATCATCAGCAAACAGACACAAAAAAATTATATAAGAACAATTCGTTACTTTTTAAAGTTTTTAGAAAATAAAGACCTGGATTGCACTTCTTCAGAAAAAGCCAGACTTGAAAAAAAGATAGAAAGCGATATTCAAAAGCTGGTTAATTATTACTTTAAAACAAAAGGTCTTGATTTGGAAGATATTAAAAAAAGTGCAAGAAAAAAGAAGATAATATATTCCAGATATACCAAGCCGGCAAAGGATCTAATTGAACTGGCCGGATCTCTGGATGAAGCCAAAAAAGCCGTCAAAAAGGTGGCCGACTGGGCAAATTCCAGAAACCTCGACTATGCCATAGAAACCGTCTTTAAAAAATGGCCCGAATTGGACAACTTAAAGCCGAAGAAAAAAGAAAAGAAGCCTTATTATAAAGGAGATAAAATGATTAAATCACGAGGAAAATGGTACGTTATAGACAGTCAAGGTGAATGGTTTGAATTTGCAGGAAAAGAAGAGGATATAAATTGGAAAGAAGAATAAAAATATGCACATAACATTTGCCGGAACCTCAAACTTCAGTGCAAGAACTTTAAATTCTCTCTTAAAGGAGGGAGTTAAAATAAGTTCGGTAGTTACACCTAAAGACAAACCCAAAGGAAGAGGTCAAAAGAGCAAACCAACTCCCGTCAAAAAGATAGCGATAAAAGAAGGTCTCGAAATCAACAATAGTCTTGAAGAAGTTATTGGAAAAACCGATCTTGTAGTGGTGTCCGCATACGGAAGAATAATTGAAAAAGAGCTCTTGGAAAGACCGAAGCACGGCTTCCTCAACCTTCATCCTTCCCTACTTCCGAAATATAGAGGACCAACTCCGATACAGGCTGCAATCTTAAATGGTGATAAAAAGACCGGAATTTCAATAATATTAATGGATGAAAAAATTGATCATGGACCAATTTTAAGTAAAAAGGAGATAGATTTGACCGGAAACGAATATTACAAGGGCTTGGAAAATAAATTATCAACACTCGGTGGAAAATATTTATCCAAAACTATAAAGAAATGGACCGAAAATAAGATTGATCCGCAACCTCAAGACGAATCAAAAGCCTCTTATACCGGGCTGCTAACCAAGGAGGACGGAAGAATTAATTGGAAGGATAGAGCGATAGATATAGAAAGGCAAATCCGAGCTTATAATCCTTGGCCCGGATCTTATAGTACATTGAACGGAAAAATTGTAAAAATACACAAAGCTGATGTCCAAAAAATAACCGAAGACGGTCCCTTCGGACAACCCGGAAAGACTTACTTGGGTACAAATGAAAAAATCGCCGTTCAGACCGGCGAAGATTTTTTGTTGATTGAAGAGTTGCAGATTGAAGGCAAAAAAAAGACTTCATCAAAACAGTTTTTGCAAGGAAATATCGATCTTATTGGAAAGACTTTAGGTTAACCGCTCCATCTCTCAAAATTTCCACCTCATTATTTTTTAACCTTATTAAAGTTGAAGGTTTTGATTTTTTGACGCCCGCATCAACATAAAAATCAACTTCATTACCGAAATAATCTTCGGCTTTTTTAATATTTAAGGCGGGATCTCTTCCCTGAATATTAGCACTCGGAGCTACTATGGGACCGACTTCTTTTAAAAAATTAATTAGATTAGAATCATCCGGAATTCTGAATGCAATACTATTTCCTCCACGATGGATATGAGGGAATTTATCACATTCGACAATTAGACTTACTTTTCCCGGCCAGATATTTTTAAATTTTTCGGGAAGGTCAATATCAAAATAGCTTCTCAGATCATGCTCAGAGGCTATAAGAACAATCATCGGTTTATCTCTGTCCCTTTCCTTGATTTCGTATATCCTTTCAACCACACGGGGCGATAAAGCCGACCCGATGATTCCGTAAATCGTATCGGTCGGAATTACTCCCACTGCATTATTTTTAACTAGCTCAATAACTTCTTCATTTAACTTATTAAACTTTTGCGTTTGCATTAATTTTGAAGTTTTGACATTTTTTTAGCAGCCTTCATTTGAGCTTTTCCTAGTGCATCATTAATACAAGAGGTTAAAATTTCCTCCTGTTTTCTCTTTGTAAGTTCAGGGCTGATTTCGACCTTTTCAATTTCCATTTGACCGTTTACTTTAACACGAACTCCATCTTTTTTCACTTCAATCTTTTCATCTTTTAAACTATTTTTTAATTTTCGCAGTTCATTAACCTTTTTTAGTTTGTCAAACATATTTCTTGGAATTTAAAACGGGCACTTGGGTTGAGCCCGCATTTTACTTTTAAATAATAATGGCGATTAGTGACGGCCCGTTTTCCGAGCCATCACCAAACCTCCATAGAATCCTAGCATATGAATTCCGTCTTTTCAAGATTTAAATCTTTCTTTCAAATATTCCTTGAATTCATCTCCGATATCATCCCTGCGCAATGCAAATTCAACCGAGGTTTTTAGGTATCTGAGTGGATCTCCGGTCGTATGCCACTCACCCTCGATCGGTTGTGCTAAAATACTTTTACCTTTTTGAGCTAAATCATTAACTATATCCATAGCCCAAAGTTCTCCGTCTTTACCCGTAGGAGTTTCTTTAGCTTGTTTTATAATGTCATAAGAAAATACGAATCTTCCAAAGAGAGCCATGTTTGAAGGCGCATCCTTAGCCGGAAGTTTTTCATATCCGGCCTCTATCTCATAGTTTTTAGACTCATCTTTGTATTTTACGGTTCCGTATCTTTCAACTTCCTCGTCGGGAACCTCCTGAACTCCCAAAATGGCAGTCGGTTTTTCCTTTTGATAGACATCGATCAGCTGCTTGGTAACCGGCTTGTCCGATAAAGTTAAGTCGTCTCCGAACATGTAAACGAATGCCTCGTCATCATCAATTAAAGGGGCTGCACATAAAAGCGGAGTAGCATTTCCATACGGGTATCCCGAGTGCTGTCTGACATAAGCGAAGTTAGCCATATGTGGAATATTTTTTATCTTTTTCAACCTCTTATTTTTACCCGATTTTTTCAATTCATTTTCAAGTTCCGTATTGGAATCAAAATGATCCTCCATCGGCATCTGTCCCGCTCTGGTAACGATTATGATATCTTCAATTCCGGAATCAACCGCCTCTTCTACAAGGTGATGAATAATCGGTTTGTCAACAATCGGAAGCATCTCTTTGGGCTGGTTTTTGGTTGCGGGCAAAAACCTGGTTCCGTATCCCGCAGCGGCAATAACGGCTTTTTTAATTTTTCGCATATTATTATATCGGCTTTATCACGGCCAACATATTATTAATTTTTCTATCTCGTCTATAAGAAAATAAACGATCGTCGCAATATGTACATCTTTTGGAAATTTTAACGTTTTTTACTCCATTTGAATTTAATTTTTCTTTTGCGACCTTTTGTAGATTTAAATATATTTTATCATCTCTATTTTCAAAACAATTATCGTAATCCGAAAATTTTTCAACCAAATCATCCTTAACTTCAAAGTGGCATGATTGAATTGACGGACCTATGAATACTTCTAAATCCTCCTTCCTTTCTCCAATCTCGGTAATTTTACCTATCGCCTCTTCTATAATACCCCTTTTTAAACTTTTCCAACCGGCATGTAAAATTCCGACTGCTCTTTTTGAACTAATGTATACGGGCAAACAGTCTGCAACCGTAACTCCCAGCACACAATCGGAAGTGGTAATTAGACCGTCAACTCCATTAATCACAGTTCCTCCGTCATGACTATTCACAATTTCAATTTTCTTGCCGTGAATCAGTTCGGCCCGAACAAATTTATCAGGATCAATCTTTTTTTTATTTAAATAATCGGTTATATTTTCAACTTTATTCATCGATCCATCTTCTTTTTCGGATATCAGAGTAATCGCTTTCATAACATAAAAATTAGAAGTGCTTCAATTACAGCTGCAAGAAATAACAAAGGTATTATGATTTTTAAATATACTGAAAAAATAACCTTGTAAGCATCTTTGATATTCTTATTGGGAAATTTTAATCTTCTTATTTTTTTTAAAACCTTTTTAATGGATAAACGTCCTTCCTTAATTTCAGATATGGTTAAAAGCCCCATATATATCCCCATACCCGAAGCGATGAAAAAAGCGGTTAATTCAAAAATTCCATGGGGGGCCAAGCTTAAAATCAACCCTTCCAATCCCAAAATCGGGTAGACATATGCGCCGACAAGTCCTAAAACAAACCCGTTAACAGCTAAAAATAGTAATGGAATGAAAGCGAATAAGACACCCAAGAATACAGCGAGAGTAATGACGAAAGCATTATTCACAAAAATAAATAAAAAAGTTTGTATAAAGTTGAAATCTCTTATGAATGAGAATTCTTGCTCTATCTGTGAAAACAGAAGATCGGCATCTTCGGGTCGGGCCCAATTGAAAGCTACACCCAAAACAGCAAAAATAGAAAATATCAGCAAAGAAAAAAGTGTGTATTTTTTTATTTTTTTAGAAAAAATATTCATTGATTGTTCTTGGGATTTATAAGTTTTAAGTCAATTTTTCTCAATCTTTCCAATCCGCTGAAATCAAAATTCGGGTTAATAATTTTCCCTAAGTGTTGTCCGGTGATCTGGTTGGCGAGAAGGACATAGTCCGCTCCTTGATCATATAATCTTCTTGCTTCATCTTCGCCTTCCGCTCTGATGATAATTTTAATATTTTTATCCCGATCCTTAATTTTTTCAATTAAATTCAAATTATCTTCCGTTCGTGGATCGGTCGATATTACTACTTTCGTATTATCAAAATTCAAATAATCAAAAAGTTGAGGGTCGGTTACATCTGAAAGTATACATTCTATTCCCTTGTCTCTCAACCTTTTTGTCACCAGCGGATCAAAATCGACAACCAAAAGATCTTCCAGGTTTAGGTAATCCATTATTCCTTTTCCACTTTTATCAGCACCTATGAGTACGACAGGTTTTGAAACCTCGGAATCCTTTTTTTCTTCTTCAAGAGGAATTTCCTTTTCAAAAAAACTTAAAAAACCAAAAAGAGACAAATAAAACTTTTCCGAGTTCATTATTGAATATGTTGAAAGAATAAAGGTAATTATACCGACGGAAGCAATTAAAGTAAAAGTTTCATTGCTTATATGCCCCATGGAAAAACCCAGATATGCCAAAATAAGACTGAATTCGGAAATTTGAGGAATAGTAGCCGCAGTTAAAAAGTTAACTCGTTTAGTGTATCCCAGCTGTCTCAAAGTCAACATTACGACTAAGGGTTTTAAAACTACCACCATAAGACTGAAAAAAAGTACAGGTAGAAAAACTCCACCGAAATCCGATATTGCCATTAAAGAGCCGATTGTAACAAAAAATATTAAAATAAAAAAATCACGAAAAGGACGGACTTTGTTGGCAATATAATATTTTTCTGAAGAATTAGCTAAAGCGACACCACCCAAAAATCCGGCAATTTCAATTGAAAATCCAATTGACTCAGCCATTAAACCGAAAAACAAAAGCCAAGCAAAAGTTGTTAGAAAAAGAAGTTCTTGTGAATTTCCAATAACTTTAAAAACAACGGGTATAATTATTCGACCCAAAGCGAGCATTAGCCCAAAAAGCAGGACACCGACTGCCAAAATCCTAATGATCGCTCCCGAAAAAAACTCTCCGGATTCGGAAATCGTTAAAAAGAGTAAAATAAAAACTACCGCTACGTCCTGAACAAGTAGAAGTCCCACTGACAGCCTTCCATGCAATTTGTCAACATCACCCTTCTGCGTTAGCAATTTAATTATTATTATCGTACTTGAAAATGAGAGGGCAGCAGCAATATAAGCCGAGGCTAAAATTGAAAAACCGAACAAAAAGTAAGCAGCCAAAAAGCCGGTTACCGCACTAAAAAACATCTGAACCAGCCCTAAAATCAAAGAGTTTTTACCGATTGCTTTCAATGTATCATAATCCATTTCCAAGCCGACTAGAAAAAGAAGAAACATTATTCCCAAAGCCGAAAAAAGTTCCAACGCTTCTCTGCCGGCAACATCAAAAAATCCGGAAAGCCCCATTATTAAGCCCGTTACCAAATAAGCCAATATAAAGGGTTGCCCCAACTTCTTCAATGCAACTCCCAAAACGGAAGCTAAAATCAAGATCACGGTTAACTCCAAAAATAACGGATCTGCCACCGTTAAATATCCAAGAAAGTTTTCTATTTCCGAGAAAATAAAATTCATACTCCTCCTTAAAATGAATAGTTAAAATTCAGCTATCTTTTCCGGTCAAAAATTCCAAATCGATATCCCGAAGCTCTTTTAATCTATCAAGTTTAAATTCCGGATCGATTATACTTCCCAAATATTGTCCGGAAACAAAATGGGGCAAAAGCACATAATCGGCTCCTTCGTCATAAAGCTCCAAAGCTTCTCTTTTTTCTTCCGCTCGAACAATGATTTTTGTGCCCACATTTTTTCTTTTAAATCTTCTTATCAAGTCAAGATTATCCTTCAAACTCGGGCTCGTTGATATCACCACCTCAACATCATTCAAATTTATATACTCCAAAACATGAGGATCGGTTATATCCGAAAAGAGATGTTTTACCCCTCTTTCTTTCAGTTCATCTATAACAACCGGATCAAAGTCTATAACCAGTAGATCTTCGGGGTCAATATAATTCATAATCCCCTCTCCCGTTCTGTGTGCTCCAATCAGTATTATCGGTTTTGACGGATCCGGATCACTTTCCATATCCTCAATCGTATTCTCCTTTTCAAAAAATGAAAGTGGTTTGGAAATGTAATCAAAAATCTTTTCCGCATAAAGTATGAGATAAGTTGATAGCGTAATCGTTACCACGCCGACAGCGGCAATAAGTGCAAAAACCTGATCAGAGATATGACCCAAAGTAAGGCCTAAAGTAGCAAAAATCATGCTGAACTCCGAAATTTGTGCTACGGTAACACCCGTTAAAAAGTTTGTTCTTTTTTTGTAGCCCAAAAGTTTCATAATAAACATTACGATTATCGGATTACCTATAAGAACAAACATGGAAAAAGCAATTATCGGAACAATCATTCCTCCCAAATTGGAAACCGCCATCATCGAACCCAGTATGGCAAAAAATACTAAAATAAAGAAGTCCCTAAGGGGCCTTATTTTGCTGGCGATATGATATTTTTGAGCCGAGTTGGCAAGAGCGACACCACCCAAAAATCCGGCAATTTCAATTGAAAATCCGGTCGCTTTAACTATTACGGCGAAAAATAAAAGCCAGGCTAAACTGACTAAAAATAAAAGTTCTTGAGAGTGAGCTACTTTTCTGAATATGTAAGGAAAAACAGTTCTACCCAATGCCATCATAACCATAAAGAGAGCAACTCCGCCGGCTATAATTTGCATTACCGGACCGATTCCGACATCTCCCCCGGCCTCCAGAGCGTTAAGTGAAATCAATATCAAGATAACAACCATATCTTGCACTAAAAGAAGTCCTATTGCCGCTCTTCCGTGCAAACTGGTTAAATTACCTTTATCCGAAAGTAGCTTTACGATTATTACCGTACTCGAAAAAGTCAAAGCTATAGCGATATAAGCGGCATGAATCAGTTCGAACCCGAATACGAAATTAGCTATTAAAAATCCTCCCGTTGCGGTAAAGGCGACCTGTCCCAAACCGATGGCCAGAGAAGTTTTACCCACCTTCTTTATTGAATCATAATCCATCTCCAAACCGACCAAGAAAAGTAAAAACATTACGCCCAGGTTTGAAAAAAATTCCAGAGCTTCTCTTTCAGCAATATCAAAAAAACCCAAAGCCCCGATTATAAGTCCTGTAATTAAATAAGCTAAAATAAGAGGCTGTTTTAATGCCTTAAGAATAATTCCTAAAATTGCTGCCAAAACCAAAATAATACCCAACTCCAAAAGGAGCGGGTCAATTACGGTTAAAGCACTAATTATCCTTTCAAAAAAAGATGCCATATTTATTTATTAAATAAATGAACAGTTCTGGTTGGGAAGGCCATACCGATTCCTTCCTCTTCAAACTTTTCTTTTATATCCAATAAGACCTTTTCATGTATATCTCTAAACTCTTTAAATTCTGAAGACAATACGTAATATGAAACCTCATATTCCAAAGCGGAGTCTCCGAAACCTTTGAAGTGCGCTCTATCGAATTCCGTTCTTTCTTTATCTTCAATAATCTCTTTAACCATATCAGGAATCCTTCTCATTTTGCCGGTATCGGTTGAATAGACAACACCGAACTCAAAAAGACTTCTCCTTTTTTCCAGCTTTTTGAAATTGTGAACTCTTTCGGTTGTAAGTTCCTTATTAGAAATCACGACTTCTTCACCCTGGAGAGCTCTTATTCTGGTCGTTTTAATTCCAATCTTTTCAACTACACCCATCTGGTCACCGACAATTATAAAATCACCAACGGTGAAAGGTTTATCAAAGTAGATGGCAAAAGAGCTAAAGAGATCCTCCAATACATTTTGGAGAGCAAAAGCAATCGCTACACCTCCTACCCCCAAACCGGCCACTAATGAGGTTACCTCTACACCAAAATTGGAAAGAAGCAGCAGTACGGCAAATATCCAAAGTAAAGCTTTGAATATCGTACCCATATTCTTGGCTGCCACCTCCGTTCCGGGGTCAGCGTCATCCAGAAGCCTCTTATTTAGGGTGTAATCGATTAAAAGATGGATTCCGATCATTACCCTTGCAGTAACCCAAACGGCGAGTATAACGGTTAAAAAAGTCATCAACCCATCGGCAACTTCCAGGATTGAAAGAGAGACAAAAAAAGCCAGATAGAGATAAAGTCCCGTTTTTATCGAAATTATGAAATCAAGAAAAACTTTTTTTAAAGACGGTTCCCCTATCTTCTTTTGTCTGTTTTTTAATTTAGCAAGTAAAAATTGTTCAAAAATCTTAATAACTAAAAAGAGAGCTAAAAAACTAGCTCCGAATAAAACGTATTCAAAAAGAGTATTATTTAGAAAAGAATGTTGTAAGATTTCTAAATTTTTGAAGTTTTCTATTTTTTCAAACATGTTTATCAATTATAATACTTACTAACTTCGACTTCAACCTTCTTTGACTTTTTATTATTTATATACTATAATAAAATATAAGGAGGTAGTGAAAATGAAAAAGATTTTAATTGTACTTTTACTTTTACTTATTGTTTTACTCGGTCAAGCTAACGTTGATGCTGGCAGTGGTAGTAGAACTGAGATGGTGCCGATATTCACTACGAATTACCGCATGTCAGAGACTCTAACGAATTATCCGTTTTTCCCGGTTTATCGAGAGGTAGATTCTGAAGCACCAATAACTTCAGCTATAAAAACCCTGCTGAGGATAGAATTTACCGAGTCGGAAAAAGGTTTTGAATCAGAATGGAGTGAAAACAAAAATGTCCAGTTAGTGGGGGTTAACCTTCAAGACAAATTGCTGACCATCAAACTTTCCGATCCGCATAGATTTACTTCCGGTGGATCTTACAAAGCCACCAGTTTGAAAAAACAATTAAAAATGACTGTACTACAATTTAGTAAGGTCGAAAAGGTACAATTTGAAGGGCCGGAGGATTTATTCCAGCCCTGATCACAAAAAAAGAGCCCCGTTTTGCTTAAAAAAACGGGGTTTTTTCTTGACATTCATTATTATAATTGTATTATAAAAAAAGAGGGAGGGATAATCATGTTAAAGCGCGTAGTTCTTTTCATTATTATTATCTTATTGGTGGTCAGCGCTCCTGCACTTACAGAGGAGGTAGCTGTTCAAGTTGATGACAATTATCTCACCTATTCTGAATACGAAAACAGACTTCTTTTTGTTAAAGACCTGTACCCTGTTGACGAAGAGACTACTGAAGGTGTTGCAGAATTGCACAAAGGGCGAATAGAAATAGAGAGAGTGAAAATAGTTAAAGACTTTATTAAACATCAAGCTGCTAAGAGTTTACTTCAGGAAAATAATTTAAGCTTGAGAAAAGAAGAGTTTCACGACTATCTAGAGAGAAGAAGGGCACAAGAAATACTCACTGAAGATTACTATGATAAAGAGGATTCTGCAGTTGATCGTAATAGAATTTCACATGAATATATGAGATTTTTAGATAGAGAGTTAATAGATTTAGATATAACTAAAACTTTTCGTGAATACCGCAAGGATAAGCCGCAATATCTATTTAGTCTTGACAGATTGATCGAAGAATCCGAGATTCGTGGTGCAGTAACTCTTCTAGCTTTCAAAGTCTTTTATGGAGAGGCTGAAAAAGAATTTGAAGAAAATAAAGAGGAGCACTTCAAAGAGTTCGAACAAATGTGGGAGAAAGAAAAAGAAACAATTAAACAGCATGGGATAGAAAAAGAAGACTTTTTTGAAAATGCCACCCATAATAAAATCGTCCAAATAGCTAAAAAAATAACTCTTGACCACCTTGAAAAAAGGATTGACGAATTTAATATAGAAATCAATCTTGATATTGAATTAAATAATGGTTATAACCCTACTTGAATTAAGTAGGGTTTTTTTCTTTTAATTCATCTAATTTATAAGAGTTTTTCAAATTAAATTCTCCAACTTTAGTTCTTACAAGATCGGCAAGAAGCCCGCCGGTTTCTAGTTTTTCCCCTAAATCCCTGGCAATTGCCCTGATATAGACTCCGGGACCGGTGGTTATTTTAAGCTCAATCTTGGGATAATCGTAATTGATGAGCTCGATATCTTTAACGATTACTTTTCTTGCCGGAGGTTCGGGGTCTTTTCCTTCTCGAGCAAGTTTATAGCTTGGTGTTCCATTAATTTTAACTGCACTATAGACGGGTGGAATTTGCTCAATTGTCCCGGTGAATTCTTCTAATTTACTCTCTACTTCTTCGATTTTGGGAATTTTTTGAACATCAACCGCTTTAATTCTTCCCTCCTTGTCATCCGTATCACTAACTTTTCCCAATTCGATAATTGCCTTATACTCTTTCTCACTGTTACGATATTTTGAAATTTTTTTGGTGTATTGACGTCCTACTGCTACAACTAAAATACCTTTTGCGGCCGGATCCAGCGTCCCCGCATGCCCGATTTTACTTATACCGGTAATTTTTCTCAATTCATCTATAATATCATGAGAAGTTGGTCCTGCGGGTTTGTAAACTCCAAAAAATCCGTTTTTACTCTCCTCTTTCATCTTCATCTCTTTTTTGTATCTTTTGAAACATTTCAATAAGCTCTACCGGGAACAATATACTCGTATTTTCTTCCTTGGCCGCATCGGCGAGAGTTTCCAAGTATCTTAATGTTATCGGGGCCGCATCCAAAACTTCTCCCGCCTCTTTTAACTTTTGAGCCGCCTGATACTCACCTTCAGCCAGAATAATTTTTCCTCTTTTCGCTCTTTCCGCTTCCGCTTGTCTGGCTATTGACCTCTGCATATTTTCCGGAACCTCAACATGTTTAACCTCTACGGAAGTAACCTTTATCCCCCAGGGGTCGGTAGCTTTGTCTATTACCTCGTGAAGTTTATCATTGATTTTTTCTCTTTCCGAAAGAATTTCATCCAATTCCGAAGCACCCGCCACTCCTCTTAGAGTTGTTTGTGACACTTCCGACGTCGCCTTTCTGAAGTTTTCCACCTCTATCATCGCTTTTTCGGGATCGATTATCTTATAATAAACGACCGCATCGACTCTCACCGGAACATTATCCTTGGTTATTACTTCTTGAGGCGGAACGTCTTGAGTGATAATTCTCAAATCCACCCTTTCCATTTTATCTATAAAGGGAATAAGTAAGAAAAGACCCGG
>PWGJ01000052.1 GCA_003554445.1 Candidatus Nealsoniibacteriota bacterium
AAATAGAAAGAAAAGTTGACGAAATGGGTGTCCTTCTTTCTCTCCACGTTCACGCTGATGACATGGGTCAAGTAATCGGTAAACAAGGTTCCACTGCCAGAGCTATTAGAAGCTTGGTAAGAATCATCGGTCTCAAGAATAAAGCTAGAGTAAACTTGAAGATCGTAGAACCCGATGAAAGATCCGGTGGAGGAAACTCCAAGGACGACGACAGCGAAGGTCTTGAAGACATCAAAATATAGTTTGAAGTCATTTTAAAGACTTTTATAAGCGATGCCGGTTTACGGCATCGCTTTTTGTATAAACTTCACTTTTTAACAAAAAACGGTTAAAATAAAACAATATTAATTAAGTCAGAGTAATAATTAAAGATTAATTTTAGATTTAATGCGATTTGAAATAATTACAATTTTTCCGGATATCTTTAAGTCTTATTTTTCCGAAAGCCTTATAAAAAAGGCTAAGGATAATGATTTAATTGAAATTAACATACATGATCTCAGAGAATATTCAGAAAACAAGTGGGGTGACGTGGACGGAAAGCCTTACGGAGGAGGAAGAGGTATGGTAATGAAGGTTGAGCCAATTTACAAAGCAGTTAAAGATGTAAGACTTGAAGGGAAAAATAGCAAAGTAATACTCTTTACACCCCGGGGAACCGATTACACCCAAAAGAAAGCAACAGAATATTCGAAGCTTGATCAATTGATTATGATTTGTGGGCGTTATGAAGGAGTTGATGAACGAGTGAAAACTCATATAGCCGATGAATCGATATCAATAGGTGATTACGTACTAATCGGAGGAGAGATACCGGCTATGGCCGTTTTAGAGTCCGTTTCCAGGCTCGTACCCGGCGTTGTCGGAATAGATAATGAAGGCTTCTTGGAAGAAAGGGTTAGAGATAAAGGAATGATAGAATATCCTCAGTACAGTAGACCGGAAGTTTTTACAACCGATGACGGAGAAAAATGGTCCGTTCCGGAAGTTTTGCTTTCCGGTCATCATAAAAATATAGAAAAATGGAGGGAAGAAAAAGGTGAAATAATAAAATAAATATGGAGGATTATCAAAAATCAGTTGAAGAAATAATAGAAGAATTTTCATCTTGCCCGGATGGACTAGAAAAAAAAGAAGCTCAAAAGAGACTCTCAAAGCATGGTCCCAATAAAATACATCAGGAGGATTCCACACATCCGCTTTTAATATTTCTTGATCAATTTAAAAACGGATTAATTTATGTGCTTATTGCCGCTGCTTTAATAGCAGCTATCTTTGGTAAATGGGTTGATGTTTATGTTATCTTGGCCGTACTTTTGATAAATTCCGTTTTAGGATTTATTCAAGAATACAAGGCGGAAAGAGCGGTTGATGCTCTTATGGATATGATAGTTCCTAAAACTAAGGTTTTTAGAGCCGGCGAACTTATGAAGATTCCCGCCGAAGAACTTGTTCCCGGTGATGTCGTCTTTATGGAAGAAGGAGATAAGATTCCCGCTGATGTAAGGCTTATTGATGTAAGAAATTTTAGAACCAAAGAAGCCGCTCTTACCGGTGAATCTACACCCAGAAGAAAAATGACAGAAGCTTTGGAGGGTGGTGTTGATTTGGGCGATAGAAAGAATATGGCCTGGATGGGTACTTTTGTTGCCGGCGGAAAAGCTAAAGGGTTGGTGGTTTCAACCGGAGACGATACCGTGTTTGGTGAAATAGCCAAGGATATAGGAGAAATAGAAAAAAGCGGAGGCCACTTTGAAGAAAAAATTTCGGTTCTTGCTAAGCAGATGGCCATTTTTGCATTCAGTGGGGCGGGTTTAATCTTTATTTTGTCCGTAATTCGGGAAGGAGTCAGTATCAGTGACGGATTGGAAGCTTTTGAAGAACCTCTTTTTGCCTCCATAGCCGCTTTAGTTTCCGGAATCCCCGAAGGTCTTCCGGCTATAGCGGTTATAGTTTTAGCTGTTGGGGCAACGAGGATGGCGGATAGAAATGCAATTATAAGAAAACTTCCTGCAACGGAAACCCTGGGTGTAGCCGACCATATTTTAACTGATAAAACCGGAACTTTGACTCAAAATACGATGACGGTAAGAAGAGTGATTTTGGCTCAAAAAGAGGTTAAAGTTACGGGAGAGGGATGGAATCCGGAAGGTGAGTTTTATATTGATAATAAAATAATATCTCCACTTGAAGATAATGATTTGGACAAGCTTTTACATATTGCCGAGATTTGCAATCAAGCGGAACTTTCGCATGAAAAAAATGATGTGGATAAATACGAGATAATCGGCGATCCGACCGAGGGAGGTTTAGTCGTTTTGGCGGAAAAGGCGGGATTAAGGCAAGAGATAGTTTCCAGAGATGAGCGGAAACTGGATGACATGCCATTCAACTCCGATATGAAGCTTAGAGCCTCTTTAGTGCAACTGAAAGATGAAAAGCAAATTTATACTGTTGGAGCTCCTGAAAAGATAATAGAAAAATGCGATTATATTTTAGAAAACGGAGAAAAAAAGGAGTTAACTAAAAAGAAAAAAGAGGAGATGATTTCCAAGATGGAAAAGATGTCCGATGAAGCGATGAGAGCCATAGGATTAGCCTACGGGGCGGTTGAAAACGGAAGGCAAAGAGTCGCTAAAGATATGATTGAGGGATTGGTTTTAGTCGGTATAGTGGGAATGATTGATCCTCCCAGACCGGAAGTAAAAGAGGCGATTGAAAAGTCCGAATCAGCCGGCGTCAGGGTAATTATGGTTACGGGAGATCACAAAAAAACCGCTGCTGCAATAGCTAAAAAAATAGGAATAGTTAAAGAAAAGAAGGGCTATCCGATAGCTGTAAGCCAGAAGGAATTGGAAAAAATGTCTGAGGTTGAATTTAGAGATAAGGTTAAAAATGTAAATGTTTTTGCCAGGCTCACTCCACATATGAAGCTTAAAATTGCTCAAACTCTTCAGGAGGAAGGAGCAATAATTGCAATGACCGGAGACGGGGTAAATGATGCCCCGGCTGTAAAACAAGCTGATATCGGAATCGCAATGGGAATAATGGGAACCGATGTAACCAAAGAAGCCGGAGAGATTGTTTTAGCTGATGATAATTTTGCCTCAATTGTTAACGCCATAGAAGAAGGGCGAACCGTATTTGAAAATACCAGAAAAGCGAGCTCCTCACTAATTACCAGTAATTTCGGTGAGATAGGAACAATAATCACTTCGATAATTATAGGATTTCCCTTACCTCTTCTTCCGACTCAAATTTTATGGGTTAATTTAGTAACTGATGGTGTAATGGGTGTTCCTCTCGCTTTAGAGCCGGCTCATGAAGATGTATTAAATAAACCTCCGAGGAAAAAAGAAGAGAACATTCTAACCAAAGAGATTATCCCTTATTTTGCTATCATGACCGTACTTATGGCTGGACTAGCTCTATTAATTTTCAATGATTTTCAGGCTTACTCAATAGAAAAGGCTAGAACCGGAGCTTTCAGTGTTATTGCTTTCACTCAACTCTTTAATGCGGTAAATCTTAGATCAATTAGAAAATCAATATTTGAAATTGGGTTTTTAACCAACAAATATATAGTTTTAGGATTTTTAGCCGGAATTATTCTTCAACTTGCCGTTATTTGGACTCCCGGAATTCGTGATGCATTTCAATTTCACCCCTTAAGTGGTTGGGAGATATTTATAATTGCGCTTCTTGCTTCATCAGTCTTTTGGGTTAGTGAAATTTATAAGAAACTAAGATACAACTTGAAATGAAAATATATCCTTCGATAACCGGAAATAGTTTTAGAGAATTGGAAAGCAAAATAGAAGAAGCTGAAGAATCCGGAATTTTTGAAATACCTCTTTTTGTTCAAAGGATTTCCGAACCGGAAAGGAGAGAGATTTATAATAAACTCAAAAAGAGTAGTATAAGTGAGATTCCTCTTGTTCACATCAGAAATAAAATGGATCTTTGGGAGCTGAAGTTTTTAAAGAAAAAGTTTAATACAACTTATTTTACTATTCACGAAAGTGGATTTAGTTATCTGGAGAAATGGAAAGGGTTTGAAAAAGATCTTTATTTGGAGATGAGCACTGATGATATTGTTAATGAGAATGTAAAAGTTGAGGAGATAGGCGGATTTTGTGTTGACCTTTCTCACTACATAAAACAGAAGGATAGAGGCACTATAGATTACGATTATGTTTATAACCGAAGAGATAAGAGTGAGCTGTTTCAATGCAATCATGTAAGTGGATATTGTCCGAAAAACAAGGAAGATCTACATTTTGTTGAAGATAAGTCCAGTTTTGACTACCTGAAAGAGTTGCCGGATTTTACTTTCGGGGAGGTGGTAGCAGTGGAGGTTTTTAATAATATAGAAAGGCAACTTGAGTTTAAGAGTTACATTGAAAACATCTTATAAGTATCTTGACTTATTTTTTTTAGAAGTAATAATTACGAAAAGGTCATAAAATATTAATTAATAAAAAAGGTTTATGAAAAAACTTATAATCACAACACTCTTACTTTCCCTTTTCTTTGTAGGTGTTACCTATGGACAAGAGCAGGGCAACTTTCAAGATGTTATGGATGGTATTGAAGAAGCAACATCTAGAATTCAAGAAGATGTTAGGGAGAGGATAGGAGACAATTTAGGTCAAAAAGTGAGGGAGATGAGGCAAGAAGGTGAAAAGAAGGGTGATGAGTTTGGTCAAAAAGTGAGGGAGATGGCCATGCAAAGAGCCGAAGAATTAAGGGAAGAAAGAAAAGAGAGAGTGGAAGAAGCAAAAAATAGATTCAATGAACTGGCTGATCAAGCTTCTAGTGAAGCACAAAGATTTAGAGGCATGCCTGAAGGGTTAGATATAATAAACGAGCATGCAACCGACAGACATGCCGAGAGATTAGAAGAAGTTGAGGCGCTTATAGCTGATCTTGATGATGAGGATTTAAGCGAGGAAGAAAAAGAAGAGCTAAATAACCTAAAAGAAGAAGCGACAAGCCTATGGGAAGAACTTCCCGAAAGAGGAGCAAAAAGTTACTTTGAAGAATTAGGAGACCTTGAGGATCCTGAAGATATTCGAACCGGAGCTTTTAATGCTTTAAGAAGCTTTAGAGACGATCATGTTGACTTCATGGAAGCTGTAGAAAATCTTAAGGAAAGAGCTCAGGAATTAGGAGAAGAAAAAGAGGAAGGAGAAGAAGAGTAATCTTATTTTCAAATTCATAGATAGAAAATGAGCACTGAGAAGTGCTCATTTTCTTTTTTAATAATAATTGCTAAAATTAAAATAGATTAATTAAATAATTAATATGGTTCAAAAAACTCTAAAATATATAATTATAATTATTTTACTGCTGCTCGTTGTCTTTATTTTTTATGGATTAGAGGAGGAAGAAAGAGACCCTTTAATTGAAGGAGTTATTTATGAAATTACGGACACAAGCTTTCTTGTTGCCGAAGGTCTTAAAGCAGACAGTTTTGAAAGTGTAAATGATTTGGATGGTAGAGCGGTCAGATTCGGTTTGATTGATGAATTGGAGGTCATTGATCAAGAAGGGCAATCAATCGATTTTGAAAACTTAAGCACCGGAAATAAGGTCAAAGTTTGGCATACCGGTTTTGTTAGGGAAACATATCCCGAACAGGCTAACGCAATGCGAATTCAAATTGTCGATCCGGAAGGAGAATTAAAATTCCCTGAAGAAGAAAGTTATGAAAGTGATTTGCTGGGAATTTCTCTTGAGATCCCGAAAGAGGCGGAGATAAATTATGAAGAAGGCCGGTTGAAGGTTACCTTCGTCGGTCCGGACAGCCATATGACTGAAATTACCGATGGCTTCACCTTGTTCGTTGATCTTTATGATGATGATTTGGAAGCCGTCACTGAAGATATCTTTAGTCGAGAAACGGAGATTTTGGATGCAATCAGTGATCCGGAAGAGACGGAATTAAGTGAATTTGAGGGTTATGAATTTGTTGTCGAAGGGGGACTAGGAAATGAAATTAATTATTTCATTTATCAATTTGAAAACAAAGTTATAGCTTTAAGTTATTCTATAATCGATCCCAACGATGTAGGATATATTAAAAAAGTGGAAAGAATTGTCAGTAGCATAGAAGTTAAAGATGGTTTGCAGGTTGCTGATGAGTGTGTTGTCAGCGGATGCAGTGGAGAGCTTTGTGAATTGGAGAGCATGGAAAGTACCTGCGAACACTTACCCGGAGCTGAATGCTTGGAGTATGCCGGCTGTCAATTTATTGATGATGAATGTGGTTGGGTTTTAACTGAAGAGTCTGCTGAGTGCTTTATCGAAATTGAGGAGGAATTCGGACCCGAAGTTAGAGATAGCAGAATCGGATATCTGTTTGAAGAGGCGGAAGAAATCTTAAATTAGATTACCATGAAGAAAAAAGCTACAATTATCGGAGCCGGTTTAGTGGGAAGTACTACCGCCTACAGTCTTCTGTCAAAGGATATTTTGGAGGAGGTTGCTCTGATAGACATTAATGAAAACATGCTCGAAGCGGAAGTTATGGATCTACAGCACTCGGTTCCTTTTTGGGGTTATACCAAACTAAAAAAAGGAACTTATGATGATATCAAGGATAGCAAAATAGCGATAATAGCTTGTGGAACTTCGCAGAAAGAAGGAGAGACCAGGCTGGATTTAATTAAAAATAATAAAGCGATAATAGACGAAGTTGTAGAGAAAGTTTTTGAGGTTAATCCTGATATAACTTTGTTGATGCTCACTAATCCGCTTGATATATTAACTTATCAAGCGATAAAGAGACATCCGGACAAAAGAGATCAAATAATTGGGTCGGGAACCATTCTTGATTCGGCCAGATTTAGATTTTTACTGAGTAGAGAATTACGAGTCAGCCCGCAAAGCATACACGCTTACATAGTCGGTGAGCATGGAGATAGTGAACTGCCTCTTTGGTCTACGGCAACAATCGGTAATGTCGCTCTGGATGAGTTCGCGGATCTTTCCAAGGAGAAAAAGGAGAATATTTTTGAGGAGGCAAAGAATGCCGCTTATGCAATTATTGCCGGAAAGAGAGCTACCTACTACGCCATATCGGCGGGTGCAACTCAGATAACGGAAACGGTTCTCTTTAATAAGAAAAGAGTTTTGCCCGTCTCTCACGACCCGCAGGGAAGTTGTGGGGTTGAAGATATCGCTTTGAGCTTGCCGGTGGTTGTCGGCAAAGAGGGAATTGAAAAGAGATTTGATTTGAATATATCCAGAGAGGAGAGGGAGCTTCTAAAGCAATCGGAAAAAAACTTAAAAGAGGTCTTTAGAAATATAGATTAGCTATTGCAAAATAAATCCGCTTGGTATATAAAAAAGATAACTTTAAAAAATAATTCTAAAACTATGGAAAAAGAAGAAAAAAAAGAAATAAAAGAAGAGCTGAAAGATGAGATTATTAAAAAAATTAAAGAAGAAATTAGAAAGGACGATGATTCTCCCGGCGGTCTTTTTATTCCTGCCGGAGTTTTAGCCGGACTCGGTTTTGGATTTTTATATGGTGAAGTAGTTTCCGGGCTTTTTATAGGCTTGGGAATTGGTTTTGCACTTTTTGCAATTTATGAGATATTCAGAATAAATAAAGAGTAAAATAAAAATTAAATAAATTATCAAGAGCGGTGGTTAGAGAGCTGGCTTTTTGATCCACCCGGCAACCCTTTCGGATTGAAAGAAGGTGCCAAATCCAGCCCGCAAGGGAAAGATAAGTTGGTCTTTGTCTTCCTTTGTAGGGGAGATTTTTTAATTAAGAAAAAATTATGAAAACTGCCGAATACGTCAGCCCATCTCACCCGGATAAAGTCTGTGATCAAATCTCGGACTCAATTTTGGATGAAGCTTTAAAGCAGGATAAAAACAGTAGGGTTGCTATTGAGGTTATGGGAGGTCACGGAAAAATAAAAATTACCGGTGAGGTAAATACCGAGGCAACTCTTTACCATAAGCGTATTGCTGAAAAAGTATATAAAGATTGTGGTTATGATGATGAAATTGATATTGAAGTCAATATAGCTCCTCAAAGTAAAGAAATTAAAAATGGGGTCGATCACGGTGGGGCCGGAGACCAGGGAATAATGGTAGGGTACGCTTGTAATGAAAATAAATTTAAGATTCCTCAAGAATATCTTTTGGCTAGAGATTTACTAAAATTTATCTACAAATTTAAAAAGGTTGATGCCAAGTCACAAGTAACTATTTCAAAAAATAGAGTTGATAATATTGTTCTCAGTGCCGCTGACATTAAAGCTGATTGTTTATGGCAAATGGTTAATGAGTGGATCTCTCAAAATAAGCCGTTTATAGAGAGAATGAATTTTAAAAGTTGTAAGATAATACCGAATCCGGCCGGGGATTGGTCTGTAAGCGGCTTCAGAGCTGATACCGGTCTAACAGGTAGGAAGATAGTTGTTGATAGCTATGGTCCACGAGTTCCGGTGGGTGGAGGGGCATTTTCCGGAAAGGATGCAACCAAGGTTGACAGAAGTGGAGCTTATATTGCTCGCAAGATAGCAATCGATTATTTAAAAAAGAGAAAAGCAAAAGAAGTGTTCGTTAAATTGGGTTATGTGATAGGTAAAACCGAACCGGTTATGAAAGAGGTTGTAGTTGACGGAAAAGGCGAAGAAATTACG